>JANMRY010000169.1:0-8401 GCA_031388695.1 Anaeromyxobacter sp. | reverse complement strand
CGACAGCGGCGGTCCCGGCCCCTTCAAGTCGGACGTCGAGAGCAACGCCTGCGTCTTCTGCCATGTCCCCCACGGCGGCGATCGCTCCAACGCCCGCCCCTTCAGCTCGGCCGACGTCATCCCCTACACCAGCTCGACCAGCCGGGCGCGGACCTCCCTGGGGCCGACCGGCTCCTCGCGCATCTGCCTCTCCTGCCACGACGGCACCATCGCCCTGGGGCAGACCCGATCACGCCTCATCCAGCTGCGCGACACCGCCGCGGGCGGGAGGCTGCCGGCCGGCCACGCCGCCAACCTGGGCACCGACCTGCGCGGCTCGCACCCCATCTCCATCAGGCCGCCGGCCACCGGGACCTCTCACCCGCCCCCGCCGGAGGACCCGGTTCGGCTCGACCGGCGCGGCGAGCTGCAGTGCATGGCCTGCCACGACCCGCACCGCGAGACCCTCCCAGCGACCGGCGAGGGGAACTTCCTCGTCAAGACGATGGAGCGGGCCAGCCTCTGCCTCACCTGCCACGACGCCGCGCGCCTCGAGGCGCCGGACGGCTCGCACGTCGTCTCCACCACCACCATCACCGACCCGGCCACGCTCCGCACCACCACCCTCGCCGAGCTGCGCTGCGCCGCCTGCCACGTGCCGCACAACGGCGACAAGCGCGGGCGCCTGGTCCGGCCCAACGCCCAGGGCGACGACGCCATGTGCCTCGCCTGCCACGACGGGCAGGTCACCCCGCTCGACCTGGCCAGCGCCGTGAAGCGCCCCTTCGCCCACGCCGCCAGCAGCAGCGGCCCTTCCGGCCACGACCTCGCCGAGGGTCCCAGCGGCAAGCAGCGCCTCCCCGAGACCAGCCCGTCGGCCGCTCGCCACGTCACCTGCGTCGACTGCCACGACCCGCACCAGGCCACCGGCCGCAAGGCCACCGTCGCCCCGGGCATCCAGGGCGCGCTCTCAGGCATGTGGGGCATCGACCGGCTCGGCGCCCGGGTCGACCCGGCCCGCTTCGAGTACGAGGTCTGCTTCAAGTGCCACGCCGACAGCGTCAACCAGCCCCAGGCCCGGGCCGCCGTCGGTGCCTCGGCCCCGCGCCGCGCCGCCATCGAGGTCAACCTGCGCCGCGTCTTCGAGCCGAGCGGGGCCTCGGCCCACCCGGTCATCGGGCCCGGCCGAAACCCGGTGGTCCCCAGCCTGATCCCGCCGCTGACCGCCAGCTCGGTCATCTACTGCAGCGACTGCCACGCCTCCAACGACTCCCGCGCCAGCGGCGGCACCGGGGCGCGCGGCCCGCACGGCTCCATCTACCGGAACCTGCTGGAGCGCAACTACCTGACCCAGGACGGCACCCCGGAGAGCGCCGACGCGTACGCCCTCTGCTACAAGTGCCACAAGCGCGAGACGGTGCTCTCCACCGTCTCCTCCTTCCCGCTCCACGCCAGCCACGTCTCCCCCGGTCCGACCGCCAGGCTGGCCACGGCCATCCCCACCCCCTGCTCGGCCTGCCACAACGCCCACGGGGTCTCGGGGCTGGTTGGCACCCCGAGCAGCAACGGCCACCTCATCGACTTCGATCTCAACATCGTCAAGCCGTTGCCGGGGCAGGCCGCTCCGCGCTACACCGCCAGCGGGGGGCGCGGCGGTTCCTGCGCCCTGGTCTGCCACGGCCAGACCCACGCCCCGCTCTCCTACTGACGGGGGCCGGGCCGTCCCCGACCTGCCGGGCGAGGAGCGAGGGTGAGGATCGCCGTCTTCACGGGACACTTCCACCCGCACGTCGGCGGCGTGGAGCGCTACACGCGGGCCATCTTCTCGCGCCTGGCGGCGAGCGGGCACGCCGTGGCGCTGCTCACGTCGACCGTGGCCGCCGGTCCGGACCGCGAGCTGGTCGACGGCATCGAGGTGGCCCGCCTGCCGGTGTTGCCGCTCTTCAGCGCCCGCTTCCCGGTGCTCCTGCCCGGCCCGGCGCTCTGGCGCGCCCTCGCCTGGCTGCGCGACTTCCGGCCCCAGGTGGTGGTCACCAACACCAGGTTCTTCACCTCCTCCTGGCTCGGCACCCGCTTCGCCGGCGACGAGGGGCTGCCCCACCTCCATGTCGAGCACGGGTCGGGCCACATCCGGCTCGGCAGCGCCCTCGGGGACCGGCTGGCCGCCGCCGTCGACCACGGCCCCGGGCGCTGGGTGATCCGGCGCGCCACCCGCTGCGTCGGCGTCTCCGGCGCGGTGGTCGACTTCCTCGCCCGCCTGGGCCGCCCGGGCGCCGGCCTCCTCCAGAACGGCGTCGACCTGCCCGCGCCGGGCGCCGCGGCCGGGCGCGACCAGGCCGGGCGCGACGAGGCGCGGCGCCGGCTCGGCGTCGGGCTTGGAGAGCCGCTGGCCCTTTACGCCGGCCGGGTCACCGCCGACAAGGGGCTGCTGGTGCTGGCCACGGCGCTGGAGCGGGTGCCTGGCCTCCACCTGGTGGTGGCCGGCGACGGCGAAGCGCTCGGGGAGCTGCAGCGCCGCGCCGCCCGCCTGCCGCGGCTCCACCTGCTCGGCCAGCTGCCGCCGGCCGAGGTGCTCCCCCTGCTGGCCGCCGCCGACCTCTTCGTCCACCCCTCCTGCTGCGCCGAGGGGCTCCCCAGCTCGATCCTCGAGGCGGCCGCGGCCGGCCTGGCCATCGTCGCCACGCCGCAGGGGGGGACGGTCGAGGTCATCCCCTCCCCGGCCCATGGCCTGCTGGTGCCGCCCGGCGACCCGGGCGCGCTCGCCGAGGCCCTGGCCCGCCTCGCGGCCGACCCGCCGCTGCGGGCCCGGCTCGGCGGCGAGGCCAGCCGCCTGGTCTCCGAGCGCTTCGGCTGGGAGCGGATCGCCCGGCTCGCCGAGCAGGAGCTGGAGGCCCTGGTGCGGTCCGGCAGGACCCCCGCCGCGCAGGGCGCCACCTCCGTGAGCGCACCGCCCTGATCGCACGCCGGCGCCGTTCCCGCCGCCGCCACCTTGGGCTATGTTTCGGCCCGCTTCCCGCCGGATTCGCACCAGAAGTTCCAGGAGCCATGCCCACCCCGTCCAGGCTGCTCGTCGTCATCCCCGCCTTCAACGAGGCGCTCCGCATCCGCGGCGTGGTCGAGGCGGTCCGCGCCCAGGTGGTGGCCGACTTGCTGGTGGTCGACGACGGCTCGCGCGACGAGACCCCGGCCGAGGCCCGCGCCGGTGGCGCCATCGTCGCTTCACATCCCGTGAATCTCGGGTACGGCTCGGCGCTCCAGACCGGCTACCGCTACGCGCTTCGCCACCGCTACGACGCGGTGCTGCAGCTCGACGCCGACGGCCAGCACGACCCGGCCTCCATCCCGGCCCTGCTCGAGGCGCTCGCCACCCATGACGTGGTGGTCGGCTCGCGCTTCCTCCACCCCGGCTCCTACCGCCCGCCGCTCTCCCGCCGGCTCGGCATGACCCTCTTCGGCGCCATCGCCAGCCATCTCTCGGGCCAGCGGCTCACCGACCCGACCAGCGGCTTCCAGGCCATCTCCCGCGGCGCCCTGGAGTTCTACGCCCACGATCGCTGGCCGCACGACTATCCGGACGCCGACGTGCTGGCCATGGTGGCCCGCTCCGGGCTGCGGCTCACCGAGGTGCCGGTGCGCATGCTCAGCTCGCCCGACGGCAAGGGGATGCACCGCGGGCTGCTCAAGCCCCTCTACTACATCTTCCGGATGACCCTCGCCCTGGCGCTGGTCCCGCTGCGGAACGAACGGCCATGACCCCCACCCAACGCGTCTTCGCCATCATCACCTCGGTCGGCACCTTCCTGGTGGTGATGGAGCTGATCCGCCGCCGCCGGCTCCGCGAGGAGTACGCCTTCCTCTGGGTGCTGACCACCGTCGGGATGATGGTGCTGGCCACCTGGTACGGCCTGATCGAGCGGATCTCCCAGCTCATCGGCGCCATCGCCGTCACCACCACGCTCTTCCTCTTCGCCCTCATCTTCCTGCTGCTCATCAGCGTCCACTTCACCACCGTCATCTCCCGGCTCACCGTGCAGGTGCGCCGGCTCACCCAGGAGCTGGCCATCCTCCAGGCCTCCCGGGAGCGTCCCGGCGGAGAGGGCGCGGCCGCCACGCCCCCACCCGGCCCGGAGCCGCGCGCGTGATCTCCCCCAGCGGGCCGCTCGACCGGCGCTGGTTCCTTGGGGCGGTGCTGCTGGCGGCCGCCCTCGGCTTCGTCGCCTACCTCACCGAGGTCCGCGACCCGGACATGTTCCATCACATGGCCTACGGGCGGGACATAGCCCAGCACGGCCTGCGGGCCGAGGAGCCGTTCCTCTTCCCGCTGCGGGCCACCCAGACCGGCCCCATGCCCTACTGGCTGGGGAGCTTCGTCATCTACCTCTGGGCCTCGGCCTTCGGCGACGGCGCCATGGCCTGGTTCGCCTCCCTCTTCGGCGCCCTGCTGGCCGTGGTGCTGATGCTCGACTCGCGCCCCCGCCGCGGCCCCTGGACGGCCGGCGCCCTGCTGGCCACCGCCGCGGTGATGGTGCCGCTGCTCGCCTTCGGCCGCTACCGCGCCTTCGCGCGGCCCGAGCTGCTGGCCACGGTGCTGCTGGCGGTGGTGATGCTGGCCTTGCGCCGCTTCGAGGAGGGGAAGCCGCGCCTGCTCTACGGGCTGCCGCTGCTGGCCATCCTCTGGACCAACCTCCACCCCTCGGTGCCGGTGGCCATCGTCCCGCTCGGCGTGCTGGTGGGGGTCGGCCTGGTCGGCCTGGGACTCAACCGGCTCACCGGCCGTGAGCTGATCGTCACCCCGGGCCTGAGACCTCTCGGCTACGCCACGGCGGCCGGGGCCCTGACCCTGCTCACCGCCCTGCTCTCCCCCTCGCCCTTCAACCCCATCGTCACCGCCCTGCGCTTCGCCCTCTCCAGCCTCGGCTTCGAGAACCTCGGCCCCCCGGCGCAGGAGGCCATGGAGCGGATGCTCCCCTTCGCCAAGCGCATGGTGCTGGAGATGCAGCCGCTCGACCGGAGCGCGCTCAACGACATCTTCGGCGTGGTGCTGGGGATCACCGTCCTCGGCTTCCTGCTCAACCTGCGCCGGCTGCGGCTGCGCGAGCTGGTCACGGTGGCCGCCTTCGCCTACCTCGGCTTCTCGGCCGGCCGCTTCGCCGTGATGATGGCGGTGGTGGCCGCGCCCATCACTGCCCGCAACCTGGGCGAGGCCCTGGACCAGCTCCCCGAGCGCTGGCTCTCCGGGTGGGCCCGGCCCGCTGCCGGGGCCGCCCTGCTGCTCCTCGCCCTGGGTGGCTGCGCCTGGTTCCCGTCGCCGAGCGTGGTCCGCTTCGGCACCGAGCTGCGCGCCTACGCCTTCCCGGTGCGGGCCGTCGACTACCTGGTGGCCAACCGCATCGAGGGGTCGATCTTCAACACCTTCCACTTCGGCGGCTACATCGAGTGGCGCACCAACCGCATGACCTACCAGGACGGCCGCGGCCTGATCGTCCCGGGCGACGAGGATGCCTCGGTGAGCGGGCCCCAGAACTACGGCCTCTTCTACGGGCTCGACCGCAAGTACCGGTTCGAGGCCCTGGTCGTGAACTACCCCCAGCCCGACCCGGCCACGGCCGCCTCGCTGGCCTCCTCCAACCACGACGCCGACTGGGGGGCCGATCGGCGCTTCTGGGCCCTGGTGGCCTTCGACGACGGCGGCCTGCTCTACCTGCGGCGCGACGGCCGCTACGCCGACCTCATCGCCCGGGACGAGTTCAAGCTGGTGCGCCCCGCCAACACCTACCTGAGCATCCCGCGCGACGGGGCGACGCCGTTCCTCGGCGAGCTGCGCAGGAGCGTGACCGCCGCCCCCTCCTGCGTTCGCTGCCGGCAGCTGCTCGGGGCCACCGCCCTGACCATCGGCGCCTGGGACGAGGCCTGGAACGCCGTCGCCCCGCTGCTGGTCGGGCGCCCCACCCCGGAGCAGTCCGGGCTCATGCAGGTGGCCGCCCAGGCGGCAGAAGGGCTCGGGCAGCTCGACGACGCCACCCGGCTCTTCCGGCAGCTGGTCTCCATGGGGCAGGAGGCCGGCCCCTCGCGCCGCTCGCTGGCGCGGATCGCCTTCCGGCGCAACGACGTCAACGGCGCCCTCCGGGAGCTGGCCCCGTCCCTCAAGGTCCAGTCGCTGGAGCTGGCCGACGTCACCCTCGCCATCGAGTTGCTGCGCGCCGCCAACCGCACCGAGGAGGCTACCGCCTGGACCCGGCGCCAGCAGGAGCTGCAGACCGAGCAGCTGGCGCAGCAGTACCACGACAGGGGGATGGGGGCGGTCAACTCCGGGAACCCGTCCGGCGCCATCACCTGGTTCGAGGCGGCGCTCTCGGTCCGCGAGTCGCCACAGGCTCGGGTCGCGCTCGGGCGCGTCTACTTCGACACCGGGCGCTACGCCGACGCCGAGGTCCAGCAGCGCCGCGCCCTCGCCATCTCCCCTCTCTTCGGCCCGGCCTGGTACGCGCTGGCAGAGACCCTGGCGGCGCGAGGAGACCGGCCCGCCGCGGCTACCGCCTTCAGGCGCTACATGGAGCTGGAGCCCTCCGGCTTCTTCGCCGCCAAGGCCAAGCAGTCGGTCGATCGGCTGGAGCGGCGCTGAGCTTCCAGGCCGGTCCGGCCCGCCTCACTTGTGGCGGACGTGGCAGCGCAGGCAGAGCTCGCTGAAGCCGAGCCGCAGCCCGGCCCGGTGGCGCTTCAGGTCGTGGGGGTCGTGGCAGGTGTGGCAGGCCAGTAGCCCGCCCGCCAGCAGCGGCAGGTCCCCCGCAGGCGCCTTCTGCACCACGTCGACCGGGTGGTTGCCGTGGCCGAAGGCGTGGCAGCTGACGCAGAGCGAGATGGCGCCGCTGGTGAGCCGGCCGTCGCCGGGCACGTGGCAGCGCTGGCAGAGCGGCTTGCCCTGGTAGTCGTGCGGGTTGCGCACCCCCGCCACCTGGGCCTCCGGGTAGGGCGTGAACTCGACCGCGGGGCGGCGTGGACCGAAGAGGCCGGCGCACCCGGCACCGGCTGCACCCAGCGCCAGGAGCGCGACGGCGAGGTTGCGAGCGTTCAGCATGGACGAGTCCTGGAGCGGCAGCCACTCCCTGGCGTGGAGGAGAATCCTAGCATGCTAGGATTCCCGACCCATGAAGGACCAGCTCACCATCCTCAACGCCTTCATCCACGACGTCGCGACCGGCACCTGGATCGGGACTCTGCTCCTGCTCACCATGCTCCACCGTGAGACGCAGGAGCCGGCCTGGCAGGCGGTCACCGGGCAGGTGAGCGGCCTGGAGCGGCAGTTCCTGGTGGTCACCTGGGTCAGCCTCGGCGTCATCATGGCCACCGGCGTGGTCCGCATGGTGACCTGGAAGGTCTTCGGCTGGACCGGCGACATGGAGAAGAGCCGCATCAAGCTGCTCAAGGTGAAGCACGCCCTGCTCGGCGTGGTCTTCGCGGCCGGGACGGTCTACCAGTACCTGCTGGTCTACTGACCACGGCACCGCCGCCGGCCGGGGCCTCCGCGCGAGCCCCCGGCCGCGCGGAGGCGGCCGGGGTTTTGGCGGTCAGTGGCCGGTGCCGTTGCAGCCGCAGTTGTTCTGGCCCCAGCCCGAAGTGTTGTTGGTTGGGTAGCTGACGATGTAGAGCCTGCTTCCCGTCCCCGGGCTGGAGTAGGGCGCCGTCGCGTCCCACCCCGCGATGGTGCCTCCGACGTTGGCGTTGGCGCCAGCGGGAGCAACCAGCATGCCGGGGCGCGGGCCACCGTGCGGGATCCGCGCGTGGCAGTTCCAGCAGGCCACCCGGTGTTGCGAGCGACTGAAGTGTTGGTTGTTGGCGAAACGCGAGCTCGCCCAGGTGGTGCTGTGACAATTGGCGCAGAACGTGTTGGCTGGCATGCTGGTCGACGTTGCCACGAGGGTGCTGCTCCACGCCGTGTTCGGGCCCTTCAAGATGAACGCGGCCGTCGAGCCGTGCGGGCCGTTGGGATCGGTCGTGGTGTCCGACTCGTGGCAGTCGGTGCAGGTCATCAGGTTGCGGGCGCCGGTGGTCCGCCAGGCGAAGTTGGTGGTGACCAGGTTGGCCATGTTGATGGCGCCGAGGTTGTTGGCCGACGACGCCAGCACCGGGTGGAAGCCGCCGGCGGTCTCGCCGTTGCTCCAGGCATTGGCCGTACCGGCCGTGTACCAGGTGCCCGCGTTGGCGGGGTTGAACTCCCTGGCGGTGTCGGTCTCGGTGTAGCCTCCCGACGGCGAGGCCGGCAGCGCCCCGTAGTAGGACGAGTGACACTTGAAGCAGAGGGTCGCCTCGAGGTCGGTCCCGGCGACGATGACCTTCTTGGTGAAGTTGCCGGCGGCCGGGGCCGCCCAGAAGGCAGGGTTGCTGGTGAGCTGCGCGCCCCAGGAGCCCTGCAGCGGCGGGCCGG
>JANMRY010000154.1:0-3782 GCA_031388695.1 Anaeromyxobacter sp. | reverse complement strand
TGAAGGGGTTGGCGGTCTGGAAGACGGCGCGCAGCATCGCCTGGACCTCGTTCATGATGACGAGGAAGGCCGGGTCGAGGTGGCCGACCAGCGGCGTGGCCATGGCCCGCAGCACCCGCGGGCTCACCATGCTGGGGCCGGGGCCGAGCAGCAGCCGCTGCGGAGGGTTGAGCTCTGCGGGGATGGGCGCGGACATGTGAGCCTCCGGACGGCGAGGGTGGCCGAGGAGCGGGTCGAGGATGCGGGGGCGCCCGTTCAGCAGCCGAGGGAACGTTGCCACGATGCCGGGAGCCACCGCAAGGCGCAAGGCCGTCCTCGCCTGCGGCAGCGCGCCCCCAACTTCGGGCCAAGCCCTCGCGAATAGTGGGCGACCGCGGGCCGGGGCGGGGCTAGGATTCAACCTCACGCTCCCGGAGGTCCTGATGCGCACCACCGTGCTCGGCGCAGGTTCATGGGGTACCGCCCTCGCCTCGTTGCTGGGCAACAAGGGGCACATCGTCACCGCCTGGGACAAGGACACCGCGGTGCTGGAGGACCTGACCCAGCACCACCGCAACGAGCGTTACCTCCCCGGCATCCCCATCTCCACCAACGTCCACGCCTCGCCCGACATCCACAAGGCGCTGGAGGGGGCCGAGCTGGTGGTGCTGGCCGTCCCCTCCCACGTGGTCCGGACCGTCTCCATCGAGATGAAGCGCCACGTCCACGCCGGCACGCCGATCGTCTGCGTCGCCAAGGGGATCGAGGCCGACACGCTCATGACCATGAGCGAGGTGCTGGAGGACGTGCTGCCGGTGCCGCTCCACCCCTACATCGCCATCCTCTCCGGCCCCTCCTTCGACAAGGAGGTGGCCAAGGGGCTGCCGACCGCGGTGACGGTGGCGGCGCGCTGGGAGCGGATCGCCCGGCAGGTGCAGGATGCCTTCCACTGCAAGACCTTCCGCCCCTACACCTCGGGTGACGTGGTCGGCGTCGAGATCGGCGGCTGCGTCAAGAACGTGGTGGCGATCGCCGCCGGGGTGAGCGACGGCTGCGGCTTCGGCGCCAACGCCCTGGCCGCCCTGGTCACCCGCGGGCTGGCCGAGATCTCGCGGCTGGCCGCAAGGAAGGGGGCCAACCCGCTCACCCTCTCCGGCCTCTCGGGCTTGGGCGACCTGGTGCTGACCTGCAACTCCGACCTCTCGCGCAACCGGACGGTCGGGCGCGGGCTGGCCGAGGGGAAGAAGCTGGCCGACATCCAGCGCGAGCTGGGGCAGGTGGCCGAGGGGGTGCGCAACGCCGCCACCACCCGCGATCTCGCGGCCCGGCTCGGCGTCGAGATGCCGATCACCGAGACCGTCTACGCGGTCATCAACGGCGGGGTGGAGCCGCGCGCCGCGGTCACCACGCTGATGATGCGGGAGACCAAGGCCGAGATCTGAGGGAGGGCCGGCGCGGCCTCTCGCGGGCCGCCGGCCAGCGCCATGACCAGCCCGACGCTGCTCGATCGCATCCCCCTCCTCGAGGCCCTGCCGCCCGCCGACCGGGCCCGGGTGCAGGAGCGGCTCCAGGAGCTCCGGGTCACCGCCGGGACCGTGCTCTTCAGCCGCGGCGACCCGGGTGACCGGCTCTTCGTGATCGCGGAAGGCCAGGCGGAGGCCTTCATGCCGGCCGAGCACGGCAACCCGCGCGCCCTGCTGCGCCGCATGGGGGCCGGGGATCACTTCGGCGAGCTGGCGGTGCTCGACGGCGGCCTGCGCACCGCCTCGGTGGTGGCGGTCACCGACGCCAGGCTGCTCACCCTGGCGCGGGGCGACTTCCTCGACACCGTGCTCGCGTCGCCGCAGGGGTCGCGGGTGCTGGTCGAGGCGCTGGCCTCCCAGCTGCGCCTCTCGGCCGCCCTGCTGACCGGCCGGGCCAGCCGGAACACGGTGCTGGAGCTGGAGGCGGCCCGCGGCCTCTCCGAGCGGCTGGCCGAGCGGGTGGCGCGCTGGAACGGCAGCTGGGGCTTCGTGCTCTTCCTGGTGGCGGTCACCGTCGGCTGGTCGCTCTACAACGTCTCCGGCGCCCGGGCCTTCGACCCGTACCCGTTCGTCTTCTTCAACCTGGTGCTGGCGGTGCTGGTGGCGCTGCAGGGGCCGCTGCTGATGATGGCGCAGAACCGCGAGGTGGCGGCCGACCGGGCCGCCGCCGAGGCCGACTACCGCGTCAACCTGAAGAACGAGCTGGCGCTGGAGCGGCTGCTGCGCGAGGTCGAGGTGCTGCGCCGCCAGGTGGGGCGGGGCGGAACGCCGCCACCGCCGCCCCCGCCCTGAAGGGTCTGCAAATGTCCTTTCCCGCCAGCCGGGCTAGCATCAGGCATGGCCGACGTCGCTGCCTACCTCGTCAAGTCCGGGACCCTCACCGCGGAGGCGGCGGCGCAGGCGCTGGCCGCCGCGCAGGACGGCGACGTGGCCTCGGCGGCGCTGCGGCTCGGGCTGGCCACCGAGGGGGTACTGGTCCGCGCCCTCATCGACCAGTCCGACTGCCCCGGCGTCGACCTCTCGCGCAGCGTCATCCCGGTCACCAACCTGGCCATCGTCTCCCACGCCTTCTGCCGGCAGCAGCGGGTGCTGCCGGTCTCGGTCGGCAAGGCCGAGCTGGTGCTGGCCATGGCCGACCCGGAGAACGCGGCGCTGGCCGACGAGCTGCGCTTCGTCACCGGCCGCAAGGTGCTCCGCTACGCCGCCGTCCCGGCCGCCATCGAGCGGGCCATCGACGGGCTGGCGCGCGAGAAGCAGCGCTTCGCCCCGACCTGGCGCGGCGCCCAGGCCCCGGTGCTCCCCGACCCGACCGCCGCCTGGGTCGGCGTGGTCCACCGCGTCGGCAATGCCGATCCCTTCGAGCTCCCCGAGGCGAGCGAGGAGATCGAGCTGGTGCCGATCTCACAGGCGCTCGAGACCCCGTTCGCGGCGCCGTCGCCGGCCCGGCTGACCCGGCCCGAGGAGCTGCGTTCGCCGGTGGCACCGCGCCAGGAGGCGGCCACCACGCTGCGGCTCGAGGGGGCCGGGGCCGGCAAGCTGGTGCTGGTGGCCGACGGCAGCGGCGAGTCGCGCGAAGAGCTGGCCGAGCTGCTCGGCAAGCTCGGCTGCACGGTGCTGCAGGCGGCCAACGGGCGGGCCGCGCTCGACATCACCCGCGAGGCCCGGCCCGACCTGGTGGTGCTCGAGGCGATGCTCCCCATGGTGCAGGGCTTCGACGTCTGCCGGGCCATCAAGGGCGACCCGGTGCTGCGCCAGACCCAGGTGGCGCTGATGAGCGGCGTCCACCGCGGCACCGTCGCCGCCGACGCCCAGCAGGCCTTCGGGGCCGACGCCTTCCTGGAGAAGCCGCTCCGGCGCGACGAGGTGACCCGGATCGCCAAGGTGCTGCTGCTCGGCCCGGCTGGCGATCCGGCCGACGCCGGGCGGCGGGCCGAGGCGGCCAAGGCCTGGCGGGCCGGGGCGGCGCTGCTGGGCGAGGGGAAGCTCGAGGAGGCGATCGCCCGGCTGCGCGAGGCCTGCGCCCGCGACGACTTCTGCGCCGAGGCCCACTACTACCTGGGCCACGCGCTGGCCAGGCAGGGGCTGCTCTTCGAGGCGGCCGCCGCCTACGCCCGCTCCACCGAGCTGCGCCCCGACGTCGACGCCGCCCACCAGTTCCTGGCCCAGACCTGGGAGCAGCTCGGGTTCAAGAAGAGCGCTCGCGAGGCCTGGGCGCGGGCCATCGAGACCTGCGCCGACGAGACGCGCAAGAAGGCGATGCAGGCGCGGCTGCTCAAGCTG
>JANMRY010000081.1:0-1937 GCA_031388695.1 Anaeromyxobacter sp. | reverse complement strand
GCAGCGAGCCGGCCGCGGCGTTGCGCGGGTTGGCGAAGGGCTCCTCGCCCTCGGCCAGCAGCCGGCGGTTCATCGCCTCGAAGTGGGCCTTCTGCAGCAGCACCTCGCCGCGCACCTCGAGCCGCGGGGGCGCCTTCCCGGTGAGGGCGGGGAGCACGCCGCGGTTGGCGCCGAGCTGGCCGATGGTCCGGAGGTTGGCGGTGACCTCCTCGCCGGTGGTGCCGTCGCCGCGAGTGGCCCCGTGCACGAAGCGGCCGGCCTCGTAGACCAGCTCCACCGCCAGGCCGTCGAGCTTCGGCTCCACCACGTAGCCGATCAGGGTCTCCGGGGGAGCGCCCAGCAGCTTGCGGACCCGGGCGTCGAACTCGTCGAGCTCCTCGTCGCTGGTGACGTTGCCGAGGCTGAGCATCGGCTCGCGGTGGGCCACCTTCTGGAACTGCTCGCTCGGCGTCCCGCCCACCCGCTGCGTCGGCGAGTCGGGCGTGAGCAGAGCCGGGTGCGACGCCTCGAGCTCGGCCAGCTCGCGCATCAGCCGGTCGTACTCGGCGTCGGCGAGGGTCGGCTGGTCGAGGACGTAGTAGGCGTGGTCGGCGGCCCGGATCAGCTCGCGGAGCTCGCGGACCCGGACCTTGGGCGTCGGCATGGGGCGAGGATGTCGCGGCGGGGGCGTGGAGACAACTTCGGCGAGTCGAACTGACTACGTCGCAGCGGTGGCAGTTCAGTAGGTCTGCTGTGGCGACAGCTCGTCTTCCATGCCCGCGACCGGATCCTCGCTATATTTGTAGAAGGCGTAGCCGTTCGCCCTCCAGTCGATCCGCTTGCTCGAAGGAGCGCCATCTCCGTCGAGATCTCCGATGGCCAGGACCCACATGCTGGCATTGCTGGCATTGGCCGACGGGTCCCGCACCGTAAAGGAGTAGGTGTAATAGAGCCCCCCCTGCAGGATGACGGGGAGCTGATCCCATCCTGCCACGGTCATCGACGCCAGTCGCTTGGCGGCGCCGAGGGGGCCAGCAGTATCGGGCGGGTTGTTCTCGCCTACCCATTCGGTCCCGCCTGCCGGCAGACCGTTCCGGATCGTGACAATGTCATTCACGCCCCGGCCGACGGAGTCCATGATGGTCGCCCGCTCTGCTGCGCGCGCCTTGAGCACGGCCCTGTTGAACTGCGGCATGGCGACCGACGCCAGGATGCCGATGATGGCCACCACGATCATCAGCTCGACGAGGGTGAACCCCCTCGACGTCTTCCGCATCATCTTCTTCATGGCTTCGCTCCCGTCTCTGCCGTCGCCGACTCGATGATCCAGAGGCCCGCGCCGAGCTCCCGGAGGGTGTTCCCGCGCTTCGCCTCGCGCTGCTTGAAGCTCTCCAGCTCCGCGGCGTTGACGACTTTCCCGGGCAGGAGCTTGAGGAAGTAGGACTTTCCGTTCTGGATAGCCATGGTGCCGGCCGGTGCCCCCTCGTAGGTTGCTGGCGGCACCCTGGGGGGCGTCGTGTAGAGATTCCAGGCGTGATAGCCCCCGCCGATCAGCAGGGCCACCGCGAGGACGATGTACGGCCCGGTGCGCCGCCTGACCTCCTCGGGCCGGTCCTCGTCGTCGATCCCGGCTCGGGACGAGAGCACCCGGGCCGCGGCGGCCCGCCCGGGCAAGTGCCCCGACGCCGCCGGCAGCGTCAGCTCGGCGGTGCCGATCTCGTGTCAGGCCTCGGAGAAGTCGACCGCCTCACGGACCAGGGCATTGCGGATGGCCCCGAGCTGGGGCTTCTGCTCGGGCGTGGCGCCATCGAAGAGGGCCTTGACCTGGTTGAGGACGCCGTCGATCTCGGAGAGCAGCTCGGCGATCGCGACCGAGTCGACCGGCGTCCGGGGCGGCGGGCGCGTCGCGATGGCCGCCGCCGCGCGCAGCCGGAGCACCGCGGCGTGGCGGATCAGCT
>JANMRY010000045.1:0-24417 GCA_031388695.1 Anaeromyxobacter sp. | reverse complement strand
TTCCACCTGCTGGTGATCGCCGCCGCCGCCTGCCACTACCTGGTGGTCCAGGCCGCGGTGGGGGCCATGGGCTGACCGGCGGGCGGGTGCCCCGGGCCGCCCGATGTCACTCGATCAGGGGCTCGTGCGCCGGGAGCGGCAAGGACTAAGGTCGGCCTCCACGAACTCGCACGATCGGGAGCAGCGCCCATGAACCCACACCGGTTGATCCTCGCCGCGTCGCTGGTCTCGATGCTAGGCGCCTGTGGTGGTAGCGGAGGAGGTGGTGGTGGTGGCGGTGGCGGTGGCGGTGGCGCCCTGCCCTGGACCATCGAGGTAGTGGACGATACCAGCACCGACGTCGGCACCTACCCGTCGCTGGCCGTCGGCCCCGCCAACAGCCTCCATGTCAGCTACCTGGACCGCGCCAACAAGAGCTACAAGTATGCTGCGTGGAACGGCACCACCTGGACCCGCCGCGTGGTCGGCCCCTCGCTCGGCACCTTCTCGACCTCAGGGATGTGGAGCTCGGTGGCGGTGACCAGTACCGGCACCCCCTGGGTCAGCTTCCATGTTGCCGACGTCGCCTATCGGCTGGCCAGCTGGAACGGCTCGAGCTGGACGACATCCAACCTCCCCTCCACCGAACTGGCCTGGGCCTTCCTCGGCCACAATCGCGTCGCCATCAACCCGGTCGACGATACGCCACGCGTCTCCTCCTGGATGTACCACTCTTCCGGGGCCACCCCGCCCAACGTGCTGGCCTGGTGGAAGCCCGGCCTCGCCTCGGTCGTCGAGGTCTCCGGCCCACTGGTGGCCAGCGACGGAACCTTTGCTAGTGACGGCTACCACAACGCCATCGCGGTCGACTCGACCGGGAACTCGCAGATCAGCTTCGTCCACTGGGACGGGCAGCCGCGGTCCACCACCAAGTCCTACGCCGCCTGGGCCCAGCAGTCTGGTGCCAGCTGGACCATCCGGACCATCGAAGAGGTCGGGGTGCCGTCGACCGCCCAGCCCTATGCCGAGAACTTCACCTCGATCGCGGTCGACGCCGGAGGCCACCCGCACATCGTCTACGCCAACCCCATCGCCGGGGCCTACAAGTACGCCACCTGGAGCGGCTCGGCCTGGACCATCGAACGGATCGACGCCACCGCCACGGGCGGCTACCGGGCCGAATACCTGGCCCTCGATCAGGCCGGCACGCCACACGTCTGCTATTACGGGGCCGGCTACAAGCTCCGCTACGCCAAGCGGACCGGTGCCAACACCTGGGCCACCGAAGTGGTCGATCCCTCGTCGGACGACACCGGCTATGGCTGTGGCATCGCCGTCGACGCCAGCGGCAAGGTCCACATCGCCTACCGGAACAGCACCACCTTCGCGCTGAAGATGGCCCACCGGTAGCCACCCGCCCTGCGACCCCTTCGCCCTTGAACCGGCTTCGCGGGACATGCCACATTGTCCGGCCGCTCGCCTCCGTCCACCGCCCCGCCGCGCCCCGCCCCCCTCAGGAGTACACGCATGTCTACCGCGCCCCTCAACCCGCTCGCCCAGGCCGCCAACGACGCGCTCAAGAAGGACTGCCCGGTCGTCCTCGACCTGCTCTCGGCGCGCGGCACCCGCTTCTTCTTCCCGGCCAAGGGGATCCTGGCGCAGGGGGCCGAGGCCAAGCAGAAGGCCAAGGCAGCCAACGCCACCGTCGGCATCGCCACCGAGAACGGCGCCCCCATGCACCTCGGGGTGGTGAGCAAGTACTTCACCGGCCTCACCCCGGCCGAGATCTACGACTACGCCCCGAGCTACGGGAAGCCCGACGTCCGCGCCGCCTGGGCCAGGAAGCAGCGCGAGGAGACGCCGTCGCTCGGCGACCAGCTCATCTCCAACCCGGTGGTCACCAACGCCCTCACCCACGGGCTCGGGCTGGTGGGCGACCTCTTCCTCGACCCGGGCGACGCCGTGCTCTCCGCCGACCTGCTCTGGGAGAACTACAACCTCACCTGGGAGACCCGGCTCGGCGCCAGCTTCGACTACTTCCCCTTCTTCGACGAGAAGCTGACCGGCTTCAACCTGCCGGCCTTCAAGGCCGGGCTGCAGCGCCACCGCGGCAAGAAGCTGGTGGTGGCCCTCAACTTCCCCAACAACCCCTCCGGCTACACGCCGACCCGGGCCGAGGCCGACGGCATCGTGGCCGCCCTCACCGCCGAGGCCGAGGCCGGCACCAGGCTGGTGGTGAGCGTCGACGACGCCTACTACGGGATGTTCTACCACCCGGACTGCCAGACCGAGTCGGTCTTCGGCCGCCTGGCCCGCGCCTCCAACAACCTGCTGGCCATCAAGGTCGACGGCGGCACCAAGGAGGCCTTCATCTGGGGGCTGCGCGTCGGCTTCCTCACCTTCGGCATCAAGAACGGCACCGCCGCCGTCTACAAGGCGCTCGAGGACAAGACCGCCGGGCTGATCCGAGCCTACGTCTCCAACATCTCCAACCCGGGCCAGTCGGTGGTCTTGAAGGCCCTCAACGACCCGGAGTTCCGCCCCCAGCAGGCCGAGAAGGTGGCCACGCTGCGCAAGCGGGCCGAGGTGGTGGCGGTGGAGTGCCGCAAGGCGGCCTACGCCGACTGCTGGGACGTCTACCCCTTCAACTCCGGCTACTTCATGTGCCTGCGGCTCAAGGGGGCCGACGCCGACACCGTGCGGGTGCGACTGCTCGACGACCACGGGGTCGGCACCATCGCGCTCGGCAAGACCGACCTGCGCGTCGCCTTCTCCTGCCTCGCCGAGGCCCAGATCGCCGGGGTCTTCAGCGCCGCCGCCGCCGCCGTCCGCGCCGTCCGCGGCGCCTAGCCTCCGCCACCCCGGCCCGAGACCTCATGCGCCTCCGCTCCTGCCTGCTCCTCCTCGCCGGGCTCCTGCCCGGGCTTGCCACGGCGCAGTCCGGCCCTGCCACGCCGCAGTCCGCCCCGGCCGCCCCGGCCGCCCCGGCGGCGCGTGGCGTGGTGGAGAGCTCGGTCGTCAAGATCTTCTCCACCATCCGCAGCCCCGACGTCGCCAGGCCCTGGGCCAAGAGCTCGCCGAGCGAAGCCACCGGGAGCGGCGTGGTGGTGGAGGGGCGGCGCATCCTCACCAACGCCCACGTGGTGCTCTACGCCAGCCAGGTCCAGGTGCAGGCCCACCAGGCCGGCGACAAGCTCTCGGCCACGGTGGTGGCCATCGCCCCGGGCATCGATCTGGCCCTGCTCAAGCTCGACGACGAGTCCTTCTTCGACAAGCACCCGCCCCTCTCCCGGCTCGCCACCCTGCCCGACGTCAAGGACGCGGTCATGGCCTACGGCTACCCGACCGGCGGCAGCAACCTCTCCATCACCAAGGGGATCGTCTCGCGCATCGAGTACACCTCCTACAACTTCCCGGTGTCCGGGCTGCGGATCCAGATCGACGCCGCCATCAACCCCGGCAACAGCGGCGGGCCGGCGGTGGTGGGCGAGGAGATGATCGGGCTGGCCTTCAGCACGCTCAGCAACGCCCAGAACATCGGCTACATCATCCCCAACGAGGAGGTCGAGCTCTTCTTGAAGGACGTCGCCGACGGCCGCTACGACGGCAAGGCGGCCATGCACGACGAGCTGCAGACGCTGGAGAACCCGGCCCTGCGCGCCTTCCTCAAGCTCCCCCCGGACATCTCCGGCATGGTGGTGCACGAGCCGTTCGGCAAGGAGAGCCCGCTCAAGCCCTGGGACGTGATCACCCGCATCGGCGACGTCCCGGTCGACGACCAGGGCATGGTGCAGCTCGGCCCCAACCTGCGGGTCCGCTTCCAGTACCTGGTGCAGAAGCTGGCGCGGGATGGGCGGCTGGCCCTCTCCCTCGTCCGCGCCGGCAAGCCCATGAGCCTCTCGCTGCCGGTCGGCTCCAACCGCCGGGTCATGGTCCCCGACCTGCAGGGCACCTACCCGCCCTACTTCATCTACGGACCGGTGGTCTTCTCGGTCGCCTCGCAGCAGCTGCTCTCGATCGGCGGCCGCGGCTCGATGCTCAACATGCTGGGGAGCCCGCTCTTCACCCGCATGCTCGACCCGCCGGCCTTCCCCGACGAGGAGCTGGTGGTGGTGCCGTCGCCCTTCCTGCCCCACCGGACCGCCAAGGGCTACGACTCGCCGCAGGGGGCGGTCGTCAAGACCATCAACGGCGTGGCCGTGAAGAACCTGCGCCACGCGGTCGAGCTGCTCCGCGACTCCCGCGGCGAGTTCATCTCCATCGACTTCGAACGGCGCGGCGGCGAGGCGATCGTCTTCTCCCGCAAGGAGCTCGACGCCGCCACCGAGGAGCTGCTGACCGACAGCGGCATCCGCTCGCAGGGCTCGCCCGACATGCTCAAGGTCTGGACCGCCAGGGGCGGCAGATAGCCGCAGCCCTTCCCCGCCTGGGACCGCCACCTTTCCCCGAACGGGGCGCGCATGCGCTGCGGTCTTTGACCGCGAGTGTTGCCAGGTGCGCCAACTTTGCACCCGCCGCTGGCCCGAACGGCCGCAAGGTGGCGTTACGACGCGCCGCGCCGGTGGGAATCCTTCTTGCAGATCCCGCCCCCGACCAAGGGGGAATCACCAGATGGCATGCGCACATACACCGACCTGTCCGCTCTTCTCGCTCTTCACCATGAAGTCGTCGCTGAAGGTCTGGCAGGACCACTACTGCATGGACAAGTTCGAGGAGTGCAACCGCTTCCAGCTGGCGCACTCCGGTGAGCGGGTCCCGCCCAACATGCTGCCCAACGGCCGCTCCCTCCAGGCCCGCTCGCCGTGACCGGGTTCCTCCCCTGGTGGGCCACCGCGCTCGCGCTCGGGACGCTCACGGTCGGCTACTGGCTGTCGGTGCGGCGCCCGCTCGGGGTCTCCGGCGTCCTGGCTCGCTTCACGCGGGTCGGCGAGGAGCTGGATTTCGATCGCGGCGTCGCCGCCGTCAACGATGGCGACCAGGCCGCGCTGGAGGAGGAGCTGTTGGCCCTCACCAGGGAGGCCTTCGGACACGTCGGCGATGACCGGGCCGAAGCGGCCCAGGCCGTGCCCGTGGCCGCGGCCCCTGGGGGCCTGGCGCCCACCGGCGTGATGGAGCCGGCCACCCCGGCCACCGCCGCGGGCCGGAGCTGCGCCCCGGTGCCTCCCCTCGGCGCCCACCTCACCTTCCTCGCCACGCTCGTCGCCGGCGGCGCGCTGGTCGCGCTGGCGCGCGGGAGCTGGGGCGCGGGGCTCGGCCCCGACTTCACGGCGCTGGTCGCGGCCGGCCCGGCCAGCCTCGGCGTGCTGGCCGGAGGAGGACTGCTGGTCGGCTTCGGCACCTCGCTCTGCGGCGGCTGCAGCGCCGGCCATGGCCTGACCGGCACCGGGCGGCTCATGCCCGGCAGCCTGCTCTCTACCGGCGCCTTCTTCGCGGCTGCCGTGGCCACCACCCTGCTGCTGGCCTGGAGGGTCGGGTGAACGGCGCGCTGAGGCGTCACCTCCTCATGGGCGCCGCCGGGCTCGCCCTCGGCGTCACCGTCTCGGCTGCCGGGCTGAGCGACTGGGGAGAGGTCCACCGCATGTTCAGCCTCGGCCTCGGGGGTGGCGCCCCGGGCCGCGAGAGCTTGCGGCTCCTGCTCGGCTTCGGGGGCGCGGTCCTGCTGGCCATGGCCGGCTTCCGGCTGCTGGCCCGCCACGACCAGATCCCGGTGAAGCCGATCCGCGCCGGGACCATCTCCGGCGCCCTGCTCTTCGGCGCCGGCTGGGCCCTCACCGGCGCCTGCCCGGCGGCGGCGCTGGTGCAGCTGGGCGAGGGGAAGGCGGCGGCCCTGGCCACCCTGGCCGGGATCCTGGCCGGCGCCTGGCTCCACGAGAAGGCGCGGCGGCGCTTCCACTGGTCGCGCCACTCCTGCGTGGACTGAACGCCCCGAGCTCCGCTCGGCGCAACCCGAAAGCACCAGGACGCGGAGCCGCCTCTTCCCCTCAACTCCTGTAGTCGGCGTTCTCCGTCACGTACTCGTGCGTGAGATCGGCCCCCAGCACCTCGGCTTCACCGGAGCCGACCCCCAGCTCGACCTCGATCTCGACGGCCCGCTCGTGGGGGGGGAAGTCGACCGGGGGGCGGAAGGTGATGCCGTCGGCCGCCGGGACCTGCGGGTAGAGCTCTGCCGCCACGAGGTGGGCGGTGAGCCGCCGCTCCTTCTCCCGGTCAAGCTGGAAGAGGCCGCGCTCGAGGATCACCTCGCCGCCCATGGAGATGCGGGCCCGGGCCGGGTCGAGCGCGATGCCGCGGGCCCCGGCCTCCTTGCCGAGCGCCGCCACCAGCCGGCCCACGTTGGGATCGTTGCCGGCCACGGCGGTCTTGAGGAGCGGCGAGTTGACGACCGCCTTGCCGAGCAGGCGGGCCGCCAGGGCGTCGGGGGCGCCGCGCACGGTGACCCGCAGCACGTGGCGCACCCCCTCGCCGTTGCGCACCACGTCCTCGGCGAGATCGCGGCAGACCTGCAGCAGGCCGGCCCGGAAGGCCGGCGCCGCCACCGGCCCGGCCGCCCCGGAGGCCAGCGCCACCACGGTGTCGCTGGTCGAGGTGTCGGAGTCGACCGAGATGGCGTTGAAGCTCTGCTCGACCGCCTCGGCCAGCGCTGCCCGCAGCGCGGCGCGGGGCACCGCGGCGTCGGTGAGCAGGTAGACCAGCATGGTGGCCAGGTTCGGCTCGATCATGCCGGCCCCCTTGGCGATGCCGACGATCGAGGCGCCCCCGGGCAGCTCGAAGCGGCGCACCTTCGGGTAGAGGTCGGTGGTCATGATGCCGTCGGCCGCGGCCAGGATGCTCTCGCCCTGCAGCGCCGCGACCGCCTCCGGGAGCGCCTTGACCATCGCCTCGACCGGAAGCCGCCAGCCGATGACGCCTGTCGAGCAGGGCAGCACCTCGGTCGGCTCCATCCCGAGGGACAGTGCCGCCTCGGCGCAGAGCCGCTCCGAGGCCTCCACCCCGCCCGGCGCGCAGACGTTGGAGATCTTGTTGTTGACCAGCACGGCGCCGAGCCGCGGCGCCGAGAGGCGGCGGCGCCCCACCAGCACCGGCGCCCCCGGGAAGGCGTTGCGGGTGAAGACGGCGGCGAAGGCCTCGGTCGGCTCGTCGAGCGCCAGCAGCGCCAGCTTCATGCGGGCCGGCTTCTCCACCTCGAAGGGGACGAACTCGAAGGCGGCCGCCCCGGCGCGGAAGCCGCGCGGCAGGCCGGCCTGGGTGGAGAGCCAGGCCCGGTGGGCGGCGCGGTCGGCGAAGCTGTTGGAGGTGCTCGGCATGCCTGTCTCCTGCGCCGGGGCGCACGCCTCTCTACCATCCGCCGGGGCCCGGGGGGAGGCCGGCCTGAACGTTCGTTTGCCCGGGGCCCCCCATCCTTCAGGGGGCACCTGACCGTGCGCCCCTGCCCGGCGACGATGAAGGGACCCGAAAAGGGATTTGCCTCTGAGGCGAACCGCCGTTACTAAACGTGCATGGACCTCGTGAACCGTTTCGCCGGCAACGTCCGGAAGCTCCGTGGCAAGAAGAAGCTCTCCCAGAAGACCCTGGCCGACAAGATCGGCATCTCGGTCTCCTACGTGTCGATGCTGGAGCGCGGCCAGCGCTCCCCGCCGCTCGACATGCTCGAGAAGGTGGCCAAGGCGCTGAGCGTCACGCCCATCTCGCTGCTTGGCGGCAAGTAGCGCCGCTCCCGGGCGCCCCCGTGACGGGGGCGCCTCAGCGCCCGAGCGTCGGCTGGCCCGGCTGCCAGCCGACTGGGACCGCGTCCCCGGTCTGCAGCGCCTCCAGCACCCGCACCAGCTCCGAGATCGATCGCCCCACGTTGCTGCTGTTGGCGGCGGCGTGCTGGATCATCCCCTGGGGATCGATGACGAAGGTGGCGCGGGCCGCCACCCCCTCCCCCTGGAGCAGCACCCCGTAGGAATGGGCCACGGCGCCGCCCGGGTCGGCCAGCAGCGGGAAGCCGAGCTCGCCCAGCACCTCGGCGATCCAGCGGCGGTGGGTCTCGACGTCGTCGACCGAGAGGGCCAGCAGCGTCGCCATGAGCTCGGCGCGCCGCTTCCCGAGCTCGCGCAGCTCGGTGGGGCAGACCTTGGTGAAGTCGCGCGGGTAGAAGAAGAGCACCACCCAGCCGCCGCGCAGCGCCGAGAGCCGGGTCTCCACCAGCTCCCCGCCCCCGCCCACGCCGCTGGCCTTGAAGTCCGGGGCCACGTCGAGAATGCTCAGCATCTCCTCACCATGCGGTAGAGGTAGACGTCCACCCGGCGCGCCGTCAAGCGCCGCCACCGGAGGAACCATGACCTCGGCCCTGCTCGCCCTCGCGCTCGGCACCTTCTCGATCGTCGCCGCCGACCCCCGCACCGGGCAGCTCGGCGTGGCGGTCCAGTCGAAGTTCCCGACCGTCGGGGCGATCGTCCCGGCGGCCCGGGCCGGCGCCGGCGCCGTGGCCTCCCAGGCGATGGGCAACGTCAGGTGGAAGAAGGAGGCGCTCGACCTGATGGCCAAGGGGGTGCCGGTCGACGAGGTGCTGAAGCGGCTGGTGGCGGCCGACCCGCAGCGCGAAGAGCGGCAGCTCGGGCTGGTCGACGCCAAGGGGAAGGCGGCCAGCTGGACCGGCAAGCGCTGCCCCGACTTCGCCGGCTCGATCGTCGGCGACGGCTACGCCGTGCAGGGGAACATCCTGGTGAGCCGGGCCACCATCGAGGCGATGGCGTCCGCCTACGAGGCGGCGCTCAAGGCCGGCCGCCCGCTGGCGGAGCGGCTGCTGCTGGCGCTGGAGGCCGGGCAGGCGGCCGGGGGCGACCGGCGCGGCCAGGAGTCGGCGGCGCTGCTGGTGGTCCGCCCCGGCGGCGGCTACCTGGGCGGCGACGACACCTGGATCGACCTGCGCGTCGACGACGCCCCCGCCCCCATCGCCGAGCTGCGCCGGCTCTACGCCGACGTCCACCAGTACTACTTCGGCGACACCACCGAGCTGGTGAAGGTCGACGCGGCGCTGGTGAAGGAGCTGCAGTCGTCGCTGGCGCTGCTCGGCTTCTACAAGGGGCCGGCCAGCGGCCGCTACGACGCCGCCACCCGGCTGGCCCTGGAGGACTGGATGGGCTGGGAGAACCTGGAGGGGCGGATCAAGCCGGGCGAGGTGGTCGACGCGCTGGTGCTGCGCCACCTGCGTAGACAGGTTGGCGAGCGCGGCAAGAAGTAGCGGGGCCGCCGACCGCTTCGGCTCGCCGTCGGGCGGCGCGGTCTGCTATCCTCCTCGGCCCTCGAAGAGCGCGTGGAGGCGACGGCATCATGAGCCAGAAGAAGCTGCGGGTGGGTGTCCTCGGTGCGACCGGCATGGTGGGCCAGCGGTTCCTGGCCCTGCTGGAGAATCACCCCTGGTACGAGGTGACGCTGCTGGCCGCGAGCGCCAACTCGGCCGGCCAGAAGTACGCCGACTCGGTGAAGGGGCGCTGGGCGCTCAAGACCGCCATCCCGGCCGCCCAGGCCGGCCTCACCGTCAAGAACGCCTCCGACGTGAAGGCCATCGCCGGCGAGGTCGACTTCGTCTTCTGCGCCGTCGACATGTCGAAGGAGGAGACCGCCAGGCTCGAGGAGGACTACGCCCGGGCCGAGACCCCGGTGGTCTCCAACAACTCGGCCCACCGGGCCACGCCCGACGTGCCCATGATGGTGCCCGAGCTCAACCCCGAGCACGCCCAGGTGATCGATCTGCAGCGCAAGCGGCTCGGCGTGAAGCGCGGCTTCATCGCCGTCAAGCCCAACTGCTCGCTGCAGAGCTACGTGCCGGCCATCCACCCGCTCATGCACCTCGGGCCGAAGAAGATCGCGGTCTGCACCTACCAGGCGATCTCCGGGGCCGGCAAGACCTTCGAGACCTGGCCGGAGATGGTCGACAACCTCATCCCCTTCATCAAGGGGGAGGAGGAGAAGTCGGAGAAGGAGCCCATGAAGATCTGGGGCCGGATCGAGGGGAACGGCATCGTCGCCGCCCGCGAGCCGGTCATCAGCGCCCAGTGCATCCGGGTGCCGGCCTCCGACGGCCACATGGCGGCGGTCTTCGTCCAGTTCGAGAGGAAGGCCAGCAAGGAGGAGATCCTCGGGCTCTGGAGGTCCTTCACCGGCCGGCCGCAGCAGCTCTCGCTGCCGAGCGCCCCCAAGCCCTTCCTGCAGTACTTCGAGGACGACGCGCGCCCGCAGACCCGGCTCGACCGTGACGCCGGCAACGGCATGGCGGTCACCATCGGCCGGCTCCGCCCCGACAGCCTCTTCGACTGGCGCTTCGTGGCCCTCTCGCACAACACCGTGCGCGGCGCCGCCGGCGGCGCGGTGCTGACCGCCGAGCTGCTGACCAAGGACGGCTGGATCGCGGCCAAGTAGGGGCGCCTCGGTTAGATTGGGGGGATGCCACGGACCGCCTCCCACCCGATCGATCCGCTCTTCCTCCGCCGCTGGTCGCCGCGCGCCATGTCGGGCGCGCCGCTGACCCGCGACCAGCTCCTCCCCCTGCTCGAGGCGGCCCGCTGGGCCCCCTCGGGCGGCAACGGCCAGCCCTGGCGCTTCGCCTGGGCCCTGGCCGGCACGCCACACTTCGAGCGGCTGCTGGCGGCGCTGGTGCCGGGCAACCGCGAGTGGTGCCTGCGGGCCGGGGCGCTGCTGCTCCTCTCGGCCAAGGTGGTGCGCGACGACGGCAAGCCGGCGCCGAGCGCGACCTTCGACGCCGGCGCCGCCTGGATGGCGCTGGCGCTCCAGGGGACGCTCTCCGGCCTGGTGGTCCACGCCATGGGCGGCTTCGACAAGGAGGCGGCGCGCGCCGCGGTGGCGCTGCCGGCCGGGCTCGAGCCGCAGGTGATGATCGCGGTCGGCCACCCGGGGCGCGTCGAGGAGCTCCCGGAGAAGCTGCGCGAGCGCGAGGTGCCGAGCGACCGGCTGCCGCTCGAGGCGCTGGTGGTCGAGGGGCGGTACGGCCGGTAGGCCGCCTCCTCCCGTCCCAGAGTAGTTCACACCGCCCGACGCAGGCGGTCCTCGCCGCACTGCGTCGAAGACGGCGCTTGCGGCGAGGCGCCGCGCGGCGTACGAAATCCGCTCGTCACACCCTTGCCCGGAGGATCGCTCATGCGCATCGCAGGTCGGATTTCCCTCGTCTTTGCCGCCGCCTCGCTGCTCCTCATCGGCTCGGCCCGCGCCGAGACCGTCGTCAAGATCGGCGCCGCCCTCAGCCTCACCGGCCCTGCTGCCGCATACGGCGCCCAGCAGAAGACCGGCATCCTCGCCGCCGTCGAGGAGGTCAACAAGTCGGGCGCCCTCAAGGGCATCAAGCTCGAGGCGGTCATCGAGGACGACGCCTCCACCAAGGAGCAGGGCATCGCCGTCTTCCAGCGCTTCATCAACAAGGACAAGGTCGCCGCCATCCTCGGCCCGACCCTCTCCAACACCGCCACCGCCGCCGACCCGCTCGCCCAGGGGGCCAAGGTGCCGGTGGTGGCCATCTCCAACACCGCGCCCAAGGGGATCACCGACATCGGCGACTACATCTGGCGGGTCTCGCTCACCGAGGGGCAGGTCATCCCCGGCGCGCTCAAGCGGCTCCAGGTGAAGCTCGGCTTCAAGAAGGCCGGCCTGATCTACGGCAACGACGACGCCTTCACCCAGGCCGGCTACAACGTCATGAAGGAGGCGGTCGCGTCGCTCAAGCTCGAGGTGGTCGGCACCCAGACCTTCGCCAAGCCGGACAAGGACTACACCGCGCAGCTCACCTCGCTGCTGGCCGCCAAGCCGGAGATCCTGGTGGTCTCGGCGCTGGTGGAGAACGCCTCCGGCATCGTCGCCCAGGCCCGCCAGCTCGGGTGGCAGGGGCCCATCTTCGGCGGCAACGGCTTCAACAGCCCGAAGCTGATCGCCAACGCCGGCCCGGCCGCCGAGGGCGTCTACGTCGGCACCGCCTGGAACAAGGTGAGCACCGAGGCGCCCAACCAGGCCTTCCTGAAGAACATGGCCGGCCGCGGCCACGAGCCCGACCAGTTCTGCGCCCAGTCCTGGACCGGCGTCATGGTGATCGCCGAGGCGATCAAGCTGTCCGGCAAGGGCCGGCGCGACGACGTGCGCGCCGGCTTCCTCAAGCTCAAGGACCTGCCGACCCCGCTCGGCAAGTTCTCCTTCCTCGAGAGCCGCGACGGCAGCCACGACCCGGCCCTGCAGGTGGTCAAGGACGGCAAGTTCCAGATCGTCCAGTAGCCTCAAACCCCGGCACCGGAGGCGAGCGTGGGGCAGCAGGTCATCAACGGGCTGTTCCTGGGGAGCATCTACGCCCTCTTCGCGCTCGGCTACACGCTCGTCTTCGGCGTCCTCGACATCCTCAACCTGGCCCACGCCGCCATCTTCATGCTGGCCACCTTCGTGGCGGTGGCGCTGGTCGGGCACGGCCTGCACATCCTCCTGGCCCTGCCGGCGGCGGTGCTCTTCGCCGGGCTGGTGGGGCTCTTGCTGGAGCGGGTCGCCTTCCGCCCGCTGCGGGCCCGCACCGACTCCAACATCTCCGGGCTGATCAGCTCGCTGGCGGCCGCCACCATCATCGAGGCGGTGGCGCTGGAGATCTGGGGCCCCAACATCACCCGCTTCCCCTTCGGGACGCTGCCCGACGGGCCGGCCAACCAGCTGCGCCTCTTCGGCGGGACGGTGTCGAGGCTGCAGCTCACCATCATCGGCGTGGCGGTGCTGCTGGTCCTGGCGCTCACCTGGCTGGTGCAGCGGACGCGGCTGGGGCGCGAGGTGCGGGCGGTGGCGGAGAGCCCGCGCGCGGCGCGGGTGCTCGGCGTCGACGTCGACCGGGCCATCGCCGCCTCCTTCTTCATCTCCTCGGCGCTGGGCGGCGCCGCGGGCGTGCTCTACGGGCTGGCCTTCAACTCCATCTCCCCCGACATGGGGCGCGGGGTGGAGCTCAAGGGGCTGGCGGTGATCATCCTCGGCGGCATGGGCTCGATGCCGGGCGCGGTGCTGGCCGGCTTCGCGCTCGGGCTCATCGAGGTCTTCGTGGTGGCCAACCTGGGCGGCTCCTGGCGCGACGCCATCTCCTTCGCCGGGCTCTTCCTCTTCCTGGTGCTGCGGCCGCGCGGCCTGCTGGGCGCCGCCGCGACGAGAGAGGCCTGACACGTGGTGGAGCAGCTCACCGACTTCTACCTGACGTACCAGTCGACCTTCGGCTACATCGGCATCAACGCGCTGCTGGCCCTCTCCATCTACGTCTCGCTCTCCTGCGGGCAGCTGGCGCTCGGCAGCGCCGGCTTCGCCGCCATCGGCGCCTACGCCGGGGCGCTGGCGACCATGAAGGCCGACCTCCCCTTGCCGCTGGCGCTGCTGGTCTCGGCGCTGCTGCCGGCGCTGGTGGCGGTGCCGCTCGGGCTGCCGGTGCTCCGGTTGAAGGGGGTCTTCCTCGCCATCGCCACCATCGGCTTCGGCGAGGTGGTGCGGCTCGGCCTCGTCAACTGGGAGTACGTCAACGGGGCGCAGGGGATCGTCGCCATCCCGCAGAAGGCCTCGATCTGGATGATCTACCTGGCGGTGGCGGTCACCCTCTTCCTGCTCTGGCGGATTCGCGGGTCGAAGTGGGGCTTCGCGCTCGAGGCCATCCGCGAGGATGAGCCGGCGGCCCGCACCATGGGGATCCCCTCCACCCAGTACAAGCTGGCCATGCTGGTGCTGGGTGCGGCGCTGGCCGGGCTGGCCGGCGGGCTGGAGGCCCACTTCACCTTCATGGTGGCCCCCAACGGCTTCGGCTTCGCGCGCGTCGTCGACATGCTGGTCTTCGCGGTGGTGGGCGGGGCCCAGGTCTTCTACGGGCCGGTCATCGGCGCCGGCTTCCTCACCGTCCTGCCCGAGCTGCTGCGCGAGCTGGCCCCGCTGGTCGGCATCGAGCCCGGCCCGCTGCGGCTGCTGGTCAACGGGGTGATCCTGCTGCTGGTGATCCTCTTCCTCCCGGCCGGGCTGGTCTCGCTGCCGCGCCGGCTCAGCGAGCGGCGAACCGCGCGGCTGGTCTCGCGGGCCCTGGCGGCTGGCGCCCCGGGCGGCCCGCCCCCGGAGGCGCCCGGCGGCGCGGGGACGGCGGCATGAGCGCGCTGCTCTGCCTGCGCGGCGTGGAGCGGACCTTCGGCGGCCTGCGCGCCGTCGACGGGGCCAGCTTCGAGGTCGAGGCCGGCCGGGTCCACGGCCTGATCGGGCCCAACGGCGCCGGCAAGACCACCCTCATCAACCTGGTCTCCGGGCTGCTGGCCCCGACCGGCGGCACCATCGAGCTCTCCGGCCGCGCCATCGGCGGCCTGGCACCGCCGCGCATCGCGGCGCTCGGCGTGGCCCGCACCTTCCAGGGCATCCGGCTCTTCCCCGAGCTGACGGCGCGGGACAACGTGCTGGTGGGCCAGCACCTGCGGCGCCACCCCTCGCTGCTGGCGCGGCTGCTCATGCTGGGGAGCGCGCGGGAGGAGGCGCGGGCGGCGCGGGAGAAGGCCGGGGCGCTGCTCACCCGGGTCGGGCTGCCCGACCGGATCGACGAGCAGGCCCGCCACCTCTCCTACGGCGAGCAGCGGCGCGTCGAGATCGCGCGGGCCCTGGCGAGCGAGCCGAGCCTGCTGCTGCTCGACGAGCCGACCGCGGGGATGAACCCGGTCGAGGTGCAGGGGGTGGCGAAGCTGATCCGCCAGGTGGCGGCCGAGGGCCACTCGGTGCTGCTGGTGGAGCACAACGTCCGGCTGGTGATGGACGTCTGCGACCGGATCACCGTGCTCAACTTCGGCAAGGTGATCGCCGAGGGGACGCCGGTGGTGGTGGCGGCCGACCCGGCGGTGATCACCGCCTACCTGGGGAGCGAGCGGTGAGCGCCGGGGCCCCGCTGCTCGAGGTCGACGACCTGCACGTCGCCTACGGCCAGGTCGAGGCGGTGCGCGGGGTGTCGCTGCACGTCGACGAGGGGCAGATCGTCACGCTGATCGGGCCGAACGGCGCCGGGAAGAGCTCGATCCTGTCGGCGCTCTCCGGGCTGGTGCGGCCGCGCGCCGGGCGGGTGCGGCTGGGCGGCGCCGACGTGACCGGGCTGCCGGCCCACCGGACCGTGGCGGCCGGGCTCTCGCTGGTGCCGGAGGGGCGGGCCATCCTCGGGCGGATGACCATCGAGGAGAACCTGCGGCTGGCCGGCGAGCGGCGCCAGGAGGCCGGGGCGCTGGCGGCGGCCATCGAGGAGCAGTACCGGCGCTTCCCGGTGCTGGGGGAGCGGCGGCGGCAGCTGGCCGGGTCGCTGTCGGGGGGGCAGCAGCAGATGCTGGCGTTCGCCCGCGCGCTGCTGGCCCGTCCCAGAGTAATGCTGCTGGATGAGCCCTCTATGGGGCTCTCGCCCATCCTGGTGCAGCAGATCTTCGAGACCATCAGGGAGATCCACCGCGAGGGGACCACGATCCTGTTGGTGGAGCAGAACGCCCGCCTGGCCCTGTCGGTGAGCAGCTATGGCTACGTCATCGAGCACGGTCGCTTGGCGCTCGAGGGACCGGCCTCTGAGCTGGCTCGAGACGCACGAGTCCAGGCCGCCTACCTTGGCGGCTGAGCTGGCCGGCTCCATCCAGCTGCGGAATCAACGGGGCGCAGCGCAGGACGCGCCGTGGAGGACGCGCATGAGGTAGGTGCCGTGAGGGAAGAGGGCGTCGAGAGCGCCGGCGCGCCACCGAGCAAAGGCGAGCCGGTAGGCGGAAAGGAACTCGACGAGGTCGCTGAGCGCCTCGATGCGTCGCCTCTTCTCCTTGGATGCGACGCGAGGGTTGAGGCCGCCGAGAGGTTCATGGCCGCGTGGCCGGGCGAAAGTCGGCTGGACCAGGACCGCGGCGGCCCCGAGGACGGGTCGACCAGCGACGCGCCGCTCGAATTCGGCCTGGATCTCTCGGGCTTCGAGCTCACTGGCGACGGCGCGGGTGAACTCCTCCAAGGATTCGAAGCCCGGCGGCGCGACCAGGCAGAGGCTGGCCCGCTCTGGCAGGGCCTTGGCGCCGCGACTCCTGAAGAAGCGGGTTGGGCGCTCGAACTCGACCGAGCAGCCGGTCTGCTCCGCGGGAGCGAGCCAGAGCCCGGGCCACTGGCGGCCGCTCCCCACCAGCCCGGCGGCGACCGGATTGGCAAGGACGTAGGCGGCCTTCTCGACGATGTCGCTCGGCCCCTGCAGGGCGACGGCGCTGTAGCTGGCGGATGCCCAGAAGTAGTCCCGCCGTCCCAGCATGGCGTTCATGGAGCGGGCGACCAGGGAGTCGAGGAACCGGTGGAAGGCCGGGAGCCGGGCCTTGCGGTCGGTGAGGACCAGGTGGAAGTGGGTGAACCTGTCGATATGCAGAAGTGATACAAGGGGCGCATGACCTTCCCCCGCTTCGTCGAGCTGGTTCGCGTTTCCAGCGCAGGCCAGGCAGCGCGCGACACGCCGGCCGACCAGCGGCAGGCGCTGGACCGCCTCCGAGTATCGCGCCCGGGGATTCTAGTCGAGCGCATCGAGGAGGGTTCGGGCGGCCTGTCCGGCGCGCTTCCGATGACGCAGCGGCCCGACCTGCTGCGCTTGCAGGCGCTGGCCAAGGCCCGGGCCTTCGATGAGGTCCGCGTCCGGCACGTTGACCGGCTGACCCGCAACGATGACCCGCGTGAGCGCTGGGCCATCTTCGGCTTCATCGCCGACGCGGGCGGCGTCATCGTCGAGGCCAACGGCCATGTCACCGACCCGGCCAGCGATATGGGCGAGCTGGACTTCGCGTTCCAGGGGTTCACGGCGGCGAGGGAGAGGAAGCGTATCCGGGAAAGAACCCTGACGGCCCGCCAGCGCAAGGCCAAGGAGGGCCAGTACGGAGGCCGTCCGCCCTACGGTCGCACCTACGACCGGAAGTCGCGCGCCTGGGGCGAGGACGCGGCGCAGATGAAGGTCTATCGGCGCATCTTCGCGGAGGTCATCGAGGGTCAGTCGCTGGCTAGCGTAGCGGCCGGGCTCAACGCCGACGAGGTGCCGACGGCCAGCGCCAAGAGCTGGACGCGCCGCAAGGGGGCGAAGGGCGGCACGGGCAAGTGGACGAGCGGAATCATCGGCCACTTGGTGAAGGCCCCTGCGGCCACGGGGACCGTCACCTACATGGGCGAGCCGTTCCGGTGCCCGCCCGTGGTGGATGAGGTCACGTTCAAGCGCGCCCGCAAGGCGGTCGCGTCCATCACGGTGGGGCGCAAGCCCGCTGACCCGGCCGAGGCCCTGCTCAGGGGCCTTGCCGTCTGCGGCTCGTGCGGCTCGACCATGTGGGTCGGCACCGGGAAGCACGAGACTGTGACGTACCGATACTATCAGTGCAGGTGGTACAGGACGGCCAAGACCAAGGAGTGCCGAACGTTCCACCCGGTGCGGAAGGTCGACGCTGCCGCGCGCGACGCCCTGCTGGCGTGGCTGGAGGGTAGCGTCATCCATACCGCTGGCCAGCAGACGAAGCGCGCTAGGGGCAGCCCGGCGGCGCTGGAGGCGAAGCTCAAGGCGCTGCTGGCGGAAGAGGTCCGCGTCCTGCGGGCCAGCCGCTCAGCCAGCGCGGAGGCGACCGAGGCCATCCTCGGGGAACTGGCCGGCGAGCGCGAGGCACTCAAGCGGGCACTAGAGGAGGCGAAGCTGCCGGCGCCGGCCGCGCCCGCTGGCGTCAGTCCTGCCGAGCGGGCGGCCCTGCTTGCTAGGGCTCGACGGGCTGGGCCTGCGGACCTGCGGGTGCTTGCTCAGTCGATCATGCGGCTAGGGGACGCGCGCATCTTGCCGGGGAACCGGGTGGAGCTGCGACCCACGCTGCGGCTCGCGTGATGGCGTCGGGCGTCGCGTCGGTGACGGTGGCCGAGTAGGTGCGCTCCTCGGCGTGTAGGCGCCAGCGGCCGGGGACGAGCGGGACTAGCGAGGCCGAGTGGTAGAGCGCTTCGTAGTCGGCCAGCGTGGGGTCTGGCGGCCCGCCGCTCGTGGCGCCGCCGGCTGCGCGCGGGGGGCTGGGCTGGTCGGTGGCGGGCTGGTCGGTCATGCGGGGAACATACCCACCGGGCGTGACGCTTCAACGCCGGCCCGACGCCCCATCTGCCCGGGGTTGACGCGGGGTGAGGACGGGGACCGCTGGGGCGCAAGCGGAAGAGACGAGGCCGGACCACGGCAGGACCAGACCCGCGACTCTTGAGCGTCATGCCGGGTTACTATCAAAGATCAAACGGCCCCCTCGACGCTGCCGAAGCTGGCCAGGCGAGGCGGCGCAAGAGCGGTAAGCGTCGAACGATCTTAGGGTTGCGGTCCCGCCCGCCCCGGGACCACGCCCCCCCCCCCACTCCCCAGCGAGGCCCCGCCATGCTCCAGCCCGACATCCCCATCTCGCCAGCCCTGGCCAGCGCCCTCCAGCGCGCCAGCCGGCCCGCGCTCGTCGAGGCCCGGGACCGCCAGCAGGCGCACGACGCCGCGATGCTCTCCGCGCTGGCCAGCGGCAACAGGGCGAAGCGCGCCGCGTTCCCCCCGATGGCCGGCTGCGATGGCGTCGACCCGTTCGACGACCTGGGGGCCGGAACGTGAAGGGGGCCGCCCGCTCGGATGAGCAGACGGCCCCAAGGTGCTTCATCGGCTAGCGCTAGCGGCTAGCGCTTTGGGACCATCGTTGGATACCTCGCCTCCAGGCCGGTCAGCATCGGCGGCGCCGCCAGCCGTTCCCCGCGCGCTGCGGCTGCATACGCGGCGTGAACCTCGGGGAACATCGACGGGAACCGCCGAATGATGCTCTCGGCCTCGTTCCGGCTCATGGTCGGCGTCCCGTCGGCCCGGACGAACTCGGGGAGCGCGGTCGGCAGGTTCGCCAGCTCGACGGCGGTGTACGTCGAGATGTCCGGCACGACCTGGCTGCTCATGGCTTGGCCGGCGGCGCGACCGGGACCGTCGCGGTGAGGTAGCCCGGGGTGGTCCCGGCCCTGGGAACCTCCTTGGTGTAATCGACGGGCTTGTAGGTGCTCGGCACGACGGGGCCGAACTTCTCATCCTGGCCGGCGGGCGGGGCGGCGTTGGGGGCGTAGGTGCGGGGGGCGGTGACGGCGCGGTGCTCTGGCGGGTTGGTCTTGTTCATGTGGTGCTCCGGGTGCTGTGGTGGGGAGGGTGCCGGCGCCTCGCCCGGGATGAGCGGGGCGCCAAGGTGCTGCGGGTCTAGGTGGTGAGCTGCTCTGCGGTGTCGGTGGGGATGGCCCTTGCGCTGGCCAGCATCGAGCCCGGCAGGTCTGCGGGACCAATCACGGTGGCGTCGACGGCGGCCAGGAGGTGGCGCACCTTGCCCTCGGGGTGGCGCCGTGGGGTGGGCTTCACGCTGGCGCCCCGGGACGGCTCGCCTGGCGCCTGCTGGCCAGGGCGTTGAGCGACTCGGTGAGCTGCTGCTGGGTCGCCTGGTGCTCCCGCTGCTCGGCCGCCTCCGCGTTGGCGGCCTGCACGGCTGCGGCGAGGGCGAGGGCGGCGAGGGCTTCCGCGTAGCGGCTCACGCTGCCGCCCCCAGCTCGGCCTCGACGGCCTCCAGCTCTGCCTCGCGCTCGTCGTCGGTCACGGCGCCGGCTGCCTTGCGGATGAGCTGGTGCAGCTCCTCGACCGTCTCGGGCATCTCGACGCCACGCGGCCCCCGGGCGTGCGGCGGAACGTCGGTCGAGCGCGTGCGCGCCTCGCGGAGAAACTGGAGCCCTGGCACCCTGGCCCGCAGCTCGCGGGCGAAGGTATTGACCGAGAGCCGGCGCTCGTACTTCTCGCCGCTCACCCACTCCTCGAAGTCCTCGAACAGCTCCCGGGTCGTGAAGAAGGAGCGGTAAGCCTGCCGGCCCAGCGCCGTGCGGACGATGCCGCCCCGGGAGGCCAGGTCGAACGCCCACTTGACGATGCCGGTGGCGGACTGCTCGCGCTGGTCGGCGAGGGCGTCCGTGACCGGGATGGCCCGGTGGTCGAAGTCCGACAGGTCGATGTGAAGCAGCTCGTAGAGGAAGGCGGCTACCGCCTCGTCGTTGTCGATTTGCGCGTGGAGCGCCTTGAAGTACCGGCTGTTCCCGCGCTTGGTGTCGGCAACGTCGAGGACGAAGTAGCGGCGCGACTCGGGGCCGGCGTCGATGACCCACGACTCGTTGGAGGTCATGAGGATGTGCAGCCGATTCCGCACGACCGTTGCATTGACGCCCTTGGCCTCGATGACCATGACGTTCTCTGTGGCTAGCGCCTTGAGCGCGCTAGCCGCCTGCTTGTCTCCGGCGAAGATGGCCTCGCTCGCCTCCAGGAACACGACATCGCGCAGGTGCTCGTTGAAGTCGCCCGTAAGATGCTTGCCTGAGCTGACCATCATCCCGTGCTGGCCGAAGATGCGGCGCATCAGGCGCCCGACAGTGCTCTTGCCGGTACCCTCCTTGCCGCGCAGGACCGTGATGACCTCGCCAGCCTCATCGGGGCGCTGGACCATCCTGGCCAGCAGCTTGATGAAGTAGTCGTTGTGGACCTCATGGCCGCCGCAGACAACGCGGAGGATGTGCTCCTCGATGAGCGCATAGCTCTCGGGCGACCCCTGCTTCGGCTCGATAGCGAATCCCTGCCAGAGATTCAGCTCGCTGGCGTCGGCGCGGCCGTCCGGCTTGAAAACTACCCGGTCGTATTGGCGCCGGCCAGTCCATGCGCTCCAGGCATCGCCGAGCGGCTTGCGGTCGCGGCCGACGCGGGTGGAGCCGTGCTTCTTGGCAAAATCGGGGAAGGAATATCTGACGAGGGTGCGGCGCTCAAGGGCGGCGTCGTCGATGAAGCGGCCGACGAAGATCTTGCCGCCCTCGTCGATGACGAACCAGTCGAGGTTGAGGTGGTGGAGCTGCTCCTCCTTCACGATGTCGCCACCGCAGGCCAGCAGCTCCTCGACCTGGGCCGAGGTGAGGCCCGGGACGCTGGCGAGGTCGATGGGCGAGGTGATGGCGGTGCCGGCCTCGATGAGCCTGGCCAGCGCTGCGGCCTGCTCGTGGTTGAGGGCGCGAACCAGCGGCGTGCGGCTAGGGCTAGCCGACATGGGCCACCTCGACCAGCGCGTGGAAGCTGGGCACCCTGGTCGAAATGGCCGGCGCGGTGAGGCCCGGCGCCGACAGGTCGTCGAGCTGGGCGGCCCGGTGCTTGGCCTTCGCCCAACGCTTGGTCGCCTCGCGGAGTGCCGCGTAGACATGCGGGGGCACCTGGACGTTGGCGAACGTCAACGCCTTGGCCTGCGTCTCCCGGGCCAGAAAGGCGAGGAGGGTCTGAAAAGGGGAGGCGTAGGCGCCGACGCTGGAGAAACTATCAATCGGCGTCGGCAGCTCGACAAGGTGTGACTGGGGGTGTGGCTCGGTGTGCATCGTCATGTTGCGTGCCTCGGGGTTGGTGGTATCAGGCGCTCGTGGGTGGATTGACGGCCGGCGCCTTGGCGGCTCGCTTCGGTGGTGGTGGGGACTGCTTGATGACGGGCGAGGGACTGCGCCGCCTCGCTGGTCCGTGCGTTGCGCCGCGTCCCGCTCCCTTGACCCCGACGGTCGGGGGCGAGAGGTCGCATCGCAGCGGGCCAGCGGGGCGGCCGATGGTCATTTGAAGTCGGCGGCGGTGGTAAAGGGGATGGGCTCGCGGGCGCTGGGCTCTTCGTCGGCGCCGTCGAAGGGGTCCATGACGTAGACGACGGCCTGGCGGACATCAACGGAGGCCGTGGGCTTCGACACGCCAAAATCGCAGAGGAGCCTAGCCGCCGCGATGACATCCCGGGCCGGCGTGTCCCCGGTGTAACGGCCGGCGGCGATCTCCTTGATGAGCGCTACGATTTCGACGGTCGGCGAAACCTTGACGTTCTGCCCCTGCTCGGCGCTGGCCAGCACGGGCAGCGGAGCAACCTCGACCGGAAGCGGGAACGGACGCTCGACGGGAACGGGTAGCGTCTCGACCTTCTCCAGCTCCTCGATGATGCCGCCTCGGATGGCCTCGCTGGCGTAGCGCTGGCCGAGCGGCTTGGTGGCCCTTTCGCCCTTGCGCGGCTTGGGCAGGTCGGCACCGTCGACTGTGCGGGGCCCCGCCATCACGCCCTCCGCTTCGGCAGCGCGTCCAAATGAGCGACGCGACCGCAGGTGAAGGTGAGCAGCAGGCCGCGCGAGCCGATGACCTTGCAGGCTGGCCCGTGGTGCGGGCATGGGAAGCTGCGGCTGTGCGTGCGGAAGTCCGGGGCGTTCACGGGGAGCCCCCGAGCGAGATGAGCTTGAAGTCGGCTTCACTCTGGGTCTTGAGGGGACCGGCAATGGCCTTGTTGTCCCGACCCACGACGTAAAAGCCGCGCCCGGCCGGCAGGTGCAGGCTGGAGGACGGCGCGAGGTAACAGGTCTGGAGCTGGCTGGCGGGGGTCATTAGAGCTGCCCCGACATCTTGGCGTTGGCGGCGTAGGCGGCGACCTCGGCGGGCTCGCTGGCCAGGCTGGGCATACGCGGCTGGCTCATGGCCCGGATGCCGGTCATCTCGGCGGCGATGGCCCTGGCCTGCGCCTCGTGGCCGTTGCGACCGCTGGCATCCTCCATCGCCTGGTGCCGGGCGCGTTCGTGGTCGCGTCGACGGTCCATCTCGCGGCGCTCGGCCTCGCGGGCGGGCCTCGTGGCCAGCCACTTCGCGCAGGCCAGGGCCACGGCGTAGGTCGCTGCCAGCCCCTCTTCACGCGTGTTGAGGATGCCAGCCAGGTCGGCGGCGACGGAGTCCGGCTTCGCCCGCGTTGGCATGATGCGCGGCGCGGCGGCGGTCAGCTCGTCGAGCAGCTCGCTGCGGGCGAATACGGCTTCGCGGCAGAGGGTGACGGCAGCCGACAGGCCCCGGACCGGAAAGCCCTCGGGCGTGTGCTGCACGGCCGCGATGAGCGCTCGGCCCGCCCACTCGCAACCCCAATGGCAGCTCTCGGCGGCCGACTCCAGCTCCTTGCGGGCCAGGGCGTCGGCCTGGGCCTTGGCGGTCTCCTTCTTGGCGACGGCGTAATTGGCCGACTCGGCGGCCTTGGCGACGGCGAAGCGGGCGCGGTCCAGCGCGGAAACGTAGGCGTCGGCGGTGGCGAAGCTGGCCGGCGTGGTTGCCTCCAGCGCCTCGCGGGCCTTGGCGACGGCAGCCTGCGCGGCGGTGAAGTCGGCGGACGCTGCGGCGAGGGCGAGGGCGGCAGCCTCGGTGAGGTTGGGGGCCTCCGTGGGGGCCTCCTCGACGACGGGGACGCTGGCCAGCGGCTCCAGCGGCGCGACGGTGGCGGGCGCCTCGGGCTCGGGGGCGGCGAAGCTGGCGGGACGGCGGGAGAGGAGCGACATGACTTGAACCTCGGGGACTGCGTGGGGAACGAGGAAAAACCCACCTCATCGAAGGAGGTGGGCGTCGGTGGCGGGGCCGGTGCGGGTGCTGGTGCTGGCCCTGCGGGTCGTCGGGTGCGGTAGGCCGGGCCGTGAAGAGGCGCCTGGCGGCGGGCAGGTCGCGCTGCTGGGCGCGGGGGCTGCGGGTGCTGCGGAGCTGCGGCCGGGTCGCGCTGGGGCGCGGGGACCGGCGGGGCGAAGCGGGGCCCTCACTACTTACGCCCACGAGACGAGGACCAATTCGACCGACGCCCCGGAAGGGATGGGGCCGGGAGCGTCGCCGCGTCCCTCTACTCACTCACTCCGCGAACCGGCGATGAATCGACCCGGACGCGGCCCCTCACTCTTACTGAGGACGGGGAGGGGGGTAAATCGACCGACGACCCAGAGGGGATGGGGCGTCGGGGCGGCGCCGCGTCCCTCTACCCCTACTGACACCGGGCCGGCGATGAATCGACCGACGCCCTACTTCTTCACTCCGCGAGACGGGGACCAATTCGACCGACGCGAGGAAGGGATGCGGGACCTGGGAGGCGGACCGGCGAGCGTCGCCGCGCCCTCTACCCCTACGCCGTAGACCCCCCACCCTGTAGAGCCCCCGCGCCGCAGGCCAGCCGTCGGGACCAGAGGGACGGCAGGGACTAGACCGGCGAGCGTCGCCGCTTCCCTCTACCCCTGTACGTCACCGACGCCCGAAGCTTTCCACCGCTGGCCAGCGGCTAGACCAGCCGGACCACGCAGGACCACGGGTCGTGGTCCTTTTCGTTCGGTAAGGGGGAGCGGGAGGGCGGGCGGGTGGGAACCTGGCGCCGGGTTGTGCCGGGTTATTGACGAACCCGGAACGCGTGCGGAACCCAGAATCGCTGGGAGAGAGGGGGTTCGCCACGATTCCGGGTTTTCCTCCCTTTTTGAAATCCCCGGGGGGGGGAAGCGCGCCGCCGGCCTTGCCGGTCCCTCCTCTCTCTCCTTAATTTATCTTGGAGAACGTGGAGAACGTGGAGAACCCGCTGGGGCGCAGCGATTCCCGGGTTCCACGTT
>JANMRY010000043.1:0-76915 GCA_031388695.1 Anaeromyxobacter sp. | reverse complement strand
CATGGCGCTCGGCCGACTTGGCGCGCATCAGCAGGCGGCCGAACTCGGGGATCGCCACCGACGCCAGGATGCCGATGATGGCCACCACGATCATCAGCTCGATCAGCGTGAACCCGCGGCGCAGCACCTTGCGGCTCATCGTCTTCATGGCTTGCTCTCCTTCTCCCCACCAGGTGCCGGCGGGTCTGATCTGATCATGAGACCGCCCGCGGCGGTCTCGGTGACGGTGTACCCCAGCACTTTCTGCTGCGCCTTGAATCGCTCCACCTGGGCCCGATCCGGCGGGCGACCCAGCGGCAACAGCTCGACGCTCGCGGCGCCCCGCGGCGCCGGCACCAGCCGCATCCCGTCCGGCTGCCCCGGCAGCGTGGGGAACTTGGCCACCAGCTGCTCGGTCTGCCACCAGCGGTACCCGTGAAACGCCCCGGCCCCCAGCACCACCAGCGCCAGCAGGACCCAGACGGCGCGGCTCCGCTTGCGCTCGGTGACCTCGACCTCGTCCTCGCCGATCCGGTCGCTGAGGAAGCGGGCGTTGGCCGCGGCCCGCGACGCCACCTCGGCCGGCCTCCCAGGCCCGAGCGGCAGCTCGGCCGTGCCGATCTCGTGGCATGCCTCGGAGAAGTCGACCGCCTCCCGGACCAGGGCGTTGCGGATCGCCTCGAGCTGTGGCCGCTGCACGGGCGTGGCGCCGTCGAGGAGCGCCTTGACCCGGGTGAGGACGCCATCGATCTCGGAGAGGAGCTCGGCGACCGCGACCGAGTCGACCGGCGTCCGGGGCGGAGGGCGCGAGGCCAGCGCCGCCGCCGCGCGCAGCCGGAGCACCGCGGCGTGGCGGATCAGCTCGGCGTCGAACGGTGCGGCGCCGCCGGTGAAGACGTCGCGCTCCAGGGTGGAGAGACCGGCCACCACCTGGTCGATCACGCTTCGCAGCGACGAGGTCTCCTCCACCCCGGCGAGGCGGGCGCGCAGCGCCAGCTCGGCCTCGGCGGCGCTCGGCCCGGTGGCCGGCCAGGTGGCAGCGGCGGCGCGCGCTGCCGGGAGCGTGCGGATGGCGGCCATGCTGGCCGGGGAGGGCGTGGCCGCGATGGCCGCGATGGCCCCGAGGTCGGTGAAGAGGTCGAGGGGAGCGCCGGGCGCCGCGGGGGCGGCCACCGAGACCGAGAGCTGCGACGGTCCGGCCGGGATCGACGGGTTGGAGCGCGAGAGCGCCGGCGAGGAGTGCGAGAGGGTCGGCGAGGACCTCGCGAGCGTCGGCGACGACTGGGCCGGGGGCGCCACGACCGCCGGCGCGACGGCCGGCGCGACGGCCGACTCCCGGTTGGCCCCGATGGCCCGCTCGATGGCCGGCATCACCGAGTGGACCTGCCCGTCCCAGGGGACGGCATCGATCGAGAGGGGTCCGAGCGCGAGCGCCGCGCTCTCCTGCCCCCGGGCCAGCGCCGCCACCACCCGCAGCGCCGGCCGCTCCTGGCGCAGCTGGGCCAGGGCGGGGAGCCACCGCGGCTCGTACTCGACCACCAGCACGCCGCTCGATTGGGCGCAGAGCGTCAAGGCCACCGAGGGCTCGGGGGCGATGCGCGGCCGCGAGCCAGCGCGCTCGGTCACCGGCGCGAAGAGCGCCAGGGCGAACGTCTTGGTCCCCGCGATGACGACGTCGATCGGACCAGCCATGGAGGGACACGCCCCTCCTTGGGAGCGCACCATCATGCTACTCCATTCCTCGGTGAAAACCGCCCCATGGGGTTGTCCCCGGATCAGGCGACGCGCCTCCGCGCATCCTGTCGCACACCCGGGGTCCGTGTAGGTGCGCTCGTTGACACGCTGGGTGGGCCGCCGTAGTTTCGGACCCTCTCCTCCTCGCTTCCCGAGCGACGAACACCCGCCAGCGCCGCGCTTCATGAGCCGCCTGGCTCACCATCGGATGGTGACATGTCACCCGACGCCGCCCCGCCCGCAGCCTCCATCCCGGATCTCAAGCACATGAAGGTGGCCGAGCTGGCCGCCATGGCGCGCGAGCTCCACGTCGAAGGGGCCGGCGCCCTCAAGAAGCAGGACCTGATCTTCGCCATCCTCACGGCGCGTTCGCGCCTCGCCGAGGAGAAGATGGAGGAGATGGAGGTCGGCGGCGAGGGCACGCTGGAGGTGCTGCCCGACGGCTTCGGCTTCCTGCGCAGCCCCGACTTCAGCTACCTCCCCGGGCCCGACGACATCTACGTCTCGCCCTCGCAGATCCGCCGCTTCAACCTGCACACCGGCGACACCCTGCGCGGCACGGTGCGCCAGCCGAAGGAGGGGGAGCGCTACTTCGCCCTGCTGCGCGTCGACTCCATCAACGGCGCCCCGCCCGAGGAGAACTCGGCCAAGGTCATCTTCGACAACCTCACCCCGCTCTACCCGACCGAGCGGCTCCGCCTCGAGCACGATCCCAACGAGATGACCACGCGGGTGGTCGACCTCTTCTCGCCCATCGGCAAGGGGCAGCGCTGCCTCATCGTCTCGCCGCCGCGCGCCGGCAAGACCGTGCTGCTGCAGCACATGGCCCACGCCATCACCGCCAACCACCCCGAGGTGACGCTCATCGTGCTGCTCATCGACGAGCGGCCCGAGGAGGTGACCGACATGGAGCGGACCGTGAAGGGCGAGGTGGTCGCCTCCACCTTCGACGAGCCGGCCACCCGCCACGTCCAGGTCGCGGAGATGGTCATCGAGAAGGCCCGCCGCCTGGTGGAGCACAAGCGCGACGTGGTGATCCTGCTCGACTCGATCACCCGCCTGGCCCGCGCCTACAACTCCACCGTCCCGCCCTCGGGCAAGATCCTCTCCGGCGGCGTCGACTCCAACGCCCTCCACAAGCCGAAGCGCTTCTTCGGGGCGGCCAGGAACATCGAGGAGGGCGGCTCGCTCACCATCATCGGCACGGCGCTGGTCGACACCGGCAGCCGCATGGACGAGGTGATCTTCGAGGAGTTCAAGGGGACCGGCAACTCGGAGATCGTGCTCGACCGCAAGCTCATGGAGAAGCGGATCTTCCCCTGCATGGACATCGGCAAGAGCGGCACCCGCAAGGAGGAGCTGCTGCTGCCGCCCGACTGGCTCTCCAAGATCTACATCCTGCGCCAGACCATCCTCAACGGGCTCGACAACGTCGAGGCCATGAAGTTCATGCTCGACAAGTTCCGCCAGGTGAAGAGCCACGACGAGTTCTTCAAGATGATGGTGGCCGGCGGCAGCAAGTAGGGTCCGGGGGTTGACGCAACCCCGTGATTCGACTAGATCCCGCGGTTCCCATAGCCGGTCCCGGACCACCGCCGCCGCTCCCGGCGCGGTGCAAGCGGCCCGAGGAGAAGTGACGTCATGAAGGAAGGCCTCCACCCCGACTACAAGCCCGCCACGGTGCTCTGCGCTTGCGGCGCCGAGATCAAGACCCGCTCGGTGCGCGGCGACTTCCACGTGGAAATCTGCTCCAGCTGCCACCCGTTCTTCACCGGCAAGCAGAAGATCATGGACACCGCTGGCCGGATCGAGAAGTTCAAGAACCGCTACGGCGACGCCTCCTCCGCCACCATCAGCGCCGCTCCGGCGCCGAAGGCGGAGCCGGTCGCCGCGCCTTCGAAGAAGAAGGACGACGAGAACCGCGCCGCCAAGCGGGCCAAGGCGAACGCTGGCAAGCCGAAGAAGGTCGTCGAGGCCGCCCCGGTCGCCGAGACGCCCGCCGCCGACGCCCCGGCCGCCGAGTAGCCCCAGCCTGCACCGCGGTCGATCGCGAAGCGGCGCTCCTAGGGGGCGCCGCTTCTGCGTTCCGGCTCCAGCGCCCGCGCTGCTTGACGGGCCCCGGCCCCACGTCGCATCGTCGCCGCATGCCCGACGCCCCACCCACCGCGCCGGCCCGGCCCTCCCGCCAGGGGCTGGCCGAGCTGCTGCTGCTGGCCGGGTTCCTGGCCCTGGCGGCCGGCGGGGCGGTGGCCCTCTTCGGCGCCGAGCTGCGCCAGGCCTTCGGACTCCCTGCCGATCCGGCCGCGAACGCGACGGCGCCCCGGTCGCCCGAGCGGCGGTGACGGTCTGCCGCCGGGCGCGGTGTATGCTGCGGCGGTGACGCCACTCGTCCTGATCGTCGACGACGAGCGCCCCAACCTGGAGTCGCTCGGCAAGATCTTCGAGCGCGAGGGCTGGCGCGTCGCCCAGGCCAGCAGCGGGGCCGAGGCGCTCGAGGTGGCGCGCCGCGAGCTCCCCTCGGTGGTGGTCACCGACCTGATGATGCCGGGGATGAGCGGCGAGTCGCTGCTGCGCGCCCTCAAGGCCGTCTCCCCGGAGATCGAGGTGGTGCTGATGACCGCCTTCGGCACCGTCGAGTCGGCGGTGGCCGCCATGAAGGAGGGGGCCTACGACTTCATCACCAAGCCGCTCAAGCGCCAGGCCGTCGTCAAGAGCGTGCGCCAGGCGCTGGAGAAGGCCTCGCTGGTGGCGGAGAACCGCGCCCTGCGGGCCCGGCTGGCGGCGCTGGAGCCGGGGGGCGAGGGCGGGCTGCTCGGGTCGGCCCCCACCTTCCGCGCCGTGCTCGAGACGCTGCGGCAGGTGGCGCCCAGCAGCGCCAGCGTGCTGCTGGTCGGCGAGAGCGGCACCGGCAAGGAGCTGGCGGCCCGGCTCATCCACGACCGCTCGCAGCGTGCCCGCGGGCCCTTCGTGGCCGTCAACTGCGGCGCCATCCCCGAGGGGCTGCTGGAGTCGGAGCTCTTCGGCCACGAGAAGGGGGCCTTCACCGGGGCCGCCGGCCGCAGGGAGGGGCGCTTCGAGCGGGCCCACGGCGGGACCCTCTTCCTCGACGAGATCGGCGAGCTGACCCCGGCCGTGCAGGTCAAGCTGCTGCGGGTGCTGCAGGACGGCGTCATCGATCGGCTGGGCGGGACCGAGCCGGTGCGCGTCGACGCCCGCGTGGTCACCGCCACCCACCGCGACCTGCCCGCCGAGGTGAAGGCGGGGCGCTTCCGCCAGGACCTCTTCTACCGGCTCGACGTGGGCACGGTGCGCCTGCCGCCGCTGCGCGAGCGGCGCGACGCCGTCCCCCTGCTGGCGGCCGCCTTCCTGCGGCGCCTGGCGGAGGCCAACCATCGGCGCGTCACCGGCTTCACGCCGGCGGCGCTGGCGGCGCTGGAGGCGGCGCCCTGGCCCGGCAACGTGCGCGAGCTGCTCCACGCCGTGGAGCGCGCCGTGATCCTGGCGCGCGGCGAGCTGATCGAGGTGGGCGACCTGCCCGAGGGGCTGCGGCGGGCCGCGCCCGGCGGCGGCGCGCCGGGGAGCCCGTCGACGCTCAGCGTCCCGCTCGGGACCCCCATGGAGGAGGTCGAGCGGCTGGTGATCAAGGAGACGCTTCGCCAGACCCGCGGCGACAAGACCCTGGCGGCGCAGATCCTCGGCATCGCGCCGCGGACCATCTACCGGAAGCTCGATCGGGACGAGAGCGGCCGGCTGGTGGAGCGGCCGGCGGGCGGCGGCGGCGAAGAGCCCGAGACCCCCTGACAAAATGGCGGTGGGGGGGAGCCGGGCGGCCTTGCTTTGCCAAATTGTCTGCGATTGGCGGTGGCGCCCGGCCGGCCTGGTCGGGGCCCATGAAATCACCTGTCATTCAAGTGGTTTGAGCTCGGGTCCGGCCGGTCGCCGGTGGCATGTCGATTGCTCACCTGAAGCCCGGGCAAACCATGCTCGACCTCTTCTTCCGCAAATACGCCTGGACCGCGACCCTCGCCCTGCTCTTCGCCGGGGCCTGGCTGGTCGCACGCACCGTCAGCACCGTGGTCGGGGCGGCCATCCGTCCCCGGCCCCAGGCCGACGCCGGCGCCCTCTCGGCGCCCCCGCCCCGGCCGGTCCTCCCCACCAACCTCGACCCCGACAGGCTCTACCGGCTGATCGGCGTCGAGCCCCCCAGGGCGGTCGAAGCGGCGGAAGCCTCTGCGGCGCCGGCCCGGCCCCAGACCTGCAGCGATCGCGCCGCCCGCCCGGTCAAGAGCGACCTGCGGCTCCTGCTGGTGGTGGCGGTCCAGGCCGAGGAGCCCTCCCAGTCGCTGGTCACCCTGTCCGACTCGGCCACCCGCGAGTCGCGGGTGCTCGGTGTCGGGGAGGAGTTCGGCGGCGCCAGGCTGCTGGGGGTCGAGCGGCTCAAGGAGGCGACCGACTCCACCGGCAACGCCTTCAAGATGGTGGCGGTGATCTGCAACGGCGGCACCAAGGAGTTCCTCGACGCCGACGCCGGCGCCGGAAGCCCCGACGGGAGCCTCAACCTCGGCGTGGCCCAGGTGCCAGGGCGGCCGGCCGGGGCGCGCCCTCCGGGCGGACAGCTCGACGGGGTCCGCAAGGTCAACGAGAACCGCTACGAGATCGACAAGGCGGTCATCGACTCCTCGCTCTCCAACCTCAACTCGCTGGCCACCCAGGCCCGGCTCGTCCCCAGCTTCAAGAACGGCGTGGCCAACGGGTTCAAGCTCTTCCAGATCCAGCCCGGCTCGCTCTACGCGTCGATCGGCATCGAGAACGGCGACGTCATCACCCGCATCAACGGCTACGAGATCAACTCGCCCGACAAGGCGCTGGAGATCTACTCGAAGCTCCGAGAGTCGAGCCACGTCACGCTGGAGCTGGACCGTGGCGGCCAGAACGTCAAGAAGGACTACAGCATCACCCCGTAGACGGTGGACTCCTCCATGCGAACACTGCTCGTCACGATCCTCCTCCTCCCGGCCCTCGCGCTGGCCCAGGTGCCGGCCCGACCCCCGCCGCCTGGAGCCCCGCCGCCTGGGGCCCCGCTGACGGCGCGCCCGGCGCCGGTGCCCGCCCCCGCGCTGCCCGGGAACAACCGAAACACCCCGCCGACACCGGCCCCGGCGCCGCCGCGCCCCGCCGACGCGGCACCGCCGCCGGCCGCCGCCGCCCCCGGGGGGCAGGTGGCCGGGGCCAGGAACGACGCCAAGTGCACCCCGATCCAGGGTCGCTTCATGCTCTCCTTCTCCAAGGCCGACATCATCGACGTCCTGGAGCAGGCCAGCCGCTGGACCTGCCGCAACTTCATCTACGGGGAGGACGTGGCCAAGGGGAAGATCACCCTGCTCTCCAAGTCCCCGGTCACCGCCGATGAGGCCTATGCCGCCTTCCTCGCCGCGCTCTCCTCCAACGGCATCGCCCTCTACCAGACCGGGCGCTACTGGAAGCTGATCCGGACCGGCGACGCCAAGAAGACGCCAATCCCCACCTACACCACCGACGGCGCCGAGACCCCGGCCACCGAGCAGCCCATCACCAAGCTGATCCGGCTCAAGCACGCCGACGCCGACCAGATGCGCGGCATCATGGGGAACTTCATCTCGCCGCAGGGCGCCGACCTCCAGGCCATCCCGCCCGACCTGCTGCTCATCACCGACTCCGGCGTCAACATCCGGCGCATCGAGAAGCTGATCGACTCGATCGACCGGGCCGGCGGCGGCGAGCTCGTCAAGCTGGTCCAGATCCGCTACGCCACGGCCAAGGAGATCGCCGACAAGGTCAACCAGATCTTCGGGCAGGGCGCCGGCGCTCCCGGCAAGCCGGGGCGGCGCACCGTGCTCTCCCCGAGCCGCCCCGCTCCCGGCGTGCCCGGCGGCCAGCCGGCCACCCCGGGCGTCCCCACGCCGGCGGCCGCCCAGGGCGCCAGCGTCGAGGTGCAGATCACCAAGGTCATCGCCGACGACAGGACCAACAAGCTCATCGTCATCGCCGACGAGAAGAGCTTCGAGCGGATCATGGAGGTGGTGCAGCAGCTCGACGTGCCGACCGCAGAGGGGGGCGGGATCCACGTCATCTTCCTCAAGAACTCCAGCGCCGAGGAGCTGGCCACCACGCTCGGCAACCTCGCCTCGGGCAAGTCGGGCAAGTCGTCCACGCCGGGCGCGCCCGCGCCCCTCCCCGGCCAGCCGGCCGCGCCGCGCCCCCCGGGGCCCGGGGCCCCGGCCTCGGCCGAGCTCTTCACCGGCGAGGTGAAGATCACCGCCGACAAGACCTCCAACGCCCTGGTGGTGCAGGCCAGCGGCGCCGACATCGTCACGGTCCGCCGGCTCGTCGAGAAGCTCGATCGCCCGCGCCGCCAGGTCTTCGTCGAGGCGGTCATCATGGAGGTCAACCTCCGCAACGACACCACCTTCGGCGTCGGCATGCACGGCGCCATCCCGGTCGACACCAAGGACGGCGCCGGCTTCATCCCGGTCGCCTTCTCCCCCGGCCGCATCAGCACCCTCGGGCCGCTGGCGAACGTGACCAGCCTGGTCGGGCTGGGCGGGTTCCTGACCGGCTTCGCCGGCCCGACCTCGGCCTCGCTCAAGGAACTCGGCCTCAACATCCCGAACATGGGGGTGATGATCCAGGCGCTGCAGTCGTCGGCCGACGTCAACGTGCTCTCCACCCCGACCTTGCTGGCGGCCGACAACAGCGAGGCCGAGATCTCGGTGGGCCAGACCGTGCCCTTCCAGGCCGCCTTCGCCCCCTCGGGTCTCTCGGGCCTGGTCGGCAGCGCCGCCGGCTCCGGCGCCAGCGGCGCCGCCATCGGGTCGCTGCTCGGGCAGGGCGGGCTCAACAGCCTCTACGCCCCAATCCAGCGCCAGCCGGTCGAGCTGCGCCTCAAGATCAAGCCGCAGATCGGCGAGGGGGACAACGTCAAGCTGATCGTGGACGAGCAGACCGAGGAGATCGTCTCGAACGATCCGCAGCTGGGGCCGACCACCGCCAAGCGGACCATCAAGACCGAGATCGTGGCGCGCGACCAGTCGACCATCGTCATCGGCGGCCTGATGCAGGAGCGCAACGTCCGCTCGGTGAAGAAGGTGCCGTTCCTGGGGAGCATCCCCATCATCGGCTGGCTCTTCCGCGACACCACCACCAACAAGCAGAAGACCAACCTGCTGCTCTTCCTCACCCCCTACATCATCCGCGACGAGGCCGACTACCGGCGCATCTACACGCAGAAGCGCAAGGAGCAGCAGGAGTTCGTCGAGGCCTTCTACGGCCGGCAGCCGGGCTACGACGTGCCCATCGACTACTCGCGCAAGGCCGGCCCCTACGGCCGCCTGCGGCGCGAGGTGCTCGACGAGACCTCGCGGGTCGAGAACGGCGGCAGCGGCCGGCCCGGTGAGCGGGTGGTCACCCCGGCCGACGCCCCCTCCGGCGCCCCGGGGACGACGCCGTCCGGCCTGGTCCCGGACGGCCTGGCGCCGTCTCGAGTCGCCTCGCCCGACCCGGTCGATGGCGCCGAGCCGCTCGAGGTGCAGCCCGAGGTGCCCGACGCCGCGCCGCCCGTGCAGCCCGCGCCCTTCGGCGCCCGGCCCGTCCCGCCCGCGCCTCCCTTCGCCCCGCCGCCGGCCGGAGGCACCACGCCGTGATCGTCGACGGCCCGACCGAGGTGCTGCCGCTCGGCGCCGGCGAGAAGACCGCCGTGGTGGCCAACGCCCCGGCCTGGCTCTGCGGGCGGCCGCTCGGCGAGATCCTCACCGAGGTGGCCGGGCTGACGCCGGCCCGGCTGGCCGAGGCGCTGGCCGCCCAGCAGGGCGACCAGGCCGGGCAGCGGCTCGGCGAGATCCTGGTCCGGCTCCGCGCCTGCACCGAGGCCGACGTGCTCCGGGCCCTGGCCATCCAGCTCGATCTCCCCTTCCTCGAGCAGATCGAGCCCGAGGCGGTCGACCCGGCCCAGGTCAAGCGGGTCCCCATCAACTTCGCCAAGCAGGCCCGGCTGCTGCCGCTCCGCTCCAGCGGGGAGGTGGTGCGGGTGGCGGTGGTCGACCCGCTCGACACCGCGGCCCAGGACTCGGTGGCGGCGCTGCTGGGCCAGCCCATCTCCATCGAGGTGGCCGCGGCGCAGGTGGTGCTCGACGCCATCAACGCCGCCTACGACCGGGCCGCCGACGAGCACGACAAGATCATGGAAGGGCTCGAGACCGAGGATCTCGAGAGCGTGGCCCACGAGCTGGAGGAGCCGACCGACCTCCTCGACGCCGACGACGAGGCTCCCATCATCCGGCTCGTCAACTCGCTGCTCTTCCGGGCCGTCAAGGAGCGGGCCAGCGACATCCACATCAACCCCGAGGAGCGGGACATCTCGGTCCGCTACCGCATCGACGGCGTGCTGCGCGAGGTGATCCGCGCCCCCAAGCGGTTCCAGGCCTCCATCTCCAGCCGCATCAAGATCATGGGCGGCCTCAACATCGCCGAGAAGCGGCTCCCCCAGGACGGCCGCATCCGCATCAAGCTCGCCGGCAAGGACGTCGACATCCGCCTCTCCACGGTCCCGACCGCCAACGGCGAGCGGATCGTGATGCGGCTCCTCGACAAGTCGAACGTCATCCTCGACCTCGCCCAGATCGGCTTCGAGCCCTGGCAGCTCAAGATCATGGACGGCCTGGTGACCCGGGCCCACGGCATCGTGCTGGTGACCGGCCCGACCGGCAGCGGCAAGACCACCACGCTCTACGCCGCGCTCTCCAAGATCAACTCGCCCGACCTGAACATCCTCACCATCGAGGACCCGGTCGAGATCCCGCTCAAGGGCGTGGGGCAGGTGCAGATCAACCCCAAGATCGAGCTGAGCTTCGCCAACGGCCTCCGCGCCTTCCTGCGCCAGGACCCCGACGTCATCATGGTCGGCGAGATCCGCGACCTGGAGACGGCCGAGATCGCCATCCAGGCCTCGCTGACCGGCCACCTGGTGCTCTCCAGCGTGCACACCAACGACGCCGCCGGCGCCATCACCCGCCTCGTCGACATGGGGGTGCAGCCCTTCCTGGTGGCCTCCTCGCTGGTCGGGGTGCTGGCGCAGCGGCTGGTGCGGGTGCTCTGCCCCGAGTGCCGCAAGCCCTACGCGCCGACCCGCGAGGAGCGCGAGCAGGTCGGCCTCTCCGACGAGATCCTGGCGCAGGCCGGCAACCCGGCCGTCATCTTCAAGGCCACCGGCTGCGCCGCCTGCCAGCAGACCGGCTACCTGGGGCGCACCGGCATCTACGAGCTGATGCTGGTGGACGACGACATCCGCGCCCTGGTGCTCAAGAACACCGACTCCTCCACCATCAAGAAGGCGGCCGTCGACCGCGGCATGCTCTCGCTGATGCAGCACGGCGCCTACAAGGTGGCCATGGGGATCACCACCGCCGCAGAGGTCCTCTCGGTCACGGCCGAGGACCTGCACTGAGCCCATGCCGGTCTTCGAGTACAAGGCGCTGTCGAACACCGGCAAGCCGGTGCAGGGGCTCCGCGAGGCCGAGTCGCCCAAGGCCCTGCGCGCCGCCCTCAAGCGCGACGGCGTCTTCCTCACCGACGTGCTGGGTGAGAAGCAGCAGCAGGCCCAGCAGGCCCGCGAGGTCAACGTGCGGCGCTGGGTGGTGGGGCGCATCAGCGCCGACGATCTCGCCATCACCACCCGCCAGCTGGCGGTGCTGGTCCACGCCGGCATCCCGCTCATCGAGGCCCTCAACGCCCTGGTGGAGCAGGTCGAGCACGAGCGGCTCAAGCGGGTCATCTCCGACATCAAGCAACGGGTCAACGAGGGGGCCTCGCTGGCGGATGCCCTTGCCGTCCACGCCAAGGTCTTCTCCACGCTCTACGTCAACATGATCCGCGCCGGGGAGTCCTCGGGCGCGCTCGACGTGGTGCTGGTGCGGCTGGCCGACTTCACCGAGAGCCAGGCCCGGCTCCGCTCCAAGGTGATGGGGGCCATGACCTACCCGGCCGCCATGGCGGTGGTGGGCGGCGCCATCATGCTGATCCTCTTCGCGGTGGTCATCCCCAAGATCACCAAGATCTTCGAGGACACCCAGGTGGTGCTGCCGCTCACCACCAAGATCCTGATCGGCTTCTCCAGCTTCGTCTCCGACTTCTGGTGGGCGCTGCTGCTGCTGGCCGGGGCGGCCGCCTGGGGCTTCCTGCGCTGGAAGGAGACCAAGGCCGGCCGGGCCCGCTGGGACCGGACCAAGCTGACCCTCCCCATCTTCGGCCGGCTCATCCGCACCATCGCCATCGGCCGCTTCGCCCGCACCCTGGCCACGCTGCTCAAGAGCGGCGTGCCGCTGCTGGCGGCCATGGACATCGTCAAGAACATCGTCGGCAACGTCCGGCTCGCCGAGGTGATCGAGCAGTCCCGCCAGGCCATCCAGGAGGGCGAGTCGATCGCCGCCCCGATCAAGCGCTCCGGCGAGTTCCCGCCGCTGGTCCACCACATGGTGGCCATCGGCGAGCGCTCCGGCTCGCTCGAGGAGATGCTCGGCAACGTCGCCGACGCCTACGAGGACCAGGTCGAGACCACGGTGGCCGCCCTCACCTCGCTGATGGAGCCGATCATGATCGTGCTGATGGGCGCGGTGGTGACCTTCATCGTCTTCTCGGTGCTCATGCCGATCCTGCAGATCAACACGCTGGCCGGGTGACCCGGCCATGCCAACTTTCGCAGTCACGTCACCGGAGGTCGTCCCCATGGAAGCCCGCAAGCGCCGCGCCGAGCGCGGCATGACCCTCATCGAGATCATGGTGGTGCTGGTGATCATCGGGCTGATCGCCTCGGCGGTGGCCGTCAACGTGGTCGGGCGGCTCGGCGAGGCCAAGGTGAAGCAGGCCGAGACCGACGTCCGCAACATCGCCAGCCAGGGGGTCGACGCCTTCAAGGTGATGCGCGGCCGCTACCCGACCACCGAGGAGGGGCTCAACGTCCTCATCAACGAGAAGTTCGTCAAGGCCAACAAGAGCGGCAAGCTCGTCGACCCCTGGGGCCGCGAGTACATCTACCTCTCGCCCGGCCAGGCCCACGCCGACAGCTTCGACGTCAAGAGCTACGGCGCCGACGGCCAGCCCGGCGGCGAGGGCGAGAACGCCGACCTCGTCAACCCCTAGGAGGACCGTGGAGCGAGGCCGGCGAACGCGAGGGTTCACCCTCATCGAGCTGATGGTGGTGATCGCCGTGGTGGCGGTCATCTCGGCGGCCGCCCTGCCGGCGCTCCGCGGCGTCAGCGGCGCCAACGCCAAGCAGGCGGCCGGCGAGCTGGCCGGGACGCTCCGCTACCTCTTCGACACCGCGGCGCTCCGCAACACCACCTGCCGGCTGGCGCTCGACGTCGAGGCCCAGGCCTTCTGGCCAGAGTGCGCGCCGCGCGGCGTGACCCTGGCCCGGCAGGAGGAGCCCTCACGCGTCTCCCGCGAGCTGGAAGAGCGCTTCCCCGACGAGAAGGATCCCGACCGCCGCCGGCTCATGGCGCAGACCCGCTTCGGCGCCTTCGAGGACAGGCTGGCGCCGCGCCGCACCCTGCCAGGCTCGACCGCGTTCGGCCCCATCCGCATCGAGGGGCGCAGCCAGGCGATCGAGGAGGGGGTGGCCTACGTCCACTTCTTCCCCGGCGGCCAGGCCCAGCGCGCCTTCATCCCGGTGGTCGACGGTGACCTGGTCTTCACCGTGGTGCTGGAGCCCTTCACCGGGCGCGCCCGCGTGGTCACCGGCAAGGTGGAGGGCGACCGGTGAGCGGCGCGCGCGCCAGGCGGGGTTTCACCCTGCTCGAGGTGATGGTGGCGCTGGCGGTGCTGGCGCTGGCCATGACCGCCGTCTCCGACGTGGTCGGCGGCGCCCTGCAGAGCCACAACCGCGCCCGCCAGCTCGAGGTGGCCACCATGCTGGCGCGGGCCCGGCTGGCCGAGGCCGAGGCCAAGTTCGAGGAGGAGGGCTTCCGCGACTTCGACCAGGTCGAGGAGGGGACCTTCAGCGACGAGGGGCACCCCGAGGTCCGCTGGAAGACCGAGTGCCTCAAGCCCCAGGTCGAGCTCGGCCCCGACGCGGTCCTGAAGGCGCTCACCGGGATCGACGGCGGCGTGGCCGGCCTGCTCGGCCTCGACGGCAAGATCCCGGGCCAGGGCGGGGGCGCCGGCGGGGCCGCTCCCTCCGGCCCCATCAGCTCGCTGGCCGGCTCGCCCATGGCGGCCACCGCGGTGGCGATGATCCAGCAGCAGCTGACCGGGCTGGGCGAGAAGCTCAAGAGCGGGGTCCGCGAGCTGCGGCTCACCGTGGCCTGGAAGGACGGCCGCGCCGAGGAGTCCTTCACGGTGGTGACCCACCTGGTGATCCTCAAGACCGGGGCGCAGCGGCGCATCGCGCCGCTCATCCCTGGCAAGGGCGGCCTGAACTTCCCGATCCCCGGGGGCGGAAGATGAGCCCCTCCCGCCGCGGCTTCTCCCTGCTCGAGGTGATGATCGCCATCGCCATCACCGCGGTGATCGGCGCCATGGCGGCCGGGGTCTTCCAGCAGGTCGACCACGCCTCCACGGTGGCGCGCGACCAGGGCGAGCGCTACGCCGGCGCCCGCCTGGCCCTGACCCGGCTCTCGCGGGAGCTGTCGATGGCCTTCGTCTCCGAGCACTACGACCGGGCCCGCTTCCGCGACCGCCCCACCCTCTTCAAGGGCGACGGGGAGCAGCTGCTCTTCACCACCATGTCGCACGTCCGGCTGGTGCAGGACGTCAAGGAGTCTGACCAGGCGGTGGTCGAGTACCTGGTGGAGCGCGACCCGGCCAGCAACGAGGACGCCCTCTTCCGGCGGGAGAAGGCCCGCATCGACGACGAGCCGGACCGGGGCGGGCGCACCGACCTGGTGGCCACCCACGTCAAGGCGCTCTCGCTCCGCTACTGGGACCTGAAGCGCAAGGAGTGGGTGCGCGAGTGGTCGACCCGCTCGCCGGAGCGGCTCAACGAGCTGCCGACGCGGGTCCGCATCGAGCTCGAGGTGAAGCTGGCCGACGGCCGGACCGAGAAGTTCACGACGCAGGCGCGGATCGCCATCACGGCGCCGCTGGAGTTCTGACCGTGAGCCCTCGCCAGCCAGCCGGGAGTGCCGGGCGCCGCCAGCGGGGGGCCGCCCTGCTGGTGGTGATGGTGGCCATCGCCCTGGTGACGGCGCTGGCCATGGACCTCGCCTACCAGGCCCGGGTCGGGCTGCAGATCGCCGCCAACGGCCGGGACGAGCTGCTGGCGCTCGCCCAGGCCCGTGGCGCCGTCAACCTCTCCCGGCTCGTCCTCCACTTCCAGTCACAGCTCGACGGCCAGGCCTCGCTGGCGGCCGGCGCGGCCGGTCAGCTGGGCGGCGCCGCGGCCGCCGCCATGGCCGGCATGCCGCGCATCCAGGTCTGGAAGCTGGTGCCGGTCGACTCGGGGCTGGCCAGCAACCTCTTCCCGGGGCGCGGCAGCGAGAAGCCCTCGGACGCCGAGGTCCCGGCCCCTCGCGTCGGGGGCGTGAAGCCGGGGGGCTTCTCGGCCACCATCGACGACGAGGACCGCAAGATCAACGCGCAGCTCGATGGCCTGGCCCAGGGCGGCCTGCTGGCCGGCCAGCTGGCCAGCTTCATGGCGCTCATCGCCGACCGGCGCTGGGACCCGCTCTTCGAGCGCGAGGAGGCCAACGGCGTCAAGCAGAGCCGCAACGAGCTGGCGGCCAACCTCACCGACTGGACCGACCAGGACCCACAGCAGTCGGTGGTCACCGGCCTGCCGAGCAAGCCGTTCGAGAACGGCTTCGGCGACGAGAACTACATCTACGACCGCGGCCCGGAGCGCTACAAGGCCAAGAACGCCCGCTTCGACTCGATGGAGGAGCTGCTCATGGTGGCCGGCTTCTCCGACCTGCACATGGCCGCCTTCGGCGAGCGGCTCACCGTCTACCTCGGGCCCAGCGCCAAGATGAACATCAACGCCGACGACACCTTCGAGCTCCTCACCAGGGCCCGCATCATGGCCGACCCGCCCATCCAGCCGATCTTCTCCGACCCGACCTTCCCCGACCGGCTGCTGGCGGCGGTCAAGCTGGTCCGCATCGGCGGCCTGGTCACCATGACCTCGCAGCAGTTCGCCGCGGTGCTGGCCTCGCTCGGCGTCGGCGTCAACACCATCTACAGCAACCCCGGCAACAGCGCCGGCGGCGCCTTCACCGACCGCTCCTTCGTCTTCCGCATCCGCGGGCAGGGGCACAGCGGCGCCGTCGTGAAGAACATCGAGGCGGTGGTGACCTTCGAACCGAGCCAGGCCCGCGAGGACGCGACCGACCTGGGGCGCACCATCCACTGGCGCGAGGAGTAGCGAACATGGCGCAGACGATGCTCGGGCTCGATCTCGGAGCCCACGCGGTCAAGGCGGTGCTGCTGGAGAGCAGCTACCGCGGCTTCTCCGTGCTCGGCCAGGCCACCGCGCCGCTGGCGCCGCCCGGCGAGGGCGAGACCCTGCGCGCCCGCCAGGCGGCGGCGCTGGCCCGCCTGCTGGAGGCGCGCGGCTGGCGCCCCGACGCCTGCGTCGTCGCCGTCCCGGGCGCGACGCTCGCCTCCCACGTCATCACCCTCCCCTTCACCGATCCGCGCCGCATCGAGCAGACCCTGGCCTTCGAGGTCGAGGCCCAGATCCCCTGGGAGCTGGACGAGGCGGCCTGGGACTGGGAGTCGCTGGGGGTGCGCGGCACCTCGACCGACCTCTGGGTCGGGGTCGGGCCCAAGGCCGAGCTGGTCGAGCTGCTGGCGCTGCTCGGCGGCGCCGGGATCGACCCGCGGGTGGTCGCCCCTGCGCCAGCGGTGCTCTCGGCCCTCTTCGCCCCGGGCGTGCTGGCGCGCGAGGCGCCGGCGCCCGGCGCGCCCCCGGCCTGCGAGGCGCTGCTCGACCTCGGCGAGAGCCGCACCACGCTCTGCGTGACGGTGGGCGGCGCGCTGGCGGCGGCCCGCACCGTGCCCTCGGGCGCGGCCACCGTGGCCCGCGCCCTGGCCCGCGACCTCGGGATCGGCGAGGCCGATGGGGCCCTGCTGCTCTCGGCCGGTCCAGGCGCCGAGCCGCTGCCGGAACCGCTGGCGGCGCTCGCCCTCGAGCCGCGCTTCGAGGAGGCGCTGACCCGCGCGCTGGCCCCCCTGCTGCGCGAGCTGCGCGCCACGCTGCGGGCCTGGCGGGCCCGCGTCGGGGCCACCCCGGTGACCCGGCTCTGGCTGGCGGGGGGCCTGGGGCTCCGGCCCGGCCTGGCCGAGCGGCTGGCCGGCGAGGTGGACGGGCCGGTGCTGCCGCTGGCGCTCCAGGGCCCCGCCGCCGCGCTCCCGCCCGAGCAGGCCGGCTCGCTGGCGCTGGCGCTGGCGGCGGCGCTGCGCGGCCACCTCGGGGCCCGGACCGGGCGCACCAACCTGCGGCGGGGCGCGCTCGCCTTCACCCGGGACTTCGAGCACCTGAAGGGCAAGGTGGCGCGGCTGGCGGTGGCGGCCGGGGCCATCCTGCTGCTGGCGGTCGCCTCGCAGGTCGTGAAGATCTACACGCTCTCCCGGCAGGAGGGGGCGGTCGACCGGGCCCTCTGCGACGCCGAGGAGAAGGTGCTGAAGAAGTGCTTCGCCAACTACGAAGAGGCGCTCTCGGCGCTGCGCGGGCGCGGGGTCCCGGGGGCGAGCATCCCCAAGACCTCGGCGGTCGACATCCTCGACGATCTCTCGCGGCGCCTCCCCGAGGGCGTCCCCCTCAAGTTCGAGAAGATCGACATCACCGACCGCAAGCTCCACCTGCAGGGGATCGCCGACGCCGCCGAGCACGTCGACAAGCTGGTGGCCTCGCTGCACGGCTCCAGGTGCTTCGCCGACGCCCGCTCCGGCGGCGCCCGCAAGCGCGGCTCGGATGGGAAGTTCGAGTTCTCGGTCGACTCGGCGCTCGGCTGCGCCGAGGGCGTGCAGGGAGGAGAGTGATCATGGAACGGCTCAAGCAGCTCCGCGCCGAGCTCGAGGCCAGGTTCACCCGCCTCTCACCGCGGGAGCGGCTGCTGGTCGGCGCCGCGGCCGCCGCCACGCTCATCTTCTTCGGCTCGCTGGTGGCCGCCGGGATGGGATCGGCGGTGAGGGCCCGCGAGGCCCGCATCGTCGAGAAGACCAAGGTGATGGTCCAGGTCGGGCAGCTGGCCGGCGGCTACCGCCGCGTCCAGCTGGAGCGCTCGGCGCTCGAGGCCCGGCTCAAGGGTCAGCCGGTGCAACTGATGAGCCACGTCTCCCAGGTCGGTTCGGGGCTGGGCGTGGAGGTGACCGACCTGCGCCCCACCGGCGCGCCGACCGAGGTCGACGGGGTGATGGAGGAGAGCGTCGAGGTCAACCTGGCACGCATCGAGATGGGCAAGCTGGCGCGACTCATCCAGGGGCTGGAGCGCGGGGCCGGGCTGGTGAAGGTGCGCCGGCTGCGCATCGCCACCCGCAACGACGATCCCAAGCTGGTCGACGCCACCGTGGTGGTGGCCACCTACCAGCTGAAGGGCTGACCGGGGATGCGCGCCATGAAGATCGACTGGACCGAGTGGAGGCCCCGCCTGCTCTACGCCGGCTTCTTCGCGCTGGCCCTGGCGCTGTCGCTGCGCTGGACCTTCCCCACCGACGCGGTGAAGGACCGGCTCGCCCTGGAGGCGGCCGGGCGCGGCTGGCTGCTGGAGGCGGCCGAGACCGGCTCGGCCGGCCTGGTCGGGATCTCGCTGCGCGAGGTGACCCTCAAGGACAAGGCCGGGCTCACCATCCCGCTCGACCGCGTCGACCTCACCCTGCCGCTCTGGGCCCTGCTCACCGGCCACCGCCGGGTGGCAGTCGACGCCTGGCTCTACGAGGGGCGGGTGAGCGGGGCCTTCGACCTGGCCGCGGGGCCGCAGGAGGTCCGGGCCGCGGTCGAGGCGGTCGACCTGGGCCGGGCGCTGCCGCTGCGCCAGGCGCTGGGGGTCGACCTGACCGGCCTGGTGACCGGCTCGGCCCAGCTCCAGCTGCCGGGGGACGAGAAGGGCAAGGCCGAGGGGCGGCTCTCGCTGCAGGTCAAGGAGGCGGGGCTCACGGCGGGCAAGCTCAACGTCCCGGGCGCGGGCCTGCTGACCCTGCCGCCCGCGAAGTTCGGCGAGATCGCCGTCGAGCTGGTGCTCAAGGACGGCAAGGGGACCTTCGAGAAGCTGTCGGCCTCGGGCGGCGACGTCGAGCTGACCGGCGAAGGGCTCTACTTCGCCTGGCAGCCGCGGCTCGAGTACGCGCCGCTCTTCGGGAAGGCGCGCCTCAAGCTGGCGCCGGCCTTCACCTCGAAGCCCGAGAACAAGGGCTTCGTCGCGGTGCTCGACGCCTCGCTGGCCGGGGCGCGCTCCGTCGACGGGACCTACGGGCTCCAGGTCTTCGGCAGTCTGGGTCACCCGCAGGCCCGGGCCGCGGGGGCGGGGGCGCCCTAGACCCGGAACCGCCCGACCCGCTCGGCCAGCTCCCGGGCCAGGTTCCCGAACCGGTCGGCCACGCCGGAGAGCCCCTCGACCGCCAGCTCGTGGTCGCCGGTGGTGGTGGAGAGGTCCCCGAGGGCCTCGCGCACCCGCCGCGTCGCCTGGCTGTGCGCCTCCACGGCGCGGGTGATCTCGCTGATCATCCGCTCCAGCCTCACCAGGTTGTCCATCTGCTTGCGCCCCTGGCCGGCCTGGTCCTCCAGCGCGTGCGCCACCTGCTCCGCCAGGGCGTTGACGCTCCGTGATACCGAGCCGACCGCGGCGACGCTCCGCCCCACCAGCTGCACGGCCCCGGTCACCGCCTTGGAGCCGCTCGCCACCGACTCGACCAGGTCGGAGAGGTCGCGCGAGGAGCCGGCGTGCACCTCCACCGCCGCCTTGATCTCGCCGGCCGCCTGGGTGCCGAGCGCGGTGGTGCGCTGGATCTGCCCGAGCGCCTCCAGCGAGTTGCGCGCCAGCTGCACCCCCTCCACCGCCAGCGCGTCGCCCCGGTCGATGAGCGCCGCGGTGGCCTCGACGTCCTCGCGGACGGCGTGGATGATGTCGCCGATCGACTTGGTCGACCGGGCGATCTGCGAGGCCAGGTCGCGGATCTGGTCGGCCACCACCGCGAAGGCCTTGCCGTGCTCGCCGGCCTGCGAGGCGATGATCGAGGCGTTGAGCGAGAGCAGGTTGGTCCGCCCCGCCACCTCGGAGATGAAGTCGACCACCTGGTCGATGTCGTCGGAGCGGCGCCCCAGCGCGGCGATGCGGTGGTGGGCGTCGGAGACCGCGGACCGCAGGGTCTCAATGCCGTGCACCGTCTCCTCGACCACCCCACCGGAGCGCTCGGCCATCTCGGCCACCAGCGCGGCGTTGGCCTGGCTCTCGGCCGCGGCCCGCTCCAGCGCGGACATCGAGGCCTTGACCGAGGCCAGCGTGCCGGTGGCGTGGCCGGCCAGCGTCTCCAGCTCGCCCAGCGTCGCCTCGGCCTCGCGCCCGGCCCCGGCCAGCTGGTCGACGTCCTCCAGCGCGGTGTCCATGGTCCGGTCGAGCTCGGCCCCCTTGCGGCGCACCTCCTCGAGCGCGGCGGCCATCTCGCCGACCGCCGTGGTGGTCGACGAGACGTACTCCGACAGCGAGCCGACGCCGCGCGAGACCTGGGCCACCGAGCCCTCCATGGCCTCGACGGCGGCCTGCACCGCCACCACGCCGCCGTGCTGCCCCTGGGCGCCGACGCGGACCCGCTCGCCGATGGCGCTGGCCTCGCGGGCGCCGTGCGAGACCCCGTGGCTGGCGTCCTGGACGTCGACCACCAGCACCTTGAGCCCCTCGGCCATGCGCTTGAAGTCGGCCGCCAGCAACCCGACCTCGTCGCGGGAGGTGGCGGCCGGCGAGGTGGTCAGGTCGCCCGAGGCGATGCGCCCGGCGGCCCGCCCCAGCGCCCGGAGCGGGTTGGTGATGGAGCGCGCCGCCACGAAGGCCATCAGCGCCGTGGCCAGGTAGACGAAGAGGCTGGTGGAGGCGAGCGAGGACCAGTAGGCGCGCCGCCGCTCGCGCAGCGGGGCCTCGGAGAGCCAGCTCACCACCAGCCCGCCCGAGGGGACGCGCGACGAGACCAGCCACCCGTCGGCGAGCCGGACCGTGCCGGGGGCCGCGCCGGCCCTGGCGAAGGGCGCCTCGCCCGAGCCGATGCGGGCCTCGATGATCCCCCCGGGGGCGACCAGGGCCGCGGGGGCCGAGGTGATCGACCAGACCTGCTCCACCATGGCGGGGCCGGCCCGCCCGGCCTGGAGCCGGAGCGCGCTCTGCTGGGCCCGCTGGGCCGCCGCCACGTACTCCTGGTCGATGTCGACGCGGTAGTGAACGTAGCCGGTGGCGGCGAAGAGCAGCAGGCCGACGGTGTTGAGCCCGAAGCAGACCAGCAGGATCTTCCCCCGCACCGTCCCGCGCAGCCCGCCCTCGGCGCGCGGGCCGAGCTGCTCCAGCGCCGACCCGATCGCCGAGGCGCAGAGCGCGTAGATGGCCATGGCGCCGAGGATGGCGCTGGCCACCCCGACCCCGGCCTGGGCCATGGCCAGGTCGGCCGGGAGGCCGGCCTTGCGCATCACCACCATGCTGGCCGCGGCGCCGAGGCTGCCGACCACGCTGGCGGCCAGCGCCCCGCCGGCCGGGACGCGGTGGGCGGCGGTGGCGAGGGCCGCGGCCTCCTGGTCGCTGGTCGGCTCCTCCACCGCCAGGGCCCGCCGCAGCGACCGGGTCAGCGCCGAGAGGGCGAGGCCGATCAGCGCCACCTCGGCGACCAGGGAGAAGACGAAGGAGACCGCCAGCAGCTCGACCTGCTCGGCGGTGAGCGGCATCGCCGAGGTGCCGAGCCACCAGTCGAGGAGGCCGACCAGCGCCAGCGCCAGCGCGACGTTGCGGAGCAGCGGACCGAGGAGGCGCATCGCCGTGGAGTCTAGAGCACATTCGGGACGGAAGGCGGCCGAACCGTGACATGACATGGCTTGTCACGTAACGCGGCGGAACGATGGGCGAATTCGGGCACCGCCCCCCGGAAGCGACGTCAAGTTCCCGGGATTCCCCAGCGTGTTCAATGGCTTGTATTGAAACCGCGGAGGGGGCGTGATATCGCCGTGCCATGAGAATCAGGCGGCTCGACGTGGTCGGCTTCAAGTCGTTCATGGACCGGACGGTGGTCGTCTTCGACGACGGCGTCACCGGCGTGGTCGGTCCGAACGGCTGCGGCAAGTCGAACGTGGCCGATGCCATCCGCTGGGTCCTCGGCGAGCAGTCGGCGCGCCAGCTGCGCGGCCGCTCCATGGAGGACGTGATCTTCAACGGCTCGGAGACCAAGCCGCCGCTCTCCATCGCCGAGGTGATCCTCACCTTCATCAACGACCGCCCCAGCGAGCTGCCGGCCCAGTACCAGGGCTTCGGCGAGATCACGGTGGGGCGCCGGCTCTACCGGACCGGCGAGTCGGAGTACCTGATCAACGGGGTGACGGCACGGCTCCTCGACGTCAACGACATCTTCTTCGGCTCGGGCATCGGCCGCACCGCCTACTCGATCGTCGAGCAGGGGCGCATCGGCCAGATCGTCTCGGCCCGCCCCGAGGACCGGCGCGCCATCATCGAGGAGGCGGCCGGCATCACCAAGTACAAGAAGCGGCGCGAGGCGGCCGAGCGGAAGATGGAGGCCACCACCCAGAACCTCACCCGGGTGGCCGACCTGGTGCAGGAGCTCGGCAAGCAGCTGGAGAGCCTCAACCGCCAGGCCCGCCGCGCCGAGAAGTACAAGGCGCTCAAGGGGCAGATCCGCGAGCTGGAGCTGGCCACCGCCGCGGCCCGCTACCTCGAGCTGACCGCGACCCGCCGCGCCGCCGAGGAGCGGCTCGCCACCGCCCGCACCGAGGAGGCCGAGCTGGCCACCCGCCTCGCCGAGCTGGAGGCGGCCACCGACGTCGACCGCAGCCGGCTGGCCGAGAGCGAGGCCCGGCTCGCCGAGCTGACCGGCCGGGAGCACGAGCTCTCCAGCGCCGCCCGCGTCTCCGAGGTCTCGGTGGAGGCGGCCGGGCGCGAGCTCGAGCAGATCGGCGAGCGCACCCAGGCCCAGGCCGTCGAGGTCGAGGCCCTCAAGGCCCAGGCCGAGGGGCTGGCCGCCGAGCGCGAGGCGCTGCTGCGCCAGCGCGACGACCTCACCTCGCTCACCACCGCCGACGACGCCCGGCTCGGCGAGGCCGAGGTGGCCATCCGCGAGCTGGGACGGGAGCAGGGGCAGGCGCAGGGGGAGGTCGACCAGGCCCGCGCCGCCGCCGCCGCCGCGCTCAACCTCGCCACCGGCCACCGGAGCCAGCTGGCCCAGATCGAGCGGCAGCGGCTCGACGTCAAGTCCCGCCACGAGCGGAACCGCGGCGAGGCCGGCGAGCTGGCCGACCGCACCACCCGCCTCGACGGCTCCCGCTCGCAGTACGCCGAGAAGCTCGGCCAGACCCGGCAGCTCAAGCTGCGGCTCGAGGAGCAGCGCGGGGCCCAGGAGGAGCTGCTGGAGCGGACCCGCTCCGAGTTCATCCAGAACGAGGCCAAGCTCATCACCCTGCGCGAGGAGCTGCAGGACAAGCGCTCCCGGCTGCAGACCCTGCTCGAGGTGCTGCGCAACTACGAGGGGTACGGCCGCGGCGTCCGCTCCATCATGACCCGCGCCGGCCAGGCCGAGGGGCGCGACCGGGGCATCTTCGGCCTGGTGGCCGACGTGGTCTCCTCCTCCCCCGAGTTCGAGAACGCCATCGAGGCGGTGCTGGGCGAGCGGCTCCAGTACGTCATCGTCGAGAGCCACTCGCAGGGCGTCGAGGCGATCGACTACCTCAAGACCGCCGCCGAGGGGCGGGCCTCGCTCATCCCCATGGCCCGGCTCAAGGACCCGGCCAGCTGGCTGCCCGAGGCGGCCGGCCATCCCGGCGTGGTGGCCAACGCCATCGACGTCGTCAAGTACGACCCCTCCTACGACAAGGTGGTCCGCTTCCTGCTCGGGGATGCGCTCATCGTCCGCGACCTGCCCTCGGCGCTGGAGCTCTGGCAGGCCTCCGACCCGAAGCGCACCCTGGTCACGCTCGACGGCGAGGTGCTCGATCCCTCGGGCGTGGTCACCGGCGGCCCGCTCGAGGGCGAGGGGCACGGCGCGCTGCAGCGGCGGCGCGAGGTGCAGGAGCTGGAGGAGACGGTCCGCACCTTCGAGGCCGACTTCGCCCTGGCCCAGGAGCGCCACCGCACCCTGCAGACCCGCCTGCTGCAGCTCGAGGCGGCGCTCAAGTCGCTCGACAAGGACGGCCGCGACAAGGAGCTGGCGCTCCTCGACCAGGAGAAGGACCTGGCCCGCCTCGGCGAGGAGCTGGAGCGGGCGGCGCAGCGGCTCGGGCAGGTGGAGGTGGAGCGCCACCAGCTCGAGGAGGCCCTGGCCGGCCTCTCGCGCGAGGAGGAGGAGCACCGCCTCGCCGCGGCCACCGCCGAGGCCGAGGTCTCCCGCTGCGAGGACCGGGCCCGGGCCGCGCTGGAGCGGCTCGACGGCCTGCGCGGCCGCGCCGACCAGGCGACCTCCGAGGTGCTCAACCTCAAGGTCAAGGTGGCGGCCGACTCGGAGCGGCGCGAGTCGATCGGCGGCGCGCTGCGCCGCATCGAGGACGCCCGGCGCGAGGTCGAGGAGCGGCGGGCCCGCATCTTCACCGCCCTCTCCGAGCAGAACGCCCGCGCCGGCGAGCTGCGCGGCCGCGTCGAGGGGACCCGCATCGACCTGGGCCGGCTCGGCGCCGACCTGGCCCAGGTGCAGGCTTGGCTGGCCGACGCCAGGAGCGTCCACGAGGGGCTGCAGGCCGCTGGCCGGGCCCGCGACGCCGAGGTGCGCGACCTGCGCGCCCGCGTCGAGGGGCTGCGCAGCGAGATCTCGGAGTCGTCCCTCACGGTGCGCGAGCAGACCCTGGAGCGCGCCCACCTGGAGGAGCAGACCCGCGAGCGCTGCCAGGCCGAGCTCAAGCACGAGCTGGCCCGCTTCCACCTGGAGCGGCCGCCCGGCGAGGCCGAGCGCGAGCGGCTCGACGAGCTCAAGGGGCAGGCCGAGCGGATGGGGGCCATCAACCTCACCGCCATCGAGGAGTACGACGAGCTGGCCTCGCGCCACGCCTTCATGACCGCCCAGAAGGCCGACCTCGAGGGCTCGATGGCGGACCTCCGGGTCGCCATCGTCAAGATCAACCGGGCCAGCCGCGAGCGCTTCCGCGAGACCTTCGACCGGGTCAACGAGAAGTTCCAGCAGGTCTTCCCGCGCCTCTTCAACGGCGGGCGCGCCGGGCTGGTGCTGACCCAGGACGACGGCAGCGACGGCGAGGCCGGCGTGGAGATCTTCTCGCAGCCGCCCGGCAAGAAGCTGCAGAGCGTCAACCTGCTGTCCGGCGGCGAGAAGGCGCTCACCGCGGTGGCGCTCATCTTCGCCATCTTCCTCATCAAGCCGACGCCGTTCTGCCTGCTCGACGAGGTCGACGCGCCGCTCGACGACGCCAACGTCGGCCGCTACAACGACATCGTCAAGGAGATGTCGAAGACCTCGCAGTTCATCCTCATCACCCACAACAAGCGGACCATGGAGATGGTCGACACGCTCTACGGGGTGACCATGGAGGAGCCGGGCGTCTCCAAGCTGGTCTCGGTGCGGCTCTCCGAGCGGGCCCGCGAGTCGACGGCGGCCTGAGCCGCTCCACCGACGTGAGGTGGCTGGAGCCGGTGCCGGCTGGCGCCCACCGAAGCCGCCGCCAGCCGAGAGGGCAGCTGTCGCTGTTGTGAGGCCGCGCAGCTTCACCGTATGGTGCGCGCTCTGGCTCGAACGATCGGTGGACACCCGTGCCCCCCTCGCAGATGAAGGCGCTGACCAGGGATCGCTATGGCACCCCCGATGTCCTGTCGTGGAAGGAGACCGACACCCCTTCGCCCGGGCCCCACGAGGTCCTGGTTCGCGTCCATGCCGCCTCCGTCAACGACTGGGACTGGGGGATGCTCCAGGGCGCCTCGCTGGTCGATCGCCTGATGTTCGGACTCCTCACGCCCAAGGTGAAGATCCTCGGCTGTGACGTCTCCGGCCTCGTGGCGGCGGTGGGGAGCCAGGTGACGAAGTTCCGAACCGGCGACGCCGTCTACGGCGATCTCTGCGGGAGCGGCTTCGGCGGCTTCGCGGAGTACGTCTCTGCGCCGGAGACCGGCCTGGCGCCCAAGCCTCCCGGCATGACCTTCGTGCAGGCCGCCAGCCTCCCGCAGGCCGGGATGCTGGCGGTGCAGGGGCTCATCGACGTGGGGCGGCTGAGGGCTGGCCAGAGGCTGCTCTTGAACGGGGCGGGCGGTGGCGTCGGGACCATCGCCTTGCAGATCGCCAAGCTGCTCGGTGTCGAGGTGACCGCGGTCGACAAGCCCGGAAAGCTGGAACTCCTGCGCAGCCTGGGCGCCGACCACGTCATCGACTTCTCCGTGGAGGACTTCACCAGCGGTGGCGAGCGCTATGACCTGATCCTCGACGTGAAGTCCAATCGTTCGCCCTGGGCCTACGCGCGGGCCCTGCGCCCCGGGGGCACCTACGTCACCGTCGGCGGGAGCATGCCGCGCCTGCTGCAGACCCTGGTCCTTGGTCCCCTGGTTCGGCGGCTCCTCGAGAAGCAGCTCCGCATCGTCGCCCTGAAGCCCAACAAGGACCTCGGCTACCTGGGCGAGCTCTTCCTGGCCGGTCAGCTCGTGCCGGTGATCGACGGCCCCTTCCCCTTCGCCGACGCGGCCGGGGCGCTGCGGCGCTTCGGCACCGGAGATCACCTGGGCAAGGTCGTCATCTCCATGGCCTGAGGCGTCTGTTTGACACCCTCGCGCCGGGGGCCATATACCCTCGACCCCTCGAGCGTTTCCTTTCGGGAGCCCGCACCGTGACCCCCCTCCTCGACTTCGCAGCGAACGACCTCGCCGGAATGGGCGTGGTCGCCGCCGTGGTCCTGCTGCTCGGCTTCGCCGGGCTCCGCCTGCTACGCCGCAACCGCAAGGGCGCCCCCGGCGCCGACGCCACCTCGCCGACGCCGCCGGCCGCCCCACCCGCCCGGCCCGCTCCCGGCGTGCCCCTCGCGGCGCCCTCACCCGCCCCGGCGCGCGCCCCACGGGCCGCCGAGCCGGCCGCGCCCCTCGACGAGGAGGCCCGCAAGGAGGCCTACCGGCAGAAGAAGGAGCAGGAGCGGCTCGACAAGGAGCGCAGGCGCCAGGAGCGCGAGGCGGCCGAAGCGCGGGCCAGCGAGGAGGCGGCCCGCGCCGCCGCCGAGGCCGAGGCGGCCAGGGCCGCGGCGCTCGCGGCACAGCGGGTCAAGGCGCAGGCCGAGGCCGGCAAGACGCTCTCGGCGGGGCTCGAGAAGACCCGCGGCGGCTTCATGGCGCGCTTGAACGGCCTGCTCGGCGGCGGCCGCGCCATCGACGACCAGGTGCTCGCCGAGCTCGAGGAGCTGCTCTTCACCGCCGACATCGGCGTCAAGACCGCCACCTCGCTGCTCGAGACGGTCCGCGCCAAGGTCCGGGCCAGGACGCTCTCCGACCCGGCCCAGCTCAGGCTGGCGCTGCGCGCCGAGATCACCCGCATCCTGGCGCTCGACGGCGCCGCCGCCGCCCTGCCCCCCTTCGCACCCGGCGAGGCCCGCCCCTGGGTGGTGATGGTGGTGGGCGTCAACGGCTCGGGCAAGACCACCACCATCGGCAAGCTGGCCGCCAAGCTGAAGGGGGCCGGCCACCAGGTGGTGCTCGGCGCCGGCGACACCTTCCGCGCCGCCGCCGGCGAGCAGCTCGAGGTCTGGGCCGGCCGGGTGGGGGCGCCGGTGGTGCGCGGCAAGGACGGCGCCGATCCGGCCAGCGTCTGCTTCGAGGCGGTGCAGCAGGGCGTGGCGTCCAAGGCCGACGTGGTGCTCTGCGACACCGCCGGCCGGCTCCACACCAAGGCCCCGCTCATGGAGGAGCTGAAGAAGGTGAAGCGGGTCATCGCCAAGGCCGCCCCGGGCGCCCCCCACGAGGTGCTGCTGGTGCTCGACTCGACCAGCGGCCAGAACGCCATCGCCCAGGCGCGCCAGTTCCACGAGGCGCTGCAGGTGACCGGGCTGGCGCTCACCAAGCTCGACGGCACCGCCAAGGGCGGCGTCATCATCGGCATCTGCGACGAGCTGAAGCTGCCGGTCCGCTGGGTCGGCGTCGGCGAGACCGTGGCCGACCTCCAGGCCTTCTCCCCGGCCGAGTTCGTCGAGGCGCTCTTCGAGTGAGCCGGTTCGCCGCCTACCTCTTCGACATCGACGGCACGCTGCTGCGCGCCGGCGGGGCCGGGCGCCGTGCCTTCAACCGGGCCATGGCCGAGCTGACCGGGCCGGTCGTCGAGGGCGTGGCCGAGATGAAGTTCGACGGCATGACCGACAAGCTGATCGTCCGCGAGGCCCTGGCCCTCTCCGGGCTGGCCTGGGAGGCCGGCCTGGCCGACGGCATCCTGGCCCGCTACCTCGCGCACCTCCCCGGCGAGCTCGACTCGCCGGCCTTCCGGGTCCTCCCCGGCGCGGCCGCCACCCTCGGCGCCCTGCAGGCCCGCGGCGCCGCGCTCGGGCTCTGCACCGGCAACCTGGCGCTCGGGGCCCGGCTCAAGCTCGGCCACGCCGGGCTCGACGGCTACTTCGACTGGTCGCCGGCCGGGATGCACGGCTTCGCCGAGGACGGCGAGGCCAGGGCCCACCTGGTGGCGGCGGCGGTGGCCAGGGTCTCGACGGCGCTGGGGCGCGACGTCGACCCGGCCGAGGTGCTGATCATCGGCGACACCCCCCGCGACGTGGCCGCCGCCCGCGAGATCGGCTGCAGCGTGCTCTGCGTCGCCACCGGCAACTTCGACCTCCCCACCCTGGCCGCCATCCACCCCGACGCCGTGGCCGCGTCGCTCGTGGACCCCGTGGCCCGCCGCCTGCTCGGGCTGGAGGGCTGAGCGGCGTGTCGCTCCCGGCCCCGGCGCTGGCCCCCACGGCCCGGCTCGAGGTGGCCGAGGTGACGCGGGCCACGGCGGGCGCCCTGCAGGCCTGCCTCGACGGCAGCCCCGGCTACTTCGAGCGGACCGAGGGGGCCCCGGCCGGCGCCGACGCGGCGGCGCGGCTGCTCGACGAGGCCGAGGCCGACCCGCTGCGGCGGCTCTACCTCTTCACGCTCCGTATCGGTGGCCTGCCGGCGGCGCTGCTCGACCTCTGGCTCGACCAGCCCGAGCCGGGCACGGCCCACCTCGGGCTGCTGCTGGTGCGCGAGGCGCTGCAGGGGCGCGGGCTGGGGCGCGAGGCCATGGCGGCGCTCGAGGCGGCGCTGGCCGCGGCCGGCAGCGGCCTGCTCCGGCTCTCGGTCGCCGACGAGAACCGCGAGGTCGAGGGGTTCTGGGAGCGGCTCGGCTACGCGGCGGTGGGCCGCCTCGAGGGCGGCGTCACCGTCTACGAGAAGGTGCTGCGCTGACCGCTACTCGGGATTGGGAGCCGGGGTGAAGACGCGGGCCCAGCGGACCACCGTGCCGCGCAGCGCCTCGGAGATCGAGGAGAGCGCCACGTAGCCGAAGCCGACCTGGAAGAGCACCAGGAAGGGGATCGAGTAGTAGACCTCCCGCTCGACCAGGTAGGCGATGCCGTAGGTCATGTAGGCGGCCAGCCCCAGCTCGACCAGCGGCTGGAAGGTGGCCATGGCCCGGTAGGCGCCCCGCTTCGACTTCTTGACCGCCGGCCCGCCCACGCCCGCCTTGGGGGTGCGGACGAAGCCGGTCTCGTAGCCCATCAGCGCCTCGACCACGGCGCGGGCGTTGTTGACCGAGAGCCCGATGCCGAGCGCCATCACGAAGGGCAGGTGCTTGACGCGCTGCCACCAGCTGGCCCCCTGCTCGGCCTGGCTGATGGCGTAGAACATCATCACCGAGAGCGTCGCCAGCACCGAGAAGGGCAGGTCGACCAGCAGCACCTCGAACCAGCCGTGGGAGACGCGCACCACGCAGGAGATGGGGAGCAGGTTGGCGAGCGGGATCATCACCACCCAGGCGATGTTGGCGGTGAGGTGGAAGAAGGCCTCCTTCTTCTGCTCGGGCGCCAGGCCGGCCTTGCGCAGCATGGGCCAGAGCTTGAGCGCCACCTGGATGGAGCCCTTGGCCCAGCGGTGCTGCTGCGCCTTGAAGGCGTTCATGTCCTCGGGCAGCTCGGCCGGGGCCACCACGTCGGGCAGGAAGACGAAGCGCCAGCCCTTGACCTGGGTCCGGTAGGAGAGGTCGAGGTCCTCGGTGAGGGTGTCGTGCTGCCAGCCCCCGCCGTCGATGATGGCGGCGTGGCGCCACATGCCGGCGGTGCCGTTGAAGTTGAAGAAGCGCCCCGAGCGGCTGCGCGCCGAGTGCTCCACCATGAAGTGGCCGTCGAGGAAGATGGCCTGGGCCCTGGTCAGCAGCGAGTGGTCCCGGTTGAGGTGGCCCCAGCGCGCCTGCACCACCGCGACCTTCGGGTCGGTGAAGTGGTGGATGGAGCGGAGCAGGTAGTCGGCGGGCGGCAGGAAGTCGGCGTCGAAGACCGCCACGAACTCGCCCTTGGAGGTGGTGAGGCCGTGCTCCAGCGCGCCGGCCTTGAAGCCCTGGCGGTTGACGCGGTGGACGTAGACGATGTCGACGCCGCGGGCCCGCCAGCGCTCCACCGCGGCCCGGGCGATCCCCTGGGTCTCGTCGGTCGAGTCGTCGAGCACCTGGATCTCGAGCAGGTCACGCGGGTAGTCGAGCGCGCAGGCCGAGTCGATGACCCGCTCGGCGACGCAGAGCTCGTTGAACATGGGGAGCTGGACGGTGACGCGCGGCAGCTGGGCGAACCGGCCGGCCGGGGTGGGCAGGCGGTACTTGTGCCGGTAGTGCAGGTACGCCATCCGGATCCGGTGGGACCCGTAGATGGAGAGCACCAGCAGCAGCAGCGAGTAGGCGACGAAGACCGACAGCTCCAGAGTGCTCATGTATGACCTATCCGTAGCCGGCGCGCGCCCGCGGCCGACTCGCTCCATCTCGTTGCAGTTGGGTGTGGCGACGGCCCTCTCGACAGAAAGACCGAGGCCGCGCGTACTTTACTGATCCAGACCGAAATGTCAAACGCGCAAGCGCTTGTCATCGCTGGCGTTTATCAGGCCGCCGCCGCGAACGAGGCCCCGGCCGGGTCCAGCGAGTGACCGAAACCCGGGCAGCGGTCGGGGGCGCTGCCCTGTTCACTGGCCGCGGGCGGGCGCGCCGGGGCCGGCCTCGCCGCCCTTGAAGATGTCGACCGCCTTCAGGTAGTCGAGCGCGGTGCGCAGCTGGTAGTCCTCGCCGGGCCCCTGCGCCGGCGCGCGAGGGCGCTCGCCGGCGCCGCCGTCGTTGCGCAGGTGGCGCTTCAGGTCCTTCTCTGCGAGGCCGTCGTCGCGCGGCGGGGCCGCGGCGTCGGCCACCAGCACGTCGGGGGTGACGCCGAGCTCCTGGATGGAGCGGTGGCGCGGCGTGTAGTAGCGGGCCACCGTCAGCTTCAGCCCGGCCCCGTCCTCCAGCTCGATGATCGACTGCACCGAGCCCTTGCCGAAGGTCTGCGTCCCCATGATGACGGCGCGGCGGTGGTCCTGCAGGGCACCGGCCACGATCTCGCTGGCGCTGGCCGTCCCCTTGTTGACCAGCACGATGAGCGGGTAGTTCGGCTCGGTCTCCTTCTCGTGCGCCTTCTCCACCTCGACGGTGCGGCGGTTGCGCCCCTCGGTGGTGACGATGATGCCGCTCGAGAGGAAGGTGTCGGCCACCCGCACCGCCTGGTCGAGCAGGCCGCCCGGGTCGTTGCGCAGGTCGAGCACCAGCCCGCGCAGCTCGCCGTGGACGGCGCCGCGGGCCTCGTCGAGCGCCTTGCGCAGGGCCCGATCGGTCCGATCCTGGAAGGCCTTGATGCGGACGTAGACGTAGCGGCGCTGGCCGTCGAGCACGCGCCAGTCGACGCTCTGCACCTGGACCCGGTCGCGCAGCAGGGTGAGCTTCTGCGGCGAGTTGAAGCCGTCGCGCATCACCTCCAGCACCACCTTGCTGCCGACCGGCCCCTTGAGCCGGCGCCCGGCCTCGACCAGCGAGAGCTCGCGCGTCGAGGCCCCGTCGATGGAGAGGAGCCGGTCACCGGGGAGGATCCCGGCCCGCTCCCCCGGCGAGTCGGCCATGGGCGAGATCACCAGCAGCTGCTCGTTGCGGATGGTCAGCTCCAGCCCCAGCCCGTCGAACTCGCCGCTGGTCTCGTCGCGCATCGCCTTGAAGAGCTCGGGGCGCATGAAGACCGAGTGGGGGTCGAGCCGGCTCATCATCCCCTCGATGGCCCCGTAGACCAGTTCCTGCTGGCTCACCTCCTCGACGTAGCCGTTCTCGACGTGGCCGAGGACCGCGGCGAAGGCGTCGAGCGGCCGGTAGCGCTCCGGCTTCCGCGCGGCCTGGGCCACGTGGTCGAAGGAGAGTCCCAGCAGGAAGGCGGCGCCGATCGGCAGCGCGGCGAGGAGGCCCCGGACGAGCTTCTTGCGCATGAACGGGAGTGTAGAGCGAAAACGGCCCCGGGTCAGGGGCCGGGCTCCAGCCAGGGGCGCGGGTCGACCGGGCGCCCCTTCTCGCGCAGCTCGAAGTAGAGGTAGGGCCCCTTCAGGGAGCCGGAGTCGCCCACCGTGCCGAGCATGTCGCCGGCCGCCACGTCCTCGCCCATGGCGGTCCGCATCGAGGCCAGGTGGGCCACCAGGCTGTGGTAGCCGTCGCCGTGGTCGACGATCACCAGGTTGCCGTACCCCTTGAACCAGCCGGCGTGGACCACCCGCCCCGGCGCCACCGCCGCAACCGGGGCGCCGGGTGGGGCCTCGACGTCGAGGCCGTGCTGCACGGTCACGGTGTTGAAGCGCAGGGTTGACCACCTTGCCGAAGGTGACGGTGACGGGCCCGGGGCTTGGGAGGCGCAGCTTCCCGCGCCGCGCCGCGAAGCCGCCCTGGCCGGCCCGGACCTCGCCGCGCGCCGGCAGGGTGGCGACGAAGGCGGCCAGCGCCCTGGCCTGGGTGGTCGCCTCGGCCGCGGCTCGCTCGTGGAAGCCGCGCGCCGTCCGCAGCGCCGCCAGCAGCGACTCCCGCTCCTCGCGCCGGGCCCGCGAGGTGGCCCGCACCTCCCGCAGCGCCTCGGCGGTGGCCGCCAGCCGCGCCGCCTCGGCCTGGCTGGTCGCCCGGGCCCGCTCGCGCTCACCCCAGGCGGCGCGCGCCCCGCCCACCAGCGTGGCGTCGCGGCGCAGGATCCGGTCGAGCAGGTAGCGCCGCTTCACCAGCTCCCCCAGCGTCGGGGCCGAGGCCAGCACCGCCAGCTCCCCGGCCCGCCCCTGCCGCGCCCGGGCCGCCAGGCGGGGGCGCAGCTCGTCGAGCCGCCCCCGCAGCCGGGCCGCCGCCTCCGCCTCGGCGGTCGCCGCGGCCACCCGGGCCCGCTCGGCGGCCACCCGCTCGTGCTCGACGCGGGCCAGCTCCTGCTGGGCCCGGCCCACCGCCTCCTCGGCCTGCTGCAGCTCGTCGAAGACCGAGCGCTCCTGGTCGGCGAGCAGCCGGGCCGCCTGGGCCTCGGCCTCGCGCCGCCGCTCCAGCGTGGAGAGCTGCGCCCTCGGGTCGATGGAGAGGAGCAGGGCGAGGGCGGCGGGGGCGGCCAGCACGGGGCGGTCAGGCGCGGCGCAGGAAGCGGAGGATGGCCAGCCCGCTGGCCAGGAGGCCGATGGTGGCGCCGCCCCCGGCGAGGCCGAGCAGCAGCGGCCAGCCGACCGCCGCGCCGCCCGGGATCGAGGCGAGCGGGCCGAGCGCGGCGAGCAGGCGCGGCAGCAGCGCCGCCTCGAGCCCCAGCAGCGTTCCGGCGGCCAGCCCGCCGGCCAGGGCACCCTGCAGCAGCCCCTCGAGCAGGAAGGGGGCGGCCACGAAGGCGTCGGTGGCCCCCACCAGCTTCATGATCTCGATCTCCTCGCGCCGCGCGTAGACGGCCAGCCGCAGCGTGTTGGAGACCAGCACCGCGGTGGCCAGCCCGAGCCCGAGCAGCAGGGCCAGGCCGGCGGCGCGGGCGCGGCGCAGGAAGGTCTCGAGCCGCTCCAGCCAGGCGGTGCCGTAGTCGACGTCGGCCACTCCTGGCACCTCGCGCAGCCGGGTCGAGAGCGCCCGGGCCTCCTCGAGGGAGATGCCCGGCACCGCCACCTCGAGGCAGTCGGGGATGGCGTCGGGCCCGACGCCGTCGAGCAGCTTCCCTTCCTCGCCCAGCCCCTCCGCCAGCCGCCGCAACCCCTCGGCGGCCGGGATGGCCTCGACGGCCCGCCCCGGCGCCAGCGCCGCGACCGCCACGCCGGCCCGCTCGAGGTCGGCCCCCGGCGCCAGGTAGACCGAGATCCGCACCTCGCCGGCCCAGGCCTTGAGCAGCTTCTCGCCGGTGCCGAGCGCCGCCGCCACCAGCCCCATCGACAGCACGGCCACGTAGATGGTGGCGACACCGGTGAGCGTCAGGTAGGGGCTGCGCACCAGCGCGGCGAAGGCGCGGCGGAAGGCCTCGACGGGGCGGCGCATCACGGCGCGCGCTCCCCGGGCTGGCGGATCGAGTCGCCGTCGGAGACCAGCCGGCCGCGCTCCAGCGCCACCACCCGGCGGGTGTAGCGGGCCAGCAGGGTCCGGTCGTGGGTGGCGATCACCACGGTGGTGCCGCGGGCGTTGGCCGCGGCCAGCAGCTCCATCACCTCCAGGGTCCGATCGCCGTCGAGGTTGCCGGTCGGCTCGTCGGCCAGCAGCAGCGCCGGATCGGCCGCCAGCGCCCGCGCCACCGCCACCCGCTGCTGCTCGCCGCCGGAGAGCGAGGGCGGGAACTTGTCGGCCCGGTGCTCCAGCCCTACCGAGCGCAGCAGCCCCTGCACCTTCTTGCGGATCTCGCGGCGCGGCAGCGAGCGGACCTCGAGCGGCAGGGCCACGTTCTCGCCGATGGTCCGCTCCGGCAGCAGCTTGAAGTCCTGGAAGACCACGCCGATGTGGCGGCGCACCCAGGGGATCTCGCCGGGCGAGACCCGCGCCACGTTGCGGCCGAAGAGCAGCAGCTGGCCGGCGCTGGGGGCCTCGGCGCAGAAGATCAGCTTGAGCAGCGTCGACTTGCCGGCGCCGGAGGGGCCGGTCAAGAAGACGAACTCGCCCTTGCCGACCTCGAGGGTCACGTCGGAGAGGGCAGGCGGCTCGCCCGGGTACTCCTTGCTGACGTGGAAGAGCTGGATCATCGTCGGCCCGCGGGCCTCGGAGCAGGCCCCTCGATCACCTGCGATCGCCCAGGTCCTCGGCCAGGTAGGAGAGGATCACCTCGTCGAGGCTCTTCTCGCTGATCAGGTCCTCGCCGAAGAGGGTCTCGGCGCCGTCGTTGCGCAGCACCGGGGCCGGCTCCTGGCGGGCCGCCAGCACCTCGGGCGGGAGCACCCTCTGCGGCGGCGGGGCGGCCACCGGCTTCATGCCGCCGCGGGTCTCGGCGCGCATCGAGGGGGCCATCTGCACGGTCTTGCCGTCGGCCTTGATCTCGCCGGGCTGGAAGGAGGCGGCCTGGGCGGAGTTGGCCTCGTCGACGTCGTCGTAGACGCCGTTGATGAGGTTGCGCAGCATCTCCTTGTGCTGCTCCTCCATCAGCTCGCGCACCACGGCGGCCAGGTTGTCGGCCCCGACGATGTCGGCGTAGGAGGTCTTCTTCGAGGCGAGGATGTTGCCGCCCACGAAGAGGTGCGTGATCAGGTGGGGGTTCTCCAGGCCCGAGTCCTCGGTCTGGATGTGGTACATCTTCCCCTTGTGCTTGATGTTGTGGTTGAAGCCCACAACCATCTTTTTCACGTCGCCGGCCATTGGTTTCGCGAGTCTAGCAGACCTAGACGTCGACATGCTCGGCCGCCTCGACCGGCCGCCCCAGGAAGCGCCCCGCCACCGCCAGGAACTTCTCCGGCGTGTCGGTCACCAGGAACTGGTGGCTGGCGCTCCGGCCGGTGGTCCCCGGCAGCAGCGCCAGGACCTCGGCGGCCACGGTCTCGGCCGAGTCGACCAGGGCCACGCCCGGCAGCGCCGCGGCGATGGCCGCCTTGAGCAGCGGGTAGTGGGTGCAGCCGAGCACCAGGGTGTCGATCCGTTCGGCCCGCAGCGGCGCGAGGTAGCGGCGCACCACCCCGCTCACCACCTCGTCGGCAGGGTCGGTCCAGCCCTCCTCGGCCAGCGGCACGAAGAGCGGGCAGGCCCGCGCCACCACCACGGCGTCGGGGCGCAGCGCCTGGATGGCCGCCTGGTAGGCCCCCGAGCCGATGGTGCCGGCGGTGCCGATGACGCCGATGCGGCCGGTCACCGAGCGCCGCGCCGCGGCCCGCGCCCCCGGCTCGACCACCCCGAGCACCGGGACCGGCAGCGCCGCCCGCAGCGCCGGGAGGGCCACCGCCGAGGCGGTGTTGCAGGCGACCACCAGCAGGTCGATGCCGCGGTCGAAGAGCACCCGGCCGTTGCGCAGCGAGTAGGCGGTGACGGTGGCCGCCGACTTGGTGCCGTAGGGGACCCGGGCGGTGTCGCCGAGGTAGATGGTGTCTGCGCCCGGCAGGGCCTCGAGCAGGGCCCGCTGCACCGTCAGGCCGCCCACACCGGAGTCGAAGATGCCGATGCGGGCCATGCGTCAGGCTACGGGTAGGCCGGGCACCGCGCCGAGCCGGCGGTGTAGGGCCCCATCGTCACCGGCATGCTGGAGATGCCGGCTGCCGTCAGGTCGAAGGGGGGCTGGACGCAGGCCTGCTGGACGGCGGCGTAGGTAGAAGGCGACAGCGGGTTGGTCACCTCCTGGATCCAGGCCAGCGTGTAGGTGCCGAAGGGGACCGCGATCTGCAGGGGCCGGCCACCGGCCGCGTCGTAGCAGCCGTAGTAGTCCTGGTAGACGATGTTGTCGGGCGGCGGTCCCTGGGGCGTGTTGTAGTCGACGCCGCTGATGTAGAAGCCGGCCACCTCGTCGTAGAGCCCGTACCACATCGACCCGCCGTGGCAGACGTCTCCGGCCGAGCCGGCGACGCCGAAGTGGTAGTCGATGTCGAGCAGCCCCTCGCCGAGCACCGGGGCGTAGCGGCGGTCGCCGCAGTCGGAGACGGTCACGGTGAAGGGGTTGGAGCGGTTCCAGATGGTCCCGTTCGAGTCGGTCCCCTCGACGATCGCCTCGTAGCTCCCGGGGGCGATGCCGCCGAGGTCGATGACCGCCCCGTAGGAGGTGCAGTTGAAGCGCGGGCCGACCGCGGTGCCGTTGAAGTAGACGTCGACGGTGCTGACGCCGGCGTCGGCGCAGGTCCAGCCGACCCCGTTGGCGTCCTGGAGCCTCCAGGAGATGGTCGCGGTCGGGTAGTCGCAGATGTTGGCGACGCAGCCGCCGAGGAGCGGCAGCAGGGCGGCGGAGAGGATGGCGAGGTTGCGCATGGTCTTTGGAGCTCCCGGTTCAACGGCCAGACGTGGCGGCACGGGGAGGAATTCAGCAACGGTTGTGCCACGGACGAGGCCGAAGGAATAGGGGCGGTTGCGTCGCTCCGGGACGATCGAGGGCGTTCGGCGTTATCACGGGCGTGAACGGGCGGCACGCCCTGCTGTCGGCGTCCCACCCACATGACCGCACCCACCCCTCCCGTCCCTTCGGCCGGGGGCGGCAGATACGGCCGGCTCGCGGGTTCATGCTAGAAATCCGCAACCTTCTCCTGCCCTTCGGACCCATGACGCCATCCAGCTTCGCCGCCTCCGTCCCGCTCGCCGCCGCCGCGGGCGACGGCATCGACTACTTCCAGATCATCTCCAGCGCCGGCCTGGTCGGCCAGGGGGTGCTGCTCCTGCTGGCCGGGGCCTCGGCCGTCTCCTGGGCCATCATCGTCAAGAAGGCGCTCCAGCTGCGGCGCGCCGAGCGGGAGTCGCAGAAGTTCCTGGCCGCCTTCTGGCAGTCGAAGCGGCTGGAGGCCATCTACACCGCGGCCGAGGCGCTCCCGGCCTCGCCCATCGGCGCCGTCTTCCGCGCCGGGTACGTCGAGCTCTCCAAGGTGCGGCAGCGCAAGGAGGGTGAGGCCGCCGCCATGAGCGAGGAGCTGGGCGGGATCGAGAACGTCGAGCGGGCCCTGAAGCGGGCCTCCTCCACCGAGGTGACGGCGCTGGAGCGGCGGGTCTCCTTCCTCGGCACCACCGCCAGCGCCGCCCCGTTCGTCGGCCTCTTCGGCACGGTCTGGGGGATCATGCGCGCCTTCCACGACATCTACCGGATGGGCAACGCCAACCTCGCCACCGTGGCCCGCCCCATCTCCGAGGCGCTCATCGCCACCGCGGTCGGCCTCTTCGCCGCCATCCCGGCCGTGGTGGCCTACAACTTCTTCGTCTCGCGCATCCGCGTCCTCGACGGCGAGATGCAGAACTTCTCCTCCGACTTCCTCAACATCGTCCGCCGTCACTTCTTCAGCTAGGTCCAGACCGTGGCCATGACCTCCGGCGGCGGCGGCCGCACCACCCTCACCGACATCAACGTCACCCCGCTGGTCGACGTGATGCTGGTGCTGCTCATCATCTTCATGGTGACGGCGCCGCTCATCCAGCAGGGCGTGCAGGTCGACCTCCCGGAGGTGCGGGCCAAGTCGGTCGACGCCGACGAGCAGAAGCTGGTCCTCTCCATCAAGCTCGATCGCTCGCTCTGGCTCGGCGCCGGCGAGGACGCCGCCCGCGTGCCGCCCGAGCGGCTCGAGCAGGTGCTGCGGGCCAACAGCCGCCTGCAGAAGGAGAAGGAGCTGTTCCTCATGGCCGACAAGGCGCTGCCCTACGGCGTGGTGGTCGAGGTGATGGCCACGGTGCAGCGGGCCGGCATAACCGGCCTCGGCATGATCACCAACCCGCCCGGCGATCGGCCGCGCCGGACCACCGAGGAGCGCCCCCAGCGGTGAGCGGCCTGGCCGACAGCGCCCTGCTGCGGCGCGACCGGATCTGGCCGGCGGTGGCCGCCTCGGTGGCGGTCCATGTGGTGCTGGGCAGCGCCGCGCTCTGGGGGCGCGGCCCGGTCATCGATCTCGGCCAGCAGCCCATCACGGCGCGCCTGGTCCGGCTCGGCGAGCCCCGCCCCAGGGAGCTGCTGCCGCGCAAGGAGGAGCCGGCCCCGGCCGGCGCCGAGGCCGCCCCGGAGGCGCCCGCCCAGCCTTCCCCGGCGCCACCGGCCGCCAGGCCCGGCCCCGCCGCCCGGGCGGTCCCGGCCGCCAAGGCGACCCCGCAGCCGGCCGCCGAGAAGGCCGGCGCCCCCGGGGGGAGGCGGCTGGGGAACCTGCTGGCCGGCATGAAGCAGGAGCTGGCCGCCGGCAGCCCCGACGGCGACCCGCTCGGCGACTCGAGCGAGGCGGTCGGCGACCAGTACCTGGCCCAGGTGGTCCGGGCGCTGCGCCAGAACTACCGCGTCCCCTCCACCGTCGGCGAGAAGGAGCGGCTCTACCTGCAGGGGACCATCGTCCTCTTCATCGAGCCCGACGGGCGGGTGCTCCGCCACCAGTTCGCCACCCGCAGCGGCAACCCGACCTTCGACGAGGCGCTGGAGCGCGCCGTGCGCGACACCCGGCTCCCGCCGCCACCGGCCGAGGCCCGCGACGCCTACCGCCGCCGCGGCCTGCAAGTCGACTTCAAGATCTGATCCGCTTCACCAGGAGCCCCATGCGCCTCGCCCGCCTCGCCGCCGCCTGCCTCGCCCTCGCCGCCGCCCTCCCCGCCCGCGCCGAGCGACCCCGGGTGGTGGTCGACGCCCCCGACTTCAACCCGCTCCCCATCGCGGTGGCCGCCTTCCTCGCCGAGGGCGACACCGCCGCCACCGCCGTGGTCACCGAGGTGGTGCGCGCCGACCTGGCCCGCAGCGGCCTCTTCGAGGTGCTCGACCCGAGGAGCTTCCTCGCCGATCCGGGCGAGGGGCTGGCGGCCTCCTCCATCAAGTTCTCGCGCTGGTCCGACGTCGGGGCCGAGGGGCTGGTCAAGGCCCGGGTCAAGCGGGGGCCGGAGGGGTTGAGCGCCGACCTGCGGCTCCTCGAGGTCCGGGCCGGGCGAGAGCTGCTGGCCCGCACCCTGCCGGCCAGCGACGCCCGCGGGCTGGGCCACCGCATCGCCGACGAGGTGGTGCGCCACTACACCGGCGAGCGGGGCATCTTCCGCACCCGCATCGCCGCCATCCGCAAGGTCAAGGGGGGGCGCGAGCTGGTGCTCTTCGACTCCGACGGCCAGAACCCGCGGGTGCTGCTCAGCGAACGGGCCTTGCTGCTGATGCCGGCCTGGCGCCCCGACGGCGAGGAGCTGCTGGTGACCAGCTACCGGGGCGGCGGCCCCGAGCTCTGGCGCTACCGGCTCTCCGACAGGAGCCTCCGCAAGGTCGCGACCGGCCACGGGGCCATGGGCGGGGCCTGGTCGCCCGACGGCAAGCGCATCGCCTTCACCGCCATCGACGGCGGCGACACCGACGTCTGGACCTGCAACGCCGACGGCAGCGGCGCGAAGAGGCTCACCACCAGCCCGGGGCTCGACCTCTCCCCCTCCTGGTCGCCCGACGGCAAGCGCATCGCCTTCGTCTCCGACCGGGCCGGGTCGCCCCAGCTCTTCGTCATGAAGGCCGACGGTGGCGACCAGCGGCGCCTCACCTTCCAGGGCAACTACAACCAGACCCCGCAGTGGAGCCCGCGCGGCGACCTGGTCGCCTTCACCGCCCGGGACGAGCGGCGCGTCTTCGACCTCTTCGCTGCGGCGGTCGAGGGTGGGCGGATCCAGCGGATCACCCAGGACCAGGGGCGCACCAACGAGGAGCCGAGCTGGGCGCCCAACGGCCGGATGGTCGCCTTCACCAGCGACCGCGGCGGCGTCCCGCAGCTGGTGGTCGCGGATCCGCGCGGTGAGCGGCAGACCGTCGTCACCAGCGGTGACGAGATCATGACCCCGGCCTGGGGGCCGCTCCCGGCGGAGTGACCATGCCAGCGACCATGACCGGGCCAGGCACCGGCACGCGGCGCGTCGCCGCCATCGACGTCGGCACCAACACCGTGCTGCTGCTGGTGGCCGAGGCCCGGCCCGGCGGCGCCGTGGCCCTGGCCGAGCGGGCCGAGATCACCCGGCTCGGCCGCGGCGTCGACGCCACCGGCCGGCTCGACCCGGCCGCCCTGGCCGCGACGGTGGAGGTGCTGGCCGCCTACGCCGCCGAGGCCCGGGCGCTCGGGGTGAGCGCCATCGACTGCGTGGCCACCAGCGCCGCCCGCGACGCCGCCAACGGGGCCGACTTCTTCTCCGCCACCCGCGCCGCCTCCGGGCTCGAGCCGCGCATCATCAGCGGCGACGAGGAGGCCCGCCTGGTCTACGCCAGCGCCTGGCGGGACTTCGGCGCGGGCGCGGGCGGCCGCCCCGGCCCCGGCCGGCTGGCGGTGCTCGACGTCGGCGGCGGCTCGACCGAGTTCACCTTTGGTCATGGTCCGACGCCGGAGGGGCGGCGCAGCCTCCAGGTCGGGGCGGTGCGGCTCACCGAGCGTCACGTCCACGAGGACCCCCTCGGCGCGTCCACGCTGGCCACCCTGCGGCAGGCGGCGCGGACGGCGCTGGCGCCGCTGGCCTCCATGGGCGGCGGCGGCGTGGGCCAGCTGGTCGGGGTGGCCGGCACCGTCACCACGCTGGCCGCGGTGGAGCAGGCCCTTCCCCGCTACGACGCCGAGCGGGTGCACGGCGCCTCGCTCTCCCGCGCCACGCTGGAGCGGGTGCTGGCGCGGCTGGCGGCGCTCCCCCTGGCCGAGCGGGCCGGCCTCCCCGGCATGGAGCCGAAGCGGGCCGACGTCATCGTGGCCGGCGCGGTGGTGGTGGCCGAGGCCATGGCGCTGACCGGCTTCGAGTCCCTGACCGTCTCCGACCGGGGCGTCCGCTGGGGGCTGATCCACGAGCTGCTGGGAGGCTGAGTGGAGCGCCCCCTCGCCATCGTCTGCGACTTCGACGGCACCGCGCTCTCCTTCGACCTCGGCGACGCCGTGGCCCGGCGCTTCGCCGGCGAGGCGGCCTACGAGGCGGCCGAGGAGCTCTTCCGGGCCGGCCAGGCCAGCTTCGGCGTCCTGCTGCGCGCCGTCTTCTCACCCATCACCGCCAGCCGCGAGGAGATCGCCGCCTTCGCGCTGGAGCGGGCCGCCTGGCGCCCCGGCTTCGAGCAGTTCCTGGCCGCCTGCGCCCGCTCCGGCCACCGCTTCCTGGTGGTCTCGGCCGGGCTCGACGCCTACATCGAGCCGGTGCTCGACCGCCTCCCGGCCCCGCTGCGCCGCCACCTCGAGCTGCGCGCCAACCGGGCACTCTGCTCTCCCGGCGGTCTCACCGTCGCCTTCCACGGCCCCGACTGCGGGTTCTGCGGCGCCTGCAAGGGCGAGGTGGTGCGCGAGCTGCAGCGGACCGGCCACCGGGTGCTGGTGCTGGGCGACGGCGCCGGTGACCGCTGTGCCGCCGAGGCCGGCGACCTGGTCTTCGCCCGGGCCGGCTCGAGCCTGGTCGAGTGGTGCCGGGAGCGCGGCGTGGCCCACACCGAGTTCAGCACCTTCCACGAGGTGCTGGCCCTGGTCCCGGAGCTCGGGGCGCCGGGTCCCTGAACGACCGCTCTTGATTCGGAAGCCGACGGGCCTTCGTCGCCTGCTTCCTGGCCTAGAACAGCCCGATCGTGAAGTGGGCGGCCCAGAGCCGCTCGTTGAGGTGCGGGTCGGGCGCCAGGTTGAAGCCGATGTCGAGCGCCGCCGGCCCGACCGGCGTGACGAAGCGCAGCCCGGCGCCGGCGTTGGGGCGCAGGTCGAGCAGCTTGAAGTTGGCCGGGTTGGCCCAGAGGTTGCCGACGTCTGCGAAGAAGCCGAGCTCGACGCTCCTGGAGATGCCGATGCGCAGCTCGCCCTTGAGCAGCATGAAGGCCTCGCCGCCCTCGCTGGCCACCGTGCTGCCGGCGGAGAGGTCGCTCCCCTGCCCGGTGCAGCCGACCCGGGTGACCGAGCTGGCGCAGTGGTTGGCCTGCTCGGCCAGGCCGGCGCGCAGGTCCTGGGCCACCATCTCCTCCTCTGCGAAGCCCCGCATGGTGCTGGCGCCGCCGAGGAAGAAGCGCTTCGGGACGATGGTGCGCGAGGCGTCGTTGAGCGGGTAGACCCGGCCACCCCGCGCCGAGAGCGCCAGCGTGGTGGTGCGGCTCACCGGCAGGTAGCCGGAGAGCGTCCCCTGGACCTTGACGAGGTTGCTGTAGATGTCGCTGCCGGGGAAGAAGCCCAGGTACCGCTCTCCGGAGGCCCCGATGGAGCGCTCCAGCTCGGCCGCGCCGGAGAAGAACCAGCCCGAGTGCGGGTGGGCGGCGTTGTCGCGGAAGTCGACGGTGATGGTGGGCCGGAGCGCCTGGAGCGAGGTGGTCCCCTCGTCGAAGCGGAGCCGCTCCAGGTCGGCCTGGGTCAGGAGCCCCTTGCCCCCGGTCCGCAGCAGGGTGCCGACCATCAGCTCGTACTGGAGCGAGGCGGTGATCCGGCTGGTGAGCGGCCGATCGGCGCCGATCACGAAGGAGATGTCCGACATGTCATAGGCCCGCCGCCGCAGCCGCTCGGCGATCAGGTCGAGGTGGGTGTTGAGCGGGAAGCGGAAGAGCTGGTGGGCCCGCAGCCCCACGTCGACGCGCCCCTCCCAGCGGTTCTTCGGGCTGACCGACTGCAGCTCGGGCCGGAAGACCTCCAGCGGGTAGTTGATCTTGGCGCGGGTGGTCAGCTCCAGGGCCCGGCCAAGCAGGTTGGGCTGGCCCCACTCGACCGAGGCGCGCGGGCCGTTGGCGATGGAGAAGCCGGCCCCGGTCGAGATGTAGAGCCAGGGGCGCTCGGCCAGGTCGATGTTGAGGTCCTTGACCGCCTCGGGGGTCTCGGCGTCGGAGAGCCGCAGCGCCACCGAGCGGAAGACCCCCAGGCCGAGCAGCGCCGCCTGGGTCCTGGCCGCGGCCTCCGGGTCGTAGGGCTCCCCCTCCTTCACCGAGACGGCCCGCTCGATCACCGAGGCCAGGGTGCGCCGGTTGCCGCTCACCAGCACCCGGCCGATGCGGACGCGCGGCCCCTCCTCGACCACGAAGCGCAGCGCCGCCAGGTGGCGCTCCCGGTCGATCTCCTCCTTGGCCTCGACCTTGGCGTAGAGGAAGCCGCGAGCGAGGTAGAGCCGCTGCAGGCCGACCCGGGTCGCCTCCACCTTCTCGAAGGCGAGCGGGTCGCCCGGGGCCAGCCGGGCCTCGCGGGAGAGTTCGGTGAGCGGCACCTGGACGTTGCCCTCGAAGCCGATCGAGTCGACGGTGGTCTGCTCACCCTCGCGCAGCCGCACCAGCACGTCGACCTCACCGCGCTCGGCGCTGGCGGTGGTCGACCAGCCGAGCACGGCCGCCTCCAGGTAGCCCCGGTTCTGGGAGTCCTCGGCGAGCCGCTCCAGCGCCCGGTCGACGAGCGCCTCGTCGAGCACGGTCTCGGGCGCGGGGCGGGCCGGGGGGGCGGGCCGGGGCGGGGCGGTGGGGATGGAGGCCTCGAGGGCCCGGGCCCACTCGTTGACCGGGCTGTCGGGCGGGCTCCCCTGCTCCTCCTCGAGCAGGGCGCGGAGCCGCTCGGCGGCCGCCGGGTTTGCCTGCCCGCTCCAGTCCTCCACCCGCAGCGACCGCAGCCTGTAGGGAGGCCCCTCGGTGACGTGGATGGCCACCACCAGCCCTTCGCCGACCCGGCGCTCCTCGGCCTCGACGCGGGCCAGGGCGAAGCCGTGGGCGCGGTAGAAGACCCGCAGCCGCTCCACGGCCGCGTCGAGGGCGGCCGCGTCGAGCGCCGCCGTGCCGTCGAGCTGGAGCTGTGCCTCCAGCTCGCGCCGGGTGAAGGCGGCGGCGCCCCGGACCTCCAGCGCCATGGCCGGCCCGGGCTGGACCGGGATCTCGACCTCGACGCCCCCGCCCTGCTGGCGCAGCGCCGGCTGGCCGACCCGCCCGCGGCGGTGGCCGGTGGCGTGGAGCCCCTGCAGCAGCAGGTCGAGATCGGCGCGGAGCCGCTCCTCGAGCAGCGGGGCGCCGATCCGCGTCGTCAGCCGCGCCAGCAGCCCGGCCTCGTCGGCTCCGGCGCCGGGGAGTCGCAGCGCGGTCACCAGGGTGGGCGGGCCGGCCTCCACCCGCAGCGTCAGGGTCGCGCCCGGCTCACCGGCCAGCGCCCCGGTCACTGCGGCGCCGAGGTGGCCCTGGTTGCGCAGCGCCTGGCGCGCCCGCGCGGCGATCCGCTCGACGTCGTCCTGGTCGATGGGATCACCGAGCGTCAGCTGCAGCTCGGCCTTGAGCTCCCGCTCGCCGAGGGGCGCCGCCCCCTGGAGGTCGAAGGCGACCGCGGTGAGGATGCGCAGCGGCAGGCACTCGATGGTCAGGTCGACCCAGCGCCCGGCCTGCCCCTCCGGCGGGGCGGCCTCGGTCTCGCGGGCCACCACGTCACGGCAGCGCCCCGACTGGAAGAGCCGGGTGACGCTGCGTCGCACCGCCGAGACCGTGACCGGCGCGCCGCGCTCCAGGGTCACCAGCGCCTCGAGCGCGGCGTTCTCCCGGTGCTCCGGGAGGATCAGCCTGACGCTGGCGGCGCGGCGCTCCGTGGCCGCTCCGGGCGGTGCCGGGGCCAGGGCCGGCTCTGCGGCGGCCAGCCCGAGCCGCAGCGCCAGGGCGACGGTCGCGGCGATCCCCAGGCTCACTCGTGCCACTCCCAGCGCAGCCGCAGGTCGAGGCCGTGGTCACCGCCACCCTTGACGTCGAGGTTGTCGTTGTCCCACTGGTACTGGAGCGCCGTGTTGTCACCCAGCCGCAGCTCGGCCTGGGCCTTCTGGCCGCGGAGCCCGGAGAGCGGCGCCTGGTAGCGCAGCTTGAGCCGGTCCTTCACCAGCCAGGACTCGAACTCGGCCCGCGGCTCCACCTGGCCGGTCCCCTCGGTGTAGGCGCTGGTGACCCTCACCGAGAGGTCCTGCAGCACCTCACCGCGGGGCATGAAGCGGCGCACCTGCTCGTCGAGCCCGGAGGCCGAGATCAGCGCCTGGGCGGCGGCCGCCTGGGCCGCCCCCTGGACGCCGCCGTTGGCCGGGGTATCGCGCGAGGTGTAGCCCATGGAGAGCAGCGTGATGATGTCAGGCTGCGAGAGCGGTGGCGAGGAGGTGAGCGTCAGCTTCGGCTCGGTGAGCGGCCCGAAGACGTGCATGAAGACCTGGTAGTCGCGCACCCGGGCCTCGCCGTAGACGTCGAGCCCCAGCTCGACGCGGTTGCGCTCCGAGAAGTCGACCACGGCGTGGCTCAGGGCGAACTCGCTGCCCCGGAACATGGCGCGGCTCCCCTCGGTCATGGTGAGGGCGCCGAGCAGGCCGGGCGCCGCCAGGGTCCCGACCAGGGTCAGCTCGCCTCGCACCCCGCCGCGAACCAGGTCGTTCTCGATGCGGGCGTCGCCGTCGACGGCCAGCTGCAGGTCGAAGCGCAGCCACTCGGCCGCCTTGTCGTAGGTGCGGGGCCCGGCGGCGCGACGCCGGCGCACCTCGAGCAGCCCCTTCTCCAGGTCGACGTTCTCGGCGTAGCGCGCCTTGAGCACGTGGAGCCGCCCGGTCACCACCGTCTCCTCGGGGGTTCCGGCCGCCTCGATGCGCCCGGAGAGCGTCACCGGCAGGTTGGCCGGGATGGCCAGCGGCACCGCCTCGAGCTGGGCCTCGAGCCGCAGCCGGGCCGGGAGCATCCGCACCAGCTCCACCTCGCCCGACATCACCGCCTTGCCCCCGTTGAGGCGGGCCTCGGCGTCGTCGAAGAGGACCCGGTTCTGCGAGAAGGAGACGCTGCCGGTCAGCCCCTCCATGACGGCGTTGGTGCCGCGCACCTGGAAGCCCCCCTCCTCGACGCGCCCATCGCCGAGCAGCTCGAGGGCCTCGAAGGTGCCACCGGCGTGGGCCTCCAGGGTGAGCTTGCCGTGGGGACGGCGCAGCGCCGGCACCATCCCGGCCAGCACCCGCAGGTCGATCACCCCGGTGGCCAGGAGGTCGAGCTCGCGCCCGCCACCCAGCCCCCCGCTGATGGAGAACTCGGTGTTGGGGCCGCGGATCTGGAAGGACTCGATGTCGAGGCGGCTGCCGTCGAAGGCGAGCGCCACCGGGGCGGCGTTCTCGACGCGGAAGTCGCTGACCGCGGTGGTGAGCCGCGAGAGCTCCACCCGCCCGCGGGCGCTGCGCGGTTCGGCCAGCTCTCCGCTGGCGGTGGCCTGCCCCTCCACGGCGGCGCGGAAGCCGCTCGGAGCCCCGCCCGGCCAGAGACGGGCGGCGTCCTCCAGCTTCAGGTCGACGCGGGCCTGGTAGGGCATGCGGCCGTCGAGCCGGGCCTCTCCCGAGAAGCGGATCCCGTCGGCCCCGCCGGTGACCAGCAGCCCCGGCCACTCGATGGTCCCGCCCAGCTGCACGGTGCCGAGCTGGACGCCGCGCAGGGCCAGGGCGTCGCCGTTGAGGCCGAAGCGGACCTTGGGCTGCTCCCACGAGCCGGCCAGGGTGGCGCTGCCCGAGACCGACCCGGCCCAGGCCCCGCCCGGCAGGGCCAGGGTGGTGGCCGGGAGCCCGGCCACGGAGAGCGTCAGCGCCCAGGGCTGCGGGGGCTTGAAGTCCCAGGTCCCGACCGCCGAGACCGTGCCCGGGCCCGAGGTGAGCTCGAGCCGGTCGAAGCGGACCGAGGCGGCCTTGAGCACGGCCCCGGCGGCCCGCCCGCCGGCGAAGCTCCGCCCCATCACCTCCATGGCCCCGAAGCGCCCCTCGAACTGGATGTCGGGCGCAGCGGCCGGCCCGGCGGCGGTGGCGGTCAGCGACTCGACGCGGCCATCGAGGATGGGGCGCAGGGCCCGCGAGCTGGGGAGCCAGTCGGCCACGGCGTCGAGGTAGTCGCGCACCCGGCCGGTGGCGGTGATGCGCGAGCCGGCGATGCGGACCGGCGCGGCGCCGAGATCGACCGCCAGCCACCCCCGGTAGCTGCTGGTCCCCCGCTGCCCCTCCAGGTTGGAGAAGCGCAGGACCCTATCCGCGGCGTGGACCAGGTCGGCCTGGACGCTGCCGAGGTCGACGTCGAGGAAGCGGAACTGCTCCAGCTTCACCCGGGCCTCGGCCTGGGGCAGGCCGTAGGGGGCGGCGCTGATCCGGGCGGTGATGGGGCCGCGCCCCGACCAGCGCAGGCCGGCGATGTGGCCGAGCGGGCCGAGGTCGACGTCTCCGGCGGCCCGCACCTGGAAGCCGCGCGCCGTCTCGAAGTGGACGTCGGCGTCGACGTCGAGGGCGCCGCGCCCCACCTCGATGCGGGCCTTCTCGAAGAAGAGGCCGTCGAGGTTGATGCGGAAGGGGACCCGGAGGTGCCCCTGGGCGATGTCGAGCATGGCCTGGTCGGTCGCCCTGGCCTCGCGCCACGGCCCGGTCAGCGCCCGGAAACCCTTCACCTGGGTGTCGACGAGGATGGCGAGCTGGGGCGGCCAGACCGGCCCCTTGACGGTGGCGGTGCCGGTCATCCGCCCGGTCACCCAGGCGCCGGGCACCGAGAGCCGCTCCAGGATCTCGGCGAGGTCGACGCCGTCGAGCTCGGCGGTGGCCTCGATGGGGACGTCGGAGCGCAGCCGGACCTGCCCCTGGGCGGTCAGCTTGCCGCCGCCGAAGGGGAGCGTGAGCCGGTCGACCACCACCCGGTCCCCCACCAGCCGAGCCTCGGCCCGTCCAACGCCGAGCCGGATCTTGCCGGCCCCGAGCCCGGAGAAGTCGACCACCGCCCCCAGCACCGGCGCCGCCAGCGTCCCCTGAAGCTTCGCCGCCAGCTTGATCTGGGCGTCCCAGTCCTTGGTCGACTCGCCGGCCAGCGCCACGATGCGGGCCAGCGAGCCCTCCACGGTGGCCGAGAGGTCGAAGAGCGGGTTGCAGAGGGTGCGGACCCGGCCGCTCACCCCCACCTTGACCCCGTCGAGGACCGCCTCGACGCTGGCCAGGCTGGCCTCGGAGAGGTCGAGCGCCACCTCGCCGTCGACCGCGGGGCGCTCCACCGCCAGCTCGCGTCCGGCCAGCGCCAGGCGCACCGCGGTGGCGCCGGCAACCACGTGGAGGCGCCGCCCGCTCCCGCCGAGACGCCAGCGCGAGCGCGCCATCCGATCGGCCTCCACGTGGAGCCCCTCGACGCCGACGCGGCCGCCTCCGCTCAGGCCGAGCTCGAGCGCCCCGCCGGTCAGCTCGAGGTGGGCGATGTCGACGCGGCCGAGCGCCGGGGGTGGGCAGGCCGACGGCGTGGCCGAGGGGGGCGGCAGTGTGACCTCGAGGCGAGGACCGGTCACCCGCAGCGAGGTCAGCTCGAGCCGTCCGCCCAGCCCCTGGATGAGGGCGAGCCGCGCCTCGATCACCTCGGCGGTGAAGAGCGGTGCCCCGGCCGGCCCCAGCCGCGCCCCCTCGATCACCACCGAGAGGGAGAAGGGCTCGACGCGGCAGGCGCTGGTGGCGAGCGCCAGCCCGGTGAGGCTGGAGACCTGCTGCGCCGCCAGGGCGCAGAGCCGATCGCCGGCCCAGCCTGTGCGCAGCACGGCCAGCGAGCCGGCCAGGATGGCCAGCAGGAAGCCCACGAAGGCGAGTGCGAGGCGGCGCTTCGTCACCGGTCCGATTGTCCCGCGGCGGGCATCCGCCGCCAAGCCGGCGACGGTTCCGCGCTACTTGGTGAGCGACTCGAGGTAGCGGTCGATGTCCCCGAGGTCGATGCGGGGACGGGCGCTGGGGCGCTCCGCCGGGGCGGCCAGCGGCGGCGGCGGCGCGTCGAGCTCGGGCAGGCCGAGATCGCGGGCCACCCGGTCGATGGCCTGCCCATCGAGGTCCCGGGTCCGGGCCACGAACCCCTCGAAGAGGGCGTTGTCGCAGATGGTGTTGATGAGGCGCGGGGTGCCGCGGGCGTGTGCGTGGATGGCCTCGATGGCGCTGGCGGTGAAGGGGATGCGGGTGGAGCCGGCCAGCCGCATGCGGTGCTGCACGTAGGCCTCGGTGTCCGCGGGCTTGAGCGGCTCGAGCCGGTACTTGAGCGCCACCCGCTGCGCCAGGGGCGGATCGAGGCGCAGGTTCTCCTCGATCTCGGGCAGGCCGAAGAAGACGAAGGAGAGCAGCTTGCGCTCCGGGACCTCGAGGTTGAGCAGGCCGCGGAACTCCTCCATGAGCTCGCGCGAGGCGAGCATCTGCGCCTCGTCGATGAGCACCACCGCCTTCTTCCCCTGCTCGTAGATGCGGACCAGCCGCTGGTAGAGCTGGGAGAGGAGAGCCAGCTTCTCCTCGGCGGGCGACTCGACCCCGAGCTGCAGGGCGATGCGGCGCAGCAGCCAGCCGGCGGTGATGCCGGAGTGGACGATGACCAGCAGCGCCGCCTCATACTCCTCCTCCGGGAGGCTGTCGAGCATGCGCCGCGCCAGGGTGGTCTTGCCGGCGCCGATGTCGCCCACCAGCACCGCCAGCCCCTTCATGTTGGAGACGGCGTGGGTGAGCCGCATCAGCGCCTGGGCGTGCTGCGCCGAGCCGAAGTAGAAGCGCGAGACCGGAGCGTTGGAGAAGGGCTCCTGGTTGAGCTCGTAGAAGTCGAGGTAGTTCACGCCTGGGTCACTCTAGAGGAATCCGATGTTCTTTTTCGGCCCGAGTGGTCCGGGGGCCGGCTGCGAGGCCTGGGCGGCCGCCGGCCTGGCCGCCGTGGAGGGGCGCGGGGCCGCCGCGCCGGCCACTGGGACCGACCCGGGCCTGGGCATGCCGGCCACCGGGCGCGGCGCCGCCGGCGCCATCCCCGGGGGGGGACGCCCCGGACCGCCACCCAGCCCGGCGATGCGGGCGGCGACGTCGCGGTAGGTCGCCTGCAGCCGCGTCACCTTCTGGAAGCACCAGAGCGCCTCCTCGCGCTCCCCGAGCTCCTGGTGGGCCAGGCCGAGCTCGAAGTGGATGGCCTTGGCGTTCTCCTTGTTCAGGTAGTCGGAGCGCAGCGCCCGGCGGAGCGGGTCGAGGGCGTCGCGAGGCCGGCCCTGCGACATCCGGCAGAGCGCGATCATCGAGAGGCTCTCCACCTCCCGCTTGCGGTTGTTGCCGCGCAGGGCGGTCTCGAACTCGTTGACGGCGTCGTCGACCAGCCCCATCTCCTTGTAGGCGATCCCGAGGTCGTAGTGGGTGTCGGAGTCCTCGGCGGTGACCGTCTCGGCCACGCCGCGCTTGAACTGGTTGAAGACGTCTTCGACCGAGTACTGGAACTCGTCGTCGATGCCGAGATCCGGCACCCGGTCGAGCTCCTCGGCCAGCTCGGCGCCGATGTCGAAGCTCCCGCCCTCGGAGGCGGCCGGATCGACCAGCGACGGGCTCTGGCGGACCGACCGCGGATCGGCCTGCGGCAGGGCGGGGGCCCGGGCCACCAGGGGCGCCGCCTTGGCGGCGAGGCGCCGATCGACATCGGCGAGCCGTGTCTCCAGGGCCGGGTGGCCGGGGTGTGCCTCGAGCAGGTGGAGCAGCGACTCCCTCGCCTCGGAGAGGAGCCCCTGCTGCGCGAAGAACTCGGCCTCCTCGAGCTCGTCGGCGAGGTCGGCGTGGCGCGGGGCCTGCTCCTCCAGGGGCGGCAGGTCGAACGGCGGCTCGGGGGGCAGGTCGGGCGGCGGCTCAGGCGCGGCCATGATGGACGGGCGCTGCTCGGGCTCGGCCGGGAGGTCGTCGAGCCCCTCGGCGAGGGGGCCGTCCGACTCTGGCGGCGGGGCCTGCAGCGCCTCGTCGCCCACCACCTCCTCGGTGTCGAGCGATGCCTGGGCCAGCGCCAGCAGCAGCTCGTCGGACCGCTCCAGCTCGACCTCGGTCGGCGAGGATCGCTGCGCCGGCGGCGCGGGCGGTGGCTGCGCCGGCGGTGCGGGCGGCGGCAGCACCAGGGGAGCCCGCGGCGGCCACGAGGCCGCGGCCCGGACGGCCCCGGGCGCCGGGGTGGGCGGCGGCACCCGCACCACGAGCTCGTCCTCGACCACCTCGTCGCCGCCGGCCTCGGCCGAGAGCTCCGCCAGCGCGTCGTCGTCGATGGGGCGCGGCCGCTCGTCGCCCAGGGCCAGCTCCTCGGGCGTGGCCGGCAGCTCCCCGGCCTCGAGCTCCTCCTCGACCTCGCCGGCGCTGAGCTCGATCTCCTCGGTGGACCCGGTGGCGGCGGCCAGCTCGGCGAGCGTGGAGTGGCCCGGGTCGAGGGCGCGCAGCCTGGTGAGCGACTCCTTGGCCCGGTCGAGCTCCCCCTTGGCGAGTGCGGCGCGGACCGCCCGCTCGGCCGCGTCGAGCGCCTCGGCGCGGCGTCCGGCCGCCTGGTGCAGGTCCCGCAGCTTCTCGAGCGCCACCGGCGCCTGGGGGTCGATGGCGAGGACGGCGCGCAGGTGGGCCAGGGCTTTGTCGGCCAGCCCGTACTTCAGGTAGACCTCGGTCTCGGTGAGGAGCTTGCCGATCCCCTCGGCGCCGGCGGCGACCGGGGCGGCGGCCGGCCTCGGCGGCGCGGCCGTGAGCGGGGGCGGGGGCGGAGGCGGCGCGGGGGCCACCTCCGGCGGAGGCGAGGGGCGCGCCGCGCCGTAGGCCTGCAGCGGCGGCGAGACGGCCATCTTGGCGACCGGCGTGCTGGTCGAGGTGCCCGGGGCCGGAGGCGCGGGGCGCGGCGCGGGCGGCGGCGGCGGCGTGGCGGACGGGCCCGGCCTGCTCTCCCCCAGCGCGCGGGCGGCGTCGGGATCGGCCGGCGCCAGCTCGGCCACCTTTCGCCAGGACGAGGTGGCGTCGCCGCGCCGCCCGGCCCGCTCGTGGACGTCGGCCAGGGTCTTGAATACCTGCACCGTCTTGCTGGTCTGGCCGAGATCCCGGAAGGCCTGGGCCAGCAGCGCCAGCGTCTCGACGTCACGGCCGTCGGCCTTGAAGCAGACCTGCAGCTTGGCGAGGGCGCGCTTGGTGTCGCCCTTGGCCATGTAGATGTTGGCCAGCTCGCGAGCCAGCGCCAGGTCGGCCGGCGCCAGCTCGATGATCCGCTCGGCCACCTTGAGGTAGTCGTCGGCCCGGTTGTGCGTCTTCAGGTAGGCGGCGGCGCGGCGGTAGTGCTCCAGCGCCGGCCCGGGCTGGTTGGCCCCCTGGTAGAGCTTGCCGAGCCGCACCACCGAGCCGATGTTCTCGGGGTCGAGCTCGACCATGCGCTTCAAGGTCTCGAGCAGCCGGGTGCCGTCGCCGGCCTTCTCGTGGGCGCCGGCGATGACCTGCAGCTGGGCCATGCTCTCGCTGAGCAGCCCGAGCTGCTGGTAGAGGCCGGAGAGCCGCTCGTTGACCCGCACGTCGTCGCCGTCGAGTTTGACGACCTGCTTGTAGACGGCGACCGACTTGAGGAAGAAGCCCTGGTCGGCGTAGGTCTCGGCGACCCGCTTGAAGGCGTCGGCCGCCATCCGGTCGTCGCCCTTCTTCTGGTAGAGCTCGCCGACCTTGAGCAGGACCCGGACGTCCTTCGCATCCTCCTGGAGGATCCGTTCGTACTGCTTGATCGCCTTGTCGAAGGCCCCCTTCTGTACGAGCTTGGTGGCCTCGGCGATGATCTTGTTCTTGTCGAGTGCCATCGGGCCGGGCTGCTCGCGGGGCTGGAGATCCAGGGAGGCCCCGCAGGGTCCAGGCCGGCCACGCCAGCGCAGACCCTGCGGGTCTTCGGATCGTAACGGAACGAGCAGGGGCGCGCAAGGAATCCCCCGTGAGGACAGGGATTTCCGCGGTTTCCGGGCCTGCTCAGCCCTTCTTCGGTAGCTCCACCGGGGGGGCCGGCGGATTGAGGATCTGGTCCACGATGCGGGTGTCGTACTTCCCCTCGACGAAGGCCGGGAAGGTGAGCACCCGCTTGTGGAAGGCGATGTTGGTCTTGATCCCCTCGATGACGTACTCGTTGAGCGCCCGCATCATCCGCTTCAGGGCGATCTCGCGGGTGGCGCCGGTGACGATCAGCTTGGCCACCAGCGAGTCGTAGTAGGGCTGCACCTTGTACTGCTCGTAGGCCATGGTGTCGACGCGGACGCCGTAGCCGCCCGGCTGGTGGTAGCCGGTGATGCGCCCCGGCGAGGGGGCGAAGGTGACCGGGTCCTCGGCGTTGACGCGGCACTCGATGGAGTGGGCCAGCGGGATGACCTGCTCCTGGGTACGCCCCAGGAGCTCGCCGGCCGCCAGCCGGATCTGCTCCCGCAGCAGGTCGAGCCCGTAGACCTGCTCGGTCACCGGATGCTCCACCTGGATGCGGGTGTTCATCTCCATGAAGTAGTAGCGCCCCTTCTCGTCCATCAGGAACTCGATGGTGCCGACGTTGTTGTAGCGGATGGCCCGCATGGCCTTGAGGGCCACGTCGATCATCTCCTTGCGCAACGCCGGGGAGACCGCCGGGCTGGGGGCCTCCTCGATCATCTTCTGGTGGCGGCGCTGCACCGAGCACTCGCGCTCGCCGAGGCAGATCATGTTGCCGTGCTCGTCGGCCACGATCTGCAGCTCGATGTGGCGGGGCTCCTCGACGTAGCGCTCCAGGTACATGGTGCCGTCGCCGAAGGCGGCCAGCGCCTCGCGCGAGGCGGTCTCGAAGGCCTGGCGGATGGCCGAGCCCTCGCGGACGATCTTCATGCCGCGCCCGCCGCCGCCGGAGGCGGCCTTGAGGATGACCGGGAAGCCGATCTCGGCGGCCAGCGCCTCGGCCTCCTCGGGGGTGGCCAGCACGCCGCGCGAGCCGGGCAGCAGCGGCAGGCCGGCCTTCTCGGCCGCCTCGCGCGCCGAGACCTTGTTCCCCATCAGCCGCAGCATCTCGGGGCGGGGGCCGATGAAGCTCAGGCCGAGCTTGACCACCATCTCGGCGAAGTCGGCCCGCTCGGAGAGGAAGCCGTAGCCGGGGTGGATGGCGTCGGCGCCGGTGACGTCGGCGGCGGTCAGCAGGGCCCGGACGTTGAGGTAGCTGTCCTTCGACTGCGGGGGGCCGATGCAGATGGCCTCGTCGGCGAAGCGGACGTGGAGCGACTCCGCGTCGACGGTGGAGTGCACCGCCACGGTGGCGATGCCGAGCTCCTTGCAGGCGCGGATCACCCGGAGGGCGATCTCGCCCCGGTTGGCGATGAGGACCTTCTTGAACATGTCGGGCCTCTGGCCTAGGCCGGGACGATGCGGAAGAGCTTCTCGCTGAACTCCACGGGGCTGCCGTTCTGCACGTAGATCTCGGCGACCACCCCGTCGACCTCGCTCTCGATCTCGTTCATCAGCTTCATGGCCTCGACGATGCAGAGGGTCTGCCCCTTCTTGACCTTCTGGCCGACGTCGGTGAAGGGCGGCGAGTCGGGCGAGGGGGCGCGGTAGTAGGTGCCGACGAAGGGCGAGGTGACCATGACGCCCGGGGCGTCGGCGGCCTTGGCCTCGGCCTTGGGGGCGGGGGCGGGGGCGGCCGCGGACGGCGGCGCCGCCAGCGAGGCGGCCACCGGGGCGTGGTGCATGGCCACCGGCGCGTGGGCGGCCATGGCGACCACGGCGCCGCGACGGATGACCACCTTCTCGATGCCTCGGCTCCAGGCCACCAGGCTGACGTCGGTCTTCTCGACCAACGCCACCAGCTTCTTCACGTCCTCGATGGTGAAGGCCTGGGCGGCTTCCTTGACGGGCTGCTTGGTGGACTTGGCCATGCGCTCTCGCTCCTTCTGAAGGGGGGAAACGGCGTGCTAGCCGGCGACGCGGGTCAGGTACTCGCCGGTGCGGGTGTCGATGCGGAGGATCTCGCCCTCGTTGATGAAGAGCGGCACGTGGACCACGAAGCCGGTCTCGAGCGTGGCCGGCTTGGTGGCGCCGGAGACGGTGTCACCGCGCACGCCCGGGTCGCACTTGGCGACGGCCAGGTCCATGGCGTTGGGCAGGGTGATGCCGATCGCCTTGTTGTTGAAGAAGACGATGTGGGTGGTGGTGTTGTCCTTGATGAAGTTCCTGGCCTCGCCCATCTGCTCGGCGGTCAGGAAGGTCTGCTCGTAGTTCTTGTTGTCCATGAAGTTGTAGTGGTCGCCATCGCGGTAGAGGTACTGCATCTCCTTCTCCTCGATGTCCGGCTTGCCCACCACGTCGCCCGACTTGAAGGTCCGGTCGATGGTCCGGTTGTTGATCATGTTGCGGATGCGGGTCCGCACGAAGGCCGAGCCCTTGCCCGGCTTGACGTGCTGGAACTCCACGATCTCCCAGGGGTCGCCGTCGATCTCGATCTTGAGGCCGCGGCGGAACGCCGAGGTGTCCATGCTTTCGCCCATCTGCTTCTCCTGCTCCTGTTGGAATCGCCGGGGACGGCGGAGCCCGGCCACCATGGGCCGGAGCGCGCCGCGGCGGTGGTCCTAGAGCTCGGCCAGCAGCTTCGGGGCGGTGACGCGCATCATGAAGCGCGCCTTGCCGAAGTTGCCGTCGGGCTTGAGGGCCACCACCATGAAATACTCGGGTGAGACGAGCCGGGCCACCACGAGGAGCCGCTCGGCCAGGATGGAGAGCTCCGTCACCCCGCCCGCCTCGTGGGTCTCGGCCGCCTGGTGCGCGGCCCGGAAGAGGCTGGAGTACTCGACCAGCAGGGTGCGCACGTCCAGCCCGGGCACCTCGAGGTGGTGGCTGTCGACCTCGATGCCGTCGACGCCCATGAGGGCAGCGGCGACGGCGCCGTCGACGTGCTGGACCACCTGCTGGAGGAGTTCTCGAAAGCTCATGGCTCGCCGCTCCGCGTCGTAAATCCCCGAAAAGACGAGGACCGCGTCACGAAGCGGGCCGTATGTAGCCCGCGCGCGCGCGATCCGTCAAGACAGCTGGGCGCTCCCCCGAAGGTGGTGCCGAGCGTTACTCGCAGGTGGTCATGGCCGACTGGCCCAGCTTCGGGCAGGCGCTCAGCGACGGCGTGGCGGCCGGGCAACCGTAGCCGATACCGCGGCCGTTGACGATGTCGACCACCACCGAGTAGGGGCCGGTCTCGAATTCCTGGCCGTCGGCGTAGGCGCCGATCGCCCGGATCTCGGCCCGGACCGTGGCCAGCAGACCGCCGCCGCCCAGCAGGGTGGCGACGCTGCGCGGGATGACCGGGATGTTGATGACCGTCGAGCCGCCCGGTTCGACGGTCCGGGAAGAGTCCTCGACCTTCACATCGGGGATGGCGGTGCCGGCCGGGCCGATCAGGGTCACGTAGTGGATCTTGTAGCCGGTGACGAAGGCGGTGGCGGTGTTGGTGCCGCCGGCCCGGTCGCTGTTGGCCTCACGCTGGTTCTCGAACTCGAAGGGCCACTCGAGCGTCCCGTCGCGCGGGTCGGGTGACAGGCTGACGTAGCTGGTGTCGACCCAGAGGTTGCTCATCCAGACCGAGTCGCAGGTGGCCGAGTAGGTGCAGACCCCTCCGGCCGGCGCCGGCGGCGCGCAGGTGTTGGCGATGCGGACCGAGGCGTTGTTGTCGACCGTGCAGCCGGCGGCGGCGAGGACGAGGAGTGCGGCGATCGTTCGGACGTTCATGGTGGGCGTCCCTCCTGGCCTACCCGCCGTTGGCGACGGCGGTCGCCTGGCGGTTGAGGATGCGGGGGGTGATGAAGATGAGCAGCTCGGTGTGGGCGTCCGAGTCGGCCTCGGTGCGGAAGAAGAAGCCGAGGATCGGGATCTTGCCGAAGAAGGGGACCGCCGAGCGGTTGCTCGAGGTCTGGCGGGTGTAGATGCCGCCGATGACGGTGGTCTCGCCGTCCTTGACCAGCACCTCGGTCTCGGCCTCGCGCTTGGAGATGGAGGGCTGGCCGTTGGCGCCGGTGAGCTGCGGGTTGGGCTGGTTGTTGGTGGCCTTGATCTTGAGGAGGATCGAGCCGTCGGCCGAGACGTGCGGCGTCACCTTGAGCTCGAGCCGTGCCTCGATGAAGGTGGTGTTCACGCCGGAGGCGCTCACCTGCGAGAAGGGGATGCTGACGCCCTGCCCGATGGTCGCCTCCTTGTTGTCGATGGTGGCCACCTGCGGCGAGGAGATGGTCTTGAGGACGCCGTTGTTCTCCAGCGCCGAGAGCCGCAGGTTGAGGTTGAAGGCGCCGCCGGCCGAGCCGAAGACCAGGCCGATGCCGCCGCCGGCTCCCTGGCCGATGGCGGCCGGGAGGTTGACGGCGTACTGCGGGGCCGCGGCGGTACCGGTGGTCGGACCGCCACCGGCGGCGCCGGCCCCGGAGACGATGTTGGGGAAGGCCAGGCCGGTCGGGTTGCCGAAGGCCTGCGACATCGAGGCGTTGCCGCCCCACTGGACGCCGATGGCCTTGTTGAAGTTGGAGGAGGCCTCGACGATGCGGCTCTCGATCAGCACCTGCGGGATGGGCGAGTCGAGGTTGCGGACCAGCCCCTCGGCGCGGGTCAGGGCCTCCTGGATGTCCTTGACGATGAGAACGTTGGTCCGCTCGTCGGTCGAGACGCTGCCGCGCTCGGAGAGCACGTCCTTGATGCGGCCGGCCATGTCGCCGGCGCGGGCGAAGTTGACCGGGATGATGCGGACCTTGAGCGGGATGAGCGGCTTGCGAGCCTCGGACGCCTTGAGCGCCGCCTCCTGCTCCTTGGCGATGTCGTCGAGCTTGGCGATGCGGATGATGTTCCCCATCTCCTCCTTGCCGAGCCCCTTGGTCTTGAGCACCAGGTCGAGGGCCTGGTCCCAGGGGACGTTGCGCAGGGAGACGGTCACCTTGCCGGACACGTCGTCGGAGACGACCATGTTCTTCTTGGAGACGTCGGCGATCAGCCGCAGCAGGTTGCGGATCTCGATGTCGTGGAACTCCAGGCTGATGCGCCGCCCGGTGTAGCCCTTCCTCTGCGGCGCGCCCGAGGCGGCGTAGGCCGGCCCCTCGGCGGCGAAGCCGGCGGCGCCGGCCTCGGCGGCGGCGGAGGCGACCGTCTCGTCGGAGAGCATGACCGGCTCCTCGTCCTTGCCGGCGGCGACGGCCGGCTCGGCGAAGGTCCAGGTCAGCCCGTCACCGCGCTCGGCCAGCGCGTCGGCGGTCGGGCCACGGAGCGTGGCCACCACCTTGACGGTGCCGGTGGAGGGCTGGTTGAAGGAGGAGACCATCATCACCGGTCCGCCGAAGGCGCTGGTGTCGAGCGAGCGCTCCAGCTTGCGGGGCAGCTCGGCCGCCTCCAGCGTCAGCACCACGGTGCGGGCGTCGGGACGGGAGAGGGCGTGGCGCGCCGAGCCGGCGATCTCGATGCGCGAGACCCCGTTGGCGTGGGTGAACTTCACGTCGCTGATGCGGGCCCGCTTCGGGGCCGGCGCGGCGCTGGCGGCAGCTGGCGCGGCGGGCGGGGCGACGGCGGGGATGACGGCAGCGGGGGCGGCCTTGGCGATGGCCGGGACCGCCACCTGCGCCGGGGGCGCGGCCGGCTTCGCCTGGACCGGCACCGCGGCGGCGGCGACCGCCGACGGTGACGAGCTGGACGGAGCGGGCGACGCGGAGCCCCGGGTCGTCACCGCGATGCCGCCGGCGACGCGCTTCACTTGGTAGGCCGGCAGGTCGCCGGCCGCATCGAGAACGACGCGCACCCTGTTGGTGTCGCGGCCGAACCTGACCTGGCCGAAGGCACCGTCGAGCCGGGTCGTCCCCTTGGGCGCCTTCCCGACGCCGTGGAGGTCGAGGGCCAGGCGCGACGGGTTCTTCAGCTCGATGATCTCGATGGTGCCGACGTCGCCGTCGGTGGCCAGCAGGATGCCCTGGCCGGACCGCTTCACGCCGGTGACGGCGCTGGCGGCCCGCTTGACCGGGGCCTGGTCGGTGCGGCGCGAGACCACGTTGTCGCTGGGCGGGGCGGCGGCCGGGGCCGCGGGCGCGGCAGGCGCAGCGACCGGCTCGGCGGCGGGGGCCTTGGCCTCGGGGACGGGCGGGGTGGCGACGACGGGAGCGGCGGCGAGCACCAGCGCCTCGGCCCTGGGCACCGCGGCCGGCTCGGCCGGGATGGCGACCGGTGCCTGGGCTGGGGTCACGGCGGCGGTCACGGCCGATTCGGGAGAGAGCACCCGGACCACCACCGACTCGCCGCGCTCCTGCACCTCGTAGCGGCGCGCGCCGTCGAGGGCGACGATGACCCGCCCCACGGTGCTGCGCTCGTCCTTGTACTGGGCGGTCGAGACGGCCAGCACGCCGCCCTTCCCGACCTGGACCGGGGAGGGCACCGCGGTGACGTCGGCGCCGGCCAGGTCGACCACCAGCCGGGGCGGATCCTGGAGCTTGAAGACCGTGTAGGAGGGCGGCCGCGAGCCGCGGATGGCCAGCTCCACGGCGCCGCCCTGCTCGGAGACGTCGATGGCCTGGATGGCGTTGGCGTCGGCGGCCCGGGCCGGGGAGGCCACCGCGAGGGCGCCGATCAGCGTGAGGCCGGCAAGGCGCTGGAGGTGGTTGGTCATGGCGATTCCTCGAGGTTGATGACTTCCCGCTTGGGGAGGCTGAGCACGGTCTGGGTACGGTCGCGGGTGCCATCGGCGCGGGTGGCCCACTCGGCCACCACCAGCTCGCCGGTGCGGACGGTTGCGACGCTGCCGCCGTTCTTTCCGATGCAGGACCCGCGGCGGACGGTGTAGCCGGTCCCGTTGGGCGCCTGCACCATGGCCACCGGGTCTTCGAGCCCGGTGATGACGGCCACCAGCTTGAACTGCTCCAGCTCGAAGCGACCGAGCGGGGTGGCGCAGCGGGTGACCAGCGAGGCCCCGGCGCCGCGCCCTTCCGCCAGGAAGCTGCGGAAGGGATCGCGCTTGCCGACCGAGGAGTAGGACCAGGTCTCGACCGGCTTGGCCGACAGCTCGTTGGTGGCGGCGGCCGGCCTGGCGGCCTCGACGGAGCGGGCCGGCGGCGCGGCGCTGACGACCGGCTTGGGCTTGTCGCAGGCGGAGACCAGCAGGGCGACTCCGGCGAGCGCGGCGAGGTGGAGGCGGCTCACTTGGCGCCCCCCTTCTTGGCGGGAGCCTTGGCCTGGTTGAGGAACATGTAGGTGGTCACCATGAACTTGGCGTCGACGACCATCTTCCCGGCCAGGTCCTTGGGGGCGCTCATCGAGATGTCGCTGACGTTGACGATGCGCTTCAGCCGCCCCAGCGAGTCGAAGAAGGTGGCGATCTCGTGGTAGTTGCCGGTCACCGTCATGGGGATGGGGATGCGGGCGTAGAACCCCTCCGACTTCTCGGCCTCGGGCGTGATGGTGGAGATCTCCAGCCCGGCCTTCTGGGCCCGGTCCTGGAAGAGCCCGAGCAGCTCGTCGATGTTCTTCTCCTCGGGCAGCTCGGCCAGCGCCTCGCCGAGCCGCTGCTCCAGCAGCTCCTTCTCCTTGCGGAAGCGGTTGAGGTCGTTGGCGATGGCCTGCTTCTCGGTGAAGTCGCGCTCCATCCGCGCCTGCTCGGCCTCGGCCCGCTTGATGCGGACCTCGACCTCGGAGATGGAGGGGCCGTAGGGGAGCGAGAAGACGAAGTAGGAGAGCGCCGTCACCAGCACCAGCGCCCCGGCCACCACCCCGACCTTGAGCCCGAGGGGCGCCTTGGCGATCCTCTCGATGAGCTGTTCCATCGCCTTACCCCTTCTTCCCGGGCGCGGCCGCGGCCTCGGCCGCCAGCGGGTTGTACGTGGCGGTGGCGGTGATCTCGAAGTTGACGAGCCGGTCGGCGCGGCCGGTGGTCCCCTTGACCGCGGTGGTCTTCTTCAGCTCCACCTTGGTGAAGTACTTCGACTGCTTCAGCTTCGACATGAACTCGGAGACGTCGTCGATGCTCACCGCCGACCCGGCGAAGACCGTGGCCCCAGCCTTCTCCTCGAGCTTGGAGAGCCAGAGCTGACGCGGGGTCACCGTGGCCAGCTCGTCGAGCATGCGCACCGGCCCGGTGCGCCCCTGCTTGAGCTTGTCGAGGACGTCGAGCTTCTTCTGCAGCTCGAGCTGGGCGTCCTTGATGTTCTTGACCTCGCCGATGATCCGCTCGAGCTGGGCGATGTCGTCGCGGGTTCGGGCCAGCTTGGCCTCGCGGGCCTTGAGGTCGCCGGCGCGCGAGGCGCCCCAGAAGTAGTTGCCGACCAGCCCGGCCACCAGGACGACGGCGAAGAGGGCGAGCTGCTGCTTGCCCGCCTCCTTCTTCTTCGAGACCCGGACTGGGAGTAGGTTGATCCGGACCATGGTCACTTGTCCCCGGGACGGCGCAGCGCCAGCCCGACCCCGACCGCCGCGGCCGGGGCGCCGGCCAGGATGGTCGCCGCGTCGAACTTGCGGTTGTCGATCTCGATGTTCTTGAACGGGTTGAGGATCTCCACCGGCACCGCGGCGCGGGCCTCGATCACCTTGAAGAGCGCCGGGATGCGCGCCGTGCCCCCGGAGAGGAAGACCCGGGAGATGCGGGAGTCGGCCGCCGAGGAGGCGAAGAAGTCGAGGGAGCGCTGGATCTCGCCGCCCATCTGCTCGGCGACCCCCTGGATGACCCGCTCCACCTCCTGGGGCACCACCGCGTCGGTCTCGCCCTGCCCGCCCACCTTCAGGGCCTCGGCCTCGTCGTAGGAGATGCTGAGCTGCTTCTGGATCTCCTCGGTGAAGGCGTTGCCGCCCATGGTGATGTCGCGGGTGAAGGTGGTGATGCCGCGGGAGAGGATGTTGATGTTGGCCACCGTGGCGCCCACGTTGATGAGCACCACCGTGTCGTTGGGCGACAGCTCGTAGCTGGCCTCGAAGGCGTTCTGCACCGCGAAGGCGTCGACGTCGACCACCGTGGCGGTCAGGCCGGCCTCGGCGCAGACCGACGAGTAGTCGTTGATCATGTCCTTCTTGGCGGCCACCAGCAGGACGTCCATCTGTCCGGCCGCGTCCCCCTCGGGCGTGAGGATCTGCGTGTCGATGTTCACGTCCTTCACGTCGTAGGGGATGTACTGCTCCGCCTCCCAGAGGATCGACTCGTCGAGCTCCTCCTGGGTCATGCGGGGCATCGAGATCTTCTTGATGATCACCGAGTGGCCGCGCACCCCGATGGCCACCTCGCGGGTCTTGACCTTCTGGCTGGCGATCAGCTCCTGGATGGCCTGGACGATGGCCGCCGAGTTCATCAGGCTGCCGTCGACGATCGCCTCCGGCGGGAGCGGCGCGGTGCCGTAGGCCACCAGCGAGTAGCCGCCCTTCTTCTCCTTGAGCTGGACGAGCTTGACCCCCGAGGATCCGATGTCGAGCCCGACGGCGAGCTTGCTCCTGCTCATGGCGTGCGCCCCCCCTTCCTTCCGCCGCCGAACACCTTGGCGCGGTCCGACGGCGTCATCCCCAGCGCCAGGATGATCTTGCGCTTGGTGTCGACCCGGCACTCCTGCCCCGCCTCGATGCGAGCCACGGTGAGCGGCGAGACGCCGGCCTTGCGGGCCAGCTCCGCCTTGGTGAGGAGCTGATCCTCGCGCAGGCGCTGCAGGTTGTTGGCCGGACGGCGTGAGGTCTCCACGCGGGCGGCGGTCTTCGGCTGTTGAGGAGCCATGCGATCGGCACGCTACGCGATCGCTCCTGATGGGATCAAGAAAGCGGCCGGCCCCGATATCGCACGTGTAGGGTGTCCGACGGCTCCTAGACGCCAAGTGATGCGTCTTTAGGAGTCCGTGAGCGGCCAGCAGGACGCCCTCAGCCCAGCCCGTACTCCTTGATCTTGTAGAGCAGGGCCCGGTAGGAGAGGTCGAGCAGCTCGGCGGCGCGGGTGCGGTTCCCGCCGGTGCGGGCCAGGGCCTCGGCGATGAGACGGGCCTCGAGCGCGGCGGTGCCCCGCTTCACCGAGAGGTCGTCCCCTGGGGGGGGGGCCTCACGGGGCGCCGTGGCGCGCGGCGCCCGCACCGCCTCGGGCAGGTCCTGCTCGCGGATCACCGGACCGTCGGCCAGCACCACGGCCCGCTCCACGGCGTGCATCAGCTCGCGCACGTTACCGGGCCAGGCGTGGGCCCGCAGCGCCTCGAGCGCCTCGGGGGAAAAGTCGAGACCGTGGACCTCCGGGCGGAGTGGTGCGAAGCGGGCCAGGAAGTGGCGGGCCAGGGGCTCGAGGTCCTCGCCCCGGTCGCGCAAGGCCGGCAGCCCGATCCCGACCACCGCCAGCCGCCAGTAGAGGTCCTCGCGGAACTGGCCGGCCGCCACCGCCTGGGCCAGGTCACGCGCCGAGGCGGCCACGACACGGACGTCCACCTTCACGGCCCGGGTCTCCCCCACCGGCCGCACCTCCTCCTCCTGGAGGAAGCGCAGCAGCTTCACCTGCAGCGCCAGCGGCAGCTCGCCAATCTCGTCGAGGAAGAGGGTGCCGCCGTCGGCCTCCACCGCCAGCCCCTTCTTGGCCCTCACTGCGTCGGTGAAGGCGCCGCGGGCGTGGCCGAAGAGCTCGGTCTCGAGCAGCTCGCCGGGGATGGCCCCGCAGTTGACCGCCACGAAGGGCATGGCGGCCCGCGGCGAGCGCTCGTGGAGGGCCCGGGCCACCAGCTCCTTGCCAGTGCCAGACTCCCCGTGGATGAGGACGGTGGTCTTCTGCGGCGCCACCTTGGCCACCTGGCGCAGCACCGCCTGCATCGACTCGGCTCGGCCCACGACGGCGTCGGAAGGAAAGGCGCCATGCAGCTCGGTGCGGAGCCGGCGGTTCTCCCTCGCCAGCTGCTCCCGCTCCTCCGCCTTCTTGATGACCAGCACAACCTCGTCCGGCTTGAAGGGCTTGGAGACGTAGTCGTAGGCGCCTGCCTTGAGCGCCGCGATGGCGGCGTCGTGGCTGCCGTAAGCGCTCAGCACGATGACGGTGATGCCAGGGTGGCGCCGCTGGATCTCGGCCAGCAGGGCCAGTCCGTCCATGCCGGGCATGCGCACGTCGGTCAGCACCAGCTCGTAGTCGCGGGCCGCGAGCTCCCGCAGCGCCTCGTCGGCGCTGGCCACGGCGCGCGCCTCCCAGCCGTGGTCCGAGAGGATCACGGTGAGGATGTGACGCATCGACGACTCGTCGTCGACCACGAGGATGCCGTGGAACACGCCGGCATTGTAGCGCGCCGCCCGGGCAGGGGCGAACCGCCGGCCCGGCGCCGGCCTCAGGCCGCGTCGAACTCGAGCGTGAAGATGGCGCCGCCGGTGTCGGCGTTGCCGGCGGTGAGCCGGCCACCGAACGAGGCCATGATGCCGTGGCAGACGGCCAGCCCCAGCCCGGTCCCCTGCCCGGCCGGCTTGGTGGTGAAGAAGGGGTCGAAGACGCGCGGCAGCACCTCCGGCGCCAGCCCGGGTCCGTGGTCCCGGACCGTCACCACCACCCGCCCGGTCCCGGCGCTGGCCGACAGCTCGAGCCGCCCAGCGCCGCCCATGGCGTCACCGGCGTTCAGGACCAGGTTGAGGAGGACCTGTGCCAGGCGGCGCTCGTCGGCGCGGACCGCCGGCAGGTCGACGGGGAGGTCGAGCGTCACCTCCAGGCCGCGGCAGCGGGCCTGGACCCGCGCCAGGCGGAGCGCCCCGTCGACGGCGACGGCCACCGCCACCGGCCCCAGGGCCAGCCCGGTCGGGCGCGCGAAGTCGAGGAGGTCGCGGACGATGGTGTCGATCCGACCTGCCTCGACCCCGATCCGGCCGAGGAAGTCGCCCACCGCTTCCCGGTCGGTGCGCCCATCGGAGAGCTTGGACTGGGCCAGCTCGGCGTAGGCCGAGATGGCGCCGAGCGGATTGCCGATCTCGTGGGCGATGCCTGCGGCCAGCTGGCCCACGGTGGCGAGCCGCTCGGAGCGGAGCAGCTCCTCCCTGGTCTGCGCCAGGTTGGCGTTGACCATCTCCAGCTCGGCCACCTTGGCGGCCAGCCGGGCCTGCTCGGCGGCCAGCGCCCCGGCCAGCCGCTCGAAGGCGATGGCGCCGGCCCCCAGCCCGCCGGCGGAGAGCCCTTGAGCCTCCAGGGCGGTCAGCCGCCCGGCGCTGGCCAGCCGCTCGCCTGCGCCGATCATCCGGTCGACCGGGCGGGCCACGGCCCGGAAGAGGAGCGCCGCCCCGACCACCACCGCCACGACCACCGCGGCCACCACCAGCGCCAGCAGGCGCCGGGGACCGAGCGCGCCGGCCGCCGCCAGCGGCATGCCGCCCAGCAGGAGCAGCCCACCGGCCACGGCCCCCACCGCGACGGCGTCGAGCAGCAGGATGAGGCGGATGCCGCGCATGGTTCACCTGAAGACGCGGAAGAAGGGGACGGCTCGAACGATCCAGTCGCCGGCGTAGAGCCACATGAAGGCGGCCAGGGCCAGGAACGGACCGAAGGGGACGGCGTTGCGCGGAGGGATCCAGTCCTCGTCCTCGTCGGCCGTAGGCTCGGCCGGGGTCGTGGCCGGATCCGGTGCAGGCTCCGGTGCAGGCCCCAGGGAAGGCTCCGAGGAGGGGACCGGTGCGGGCGGCGGACCGGGCTGCGCCTTGCCGAGGACGATCAGCGCCACGCCGACGAGGCTCCCGAGCAGCGAGGCGAAGAGCACCACCGGGAGGAGCGCCCAGGGACCGAGCCAGGCCCCGATCCCGGCCAGCAGCCAGACGTCGCCGAAGCCGAGCGCCTCCTGCTTCATGAGCCGGGCTCCGGCCACCGAGATCAGCCCGAAGGTGGCGAAGCCGATCCCGGCGCCGAGCGCCGCCGAGGCGAAGGAGGGCGCCGCGGTCAGGCCGAACGGCGCCAGCAGCAGCCCGGAGGCCAGCAGCGGCCAGGTGAGGGCGTGCGGCAGCAGCCAGGTGTCGAGATCGATGAAGAGCATCGCCACCAGCAGGGAGGCCAGGGTGAGCTCGCAGAGGGCGGCCGCGCTGAAGCCATGCCGCGCCAGCGCCGCCACCGCCAGCCCGGCCACCAGCGCCTCGACCAGCGGGTAGCGGAGCGAGATGGGCAGGCGGCATCCGCGGCAGCGCCCGCGCAGCAGGAGCCAGGAGAGGACCGGGACGTTGTCGTACCAGGCGATGGGCGCCTGGCAGCGCGGGCAGCGGGAGCGCGGGCGGACCACCGATTGCCCGTGCGGCAACCGGGCGATCACCACGTTGAGGAAGCTGCCGACCACGGCGCCGAGCAGCGCGGCCCAGGCGATGAGCAAGGTCTCGGCCAGGGCGATCATGACTTCCCCGCCAGCCTGCCAACATCTAGGGAGCCGCCCGACCGCACCGTCTCCTCCGGCAAGGCGAACTCGACCGGCGCGCCGCCACCCGCTGCCACCCTCCACCGTGGATCGGAGCGGATGGTGGGGCGCATCAGGCTGGTAGGGAACGGCAACACCATCGTCCAGCGACCGTCGGCGCCGGCGTCTGCCCAGGCCTTGTAGGTGTGCGGCCGGCCTCGCTCGGCGAACCTGAGCTCGGCCACGACCCGCTGGCCTGCCGGGGCCGCACCGCCAACCTTCGCCCCCTCGACCCGCTCGTACGACCAGAGAAACGGCAGCGGGAAGGCCAGGCCGCGCACGATGCCGCGAGAGGCGCCGCGCGGCATCAGGTGGGGCAGGTGAGGCACGTTCCAGTTGGGAACGGCCGATCCGGCGATGAGCAGTGGCGAGAGCGGGATGCTGGCCATGTAGGGCTTGTTGAGCCCTCCCCCGTCGAAGCTCACCGAGTCGTTGGCGCCGGTGACCTCCTGCCCGATGGTGGCGGCGCCGGCGACCACGATGCCGATCCGGTTGGCAAGCAGGTAGGCGTCGAAGGGCTCGGCCAGACCACGGAAGATCTCGGCCGCCGCCCAGAAGGCCGGCTCGTCGAGGTAGGAGCCGAAGCCGTTGACCACCACAGGCAACCCCGACTGCACCTGGAGCTGGTGACCGTAGGACCAGTTGGAGAGAACGCCGCGCGGCAGGTCGGCCGGTGGCGGCAGATCGCGCAGCTCGAAGGCCAGGTCGAGTACCGGCTCCAGGCCAGCGACCCGCGGCGGGAAGAGGCGCTGCCGTGTGGGGATGTCGATGAAGAAAGCGATGGAGAGGATGAGCAGCGGAATCGGAGCGGCCAGCAGCCATCGCCGCCGCCGGGCCAGCCGGCGCAGCGCGGCCATGAGGGCAGGCCCATGGCGGCGCCGAGGAAGGGCACGGCCACCCGCCCGAAGCGGCTCTGCAGCAGCGTGAGCCCCATGGCGGCCGCCACGAACCAGACCAGCCATCGGCCGCGAGGACGCCGCCAGAACAGCAGGCCAACCGCCGCAAGTGTTGCGGGTGCGGCGTAGCCGATCCACCCGAACCCGTAGTAAACGAAGCGGACGTTGAAGCCCGACTTCTCATCGAACTGGATCAGCGGCTTGAACTCACCAACCGTGTCGAGCCAGGCATCACGGTGGAGGAGCCACCCGGTGATGCCGGCCTGGATCTCGCCCAGGGCCCTGGGGACCAGGCACAGGATGGCGGCGAGCGCCAGGACCAGCAGCCCGGCCGCGGCCAGGAAGCGCCGCCGCCTGTCAACCACCTCCACGCCGGTCGCCCAGGCGCTGGCCGAGATCCCCAACCCGGCCGCCACCAGCAGGAGCGGCTGCAGCAGCGACGGGTACTTGAAGCTGATCAGCAGCCCGTGGTCGGCGATGGCCGGCAGGGTCAAGGCTGCCGCCAGAAGGCCGCCGCCCACCAGCCCCGGACCTCCGGAACCGTAGACCCGCCCATGGCGGAAGGCGGCCCAGACCAGCGGCAGGGCCGCCAAGGCCACGTAGATGGGCGAGCCGGTGAAGCACCAGACGGCCAGCCCGGAGAGGAGCGCACCCTCCAGCTCGAAGCGGAACGGGGCGTGAAACGCCGACGTTGCAGCGGCCGGATGGACCGGCAGCCGGCGCAGCGCCCAGGTGGCCAGCAGCGTCAGCGCCAGCGCCTCGACCACGTGGTGGTCGATGCGGCCGAAGCTGGAGTGAATGAGGAACTCAGGCAGCAGCGCCGCGACCAGCCCGGCCGCCAGGGCGGCGCCGCGCCAGGTCGTGGACGGCGCCACGGTGCGGACGAGCCGGACGGTGGCCCAGACCACCAGTACTCCGAGGATGGCGGGCCAGAGGGCGATGGCGATGCGCCGGCGGAGCGGGTCCTGGCCTCCGGTGAGGCGCGCGAAGGTGGCCGCGGAGAGATCGAAGCCGTCAGCCCACGGGCTGAAGGCCCCCTTGGGCCAGTTCATGGCCGGGTCGAAGTGGGGCACCCGGGGGTAGTGGCGAAGCGTCTCCTCGATCCGGTGGAGGTGGTACGAGGAGTCACCGTCGAGCTGAGGCGCCAGCTCGCCCCGCCCCAGGACCAAGGGGTAGTTGTCGACGCGGACCCAGGCGGCCAGCGCCAGCACCGCCGCCAACGACACCAGCCAGGCCCACCTCGCCCTGCGCCGCCTCACGGGAGGCCCGTCGCCTCGCGCGCTGGGCCGGCCGAGCCGGCCTGACCGGACTCGCCCAGCCTCCGCAGGAAGAAGTCCTCGAGGGTCTCGCGGTGACGGGTCAGGGCCACCACGCGGCCACCCGCCTGGACCACCGACTTGACCGCGGCATCCGCGGCGCCCTCGTCGTCGAACACCACGGTGGTGCGGGGCCCCTCCTGGGCGATCCTTCGGCCCCGGCCGAGGTGCTCGGCCGACCCTGACGCCAGCTCCAGGGTCACCTCCACCGCGCGGAGCTGCGGGGAGAGCAGGTCCTCGATCCGACCCACGTCGCGGAGCCGGCCCTTCATGATGATCCCGACGCGGTCGCACAGGGTCTCGACGTCGGGGAGGATGTGGGTGGAGAAGAAGACAGTCTTGCCGGCCCGCTTCAGCTCGAGGATCAGGTCGCGCACCTCGCGCCGACCGACGGGGTCGAGGCCGCTCATGGGCTCGTCGAGGATCACGAATGACGGGTCGGCCACCAGGGCCTGGGCGATGCCGAGCCGCTGCTGCATCCCCTTCGAGTACTTGCGGATCTGCCGATCGGCGGCCGCGGTCAGCCCGACCAGCTCGAGCAGCTCATCGCAGCGACGGGCCGCGACCGATCCGGTCAACTCGGAGAGCGCGGCGAAGAACGACATCGCCTCGCGACCGGTCAGGAACTCATGGAAGGCCGGGTGTTCGGGCAGGTAACCGATCCGCTTCTTCGAGGCGTGGCTCGGGATGGGCGCGTCGAAGATGAAGGCCTGCCCGGCGGTAGGGAAGATGAGCCCCATGAGCATCTTGATGGTGGTGGTCTTGCCGGCGCCGTTGGGCCCCACGAACCCGAAGATCTCGCCCTGGTCGACCTGGAGCGTCAGCCCGTCCACGGCGAAGAGCCGGCGCCGCCGAAGTCCGACCTCGAAGGTCTTGGAGAGCCCGTCGGTCCTCAGGATCATGCGGCGCATCATCGGGCCCGAAACTGCCCGTGTCAAAACCGAGCACCCGGACGGGGGCGGCGAGGTGGCGACTGACAGCTTTGGTCAGCCGGCCCTCGACCCGGGCCGCGTTTGGTCAGCCGGGACACCTTTCCCCACAGGCCTGTTTCCAGCTATTTGCGCCGATTTCTTGCTGGCACTCCGCTCGCATGGTGAAGAGGTGAAGACGCTGCCGGTCAGGGCGCTGCCCGCTCCGCCCGGTTCACCGTTCCAACCGTCGGGTCATCCACTTCAGGACCCTGACTTCGCAAGGAGAGCATATGAAGAAGTCCAAGGGCTTCACGCTGATCGAGCTCATGATCGTGGTCGCCATCATCGGCATCCTGGCCGCCATCGCCATCCCCAACTTCCTCCGCTACCAGCTGCGCTCCAAGGCCAGCGAGCGCAAGATGAACGTCGAGGCAATTTACAAGTCGCAGGAGGCCGGCAAGGTGCGTGAGGGCGGCTCCTACCAGAGCCTGATCACCACGCCGGTCGCCTTCAATGCGGCATCCAAGGTCATCTGGACCCAGACCGATTACCAGCAGGCCGGCGCCATCGACTGGGTGGTCCAGGGCGGCACCTACGGCCAGTACAACGCCAACGCCTCGGCGAACGCCCTGGCCGTCTCCATCTGCGGCTGGACCGACATCGACGGTGACAACCTCTTCGCCGCCGACGCCATCTGGCAGCCGCAGATCCGGACCAACGGCACCTTGGGCGAGCCGGCCCCGGACGCCCCGTGCCATGCCAACGTGGCGGCCGGCACCGCCCCCAACGGCCACTCCCTGGCCTTCGCCTTCGGCACCGACGCCCCCGGCCAGGTCACGCAGATCACGGTCGACGCGACCTTCTAGCCGTCCGCTTCGCACCTCGCCCCTGGGCGAGGTATTCTCTGGCGGCGCCGTCCTGCTTCGGGGCGGCGCCGCTCTCATTTCGCGGCCATGAACCTCCGTCTCCACCGCTCCCAGCTCTTCCCCGCCGCCCTGGCTGTGGCCCTGGCGGCAGGCCTCGGGCCGCTGACCCAGGCCACCTTCCGGGTACAGGAGGCCGAGCGGTTCGAGATCCGCTACCTGCCCTCGAGCCATGCGCTGCGGTATCTCTCCCCCGCAATGCGGCTCTCGATCGCCAATTTCTACTGGTTGCAGACGGTGCAGTACATCGGCGACGAGGCAGCCCGGCGCGACCGGCTCCCGCAGGTATACCCGCTCGTCGATCTCATCACCGACCTCGACCCGGACCATGGCTACGCCTACCAGTCGGCCGGCCTGGTCCTCTCCTCGATGCTCCGGATCGACCAGTCGGACGCCATCCTGAAGAAGGGGATCGAGCGCGGTCCAAACTGGTGGTCCTACCCGTTCTACCTGGCCTTCAACGACTTCCACTACCGTGGCGACTACGCTTCGGCGGCCCGCTGGGCCGAGCGGGCGGCGCGCACCCCCGGTGCCTCATTGCGGATCGCGAAGCTGGCGTTGGCGCTCCAGGTGAAGAGCGGCGCCCCTGACCACGCGGTCCGCATGATCGAGGAGATGCGGGCCACGGTCGCCGATGAGCAGCTGCGCAAGTCGCTCGACGAGCAGTACCAACTGGCCGTGTTGCAGCGCGACTTCGCCGACCTCGACGCCGCGGTGGCCCGCTTCGCGGCGGCACGCGGCCGCCCCCCGGCCCGACTCGAGGAGTTGGTGACCGGTGGCATCCTCGAGCGGTTGCCCAGTGAACCGTACGGCGGGGCCTACGTCCTCCGCGAGGGCGCTGTCCACTCCACCGGTCGTGACTACCGCCTGCCGGCCGCCGAACCCGGCCTGCTGCAGAGGCAGGCCCCGAAAGCGAAGGCGCCATGAACAAGATCCGCCTGCTGGCCTGGGTGACGCTGCGCGAGGCGCTCCGGCAGAAGCTGGCCGTCAACCTGCTGCTCTTCGCGCTGCTGCTCATCGCCGGTTCGATCACGCTCTCCGAGCTCACCTTCGGCGAGCAGCACCGGATCATCGCCGACCTGGCGCTCAGCTCGGCCCAGCTCTTCGGTACGCTCATCGCTGTATTTCTTGGCGCCGGGCTGGTGGCTGGCGACATCCAGCGACGCACCCTCTACCCCATTGTCGCCAAGCCGGTGGCGCGCTGGCAGTACCTGGTCGGCCGTTACCTGGGCCTGGTGGCCACGCTCTGGCTCAACCTGCTGGTCATGGCCCTGGCGTCGGTGGCGGTGCTGGCCGTCTACTCGGGGGGCTTCTCTTACCTCGAGAAGACGCCGCTACTCATCGCCTTCCTGGGGACCGGGGCCCAGCTGGCCATGGTGGCGGCCGTGGCCACCCTCTTCTCCAGCGTGACCAACTCGACGCTGGCGGCCATCTATACGCTCGGGTTTGCCCTCTCCGGCCACTTCGCCCGCGATGTCTTCGTCTTCTACAAGGAGAACGCCCTGATTCGGGCGGTGGCCTTCGTCATCCCCAACCTCGGGGCGCTCGACTTCAAGGTGCAGGTGGTCTACCAGACCGCCATCCCCTGGGATCGATTTGCCTGGCCCATGGCCTCGGCGGCCATTTACGTGGCCTGCGTCTTGGCCATCGCCTCCGCCGCCTTTGCCAGGCGCGACTTCAGGTGAAATGGTCGACCCGCCGACCGGGGTGGGGCGGTGCCACCGCGCTCTTCACCGCGCTGCTGGCCCTCTTCTTCCTGCCGGCGCTGGTCACCTCGGATCAGTTCCTGGCCCGCGACTCCGGGATCCTCCACCACCCGACCAAACGGTGGGTGGCGGAGCGCTGGGCGCGCGGCGAGCTGCCTGCCTGGAACCCATACGCCGGCCTCGGGGTCCCGGAGATCTCGGGGGCTGTCGACGCCGTGCTCCATCCGTTCAACCTCGCGCTGGTGGCGCTCCCCTACGAGGCCGGGTTCAAGGCCTGGGTGCTCCTCTCTTTCATGGCCGCGGCCCTGGGCGCCTTCGCCTTCGCCCGGGCGCTCGGATGCGGCTGGCACGCTTCGGTCGCCGCCGGCATCGGCTTCGCGTTATCCGGCCACCTGGTCGGGTCCAGTGACAACCTCACCTACCTGACCAGTCTGGCCTTCCTGCCCTGGCTCTTCGCGGCCGGGCTCGCCTTTCTGGCTCTGCCGGGCCCAGCCTCGCTAGCGGGGGTCGGGCTGGCCTCGGCGTTGTGTGCCGCGGGGGGCGACCCCCAGACCTGGGGCTTCGCCATCCTTTCGCTCCCGGTGCTCCTGGCGCTCTCACCCTGCGGCAAGGCCTCTCTTTCCCGCCACCTGGTGCGGTCAGGACTGGCGGTCGTTGCCGCGATCGTGGCTGCATCACCCTTCTGGATCCCGGTGCTGCTCTGGCTCCCCCACTCCTCGCGAGCGGTCGTCATCGACTTTGCAGCGTTGGCCCACTGGGACCTGGCCCCACGCCGGCTCCTCGAGCTGGTCGTTCCAAACCTCCTCCGAGCGCCGCCTGGCACCATGATCTCGCGCGCTCTGAAGGCCTTCACCGGCGGCGGGCCGGCCGGCATGCCCTGGGTGGCCTCGATCTACTTCGGCGCAACCACGCTGCTCCTGGCGGCCGCCGGGGCGCTGCTGGTGCGGCCGGCGCGCCTCCTCCTGTTCGCCGCGGCTGTCTTCACCTGGATGGCCTGTGGCGCCAACCTCGGCTTCGCTGCGCTGGCCAGCCGCGTCCCTGTGCTGGGGAGCTTCCGATACTGGGAGAAGCTCTTCATCTGGCCCACCCTCTTCACGGTGATGGCCGCGGCGGTCGGCTTCGACGCCCTGCTCCGGGCGGAGCCGCTGGTGCGACGCCGATTTGCGGTGGTGGCGGGCCTCCTTGCCGGCTTGCTGGCGGCAGCCCGTACGGCGACCAGCCTCTGGCCATCAAGGGCCCTCGACCTCCTGGCACCGTCCGCGCCCACGTCCGCAGACGCCGCGGAGCTGATCCAGAACGTCCTCGACGGGCTCGGCACCTCCGGGATGGCCATGGCGCTCCTCGCGTTGGTGACCTTGGCCTCACTGGTTCCGCGCCTCGCTCATCTGGGGCCGGCGCTCCTGCTCATCGCGGTCACGGTGGACCCCTTCTCAGCAAACGGTCACGCCTACGGGTTGGCACCAGTGGCCCTCGCCGAGATCCGGGCGCCGCTGGCCGAAGCGCTCCGCGGTCAGTCCGGCTTCCCCCGCATCGTCGGTCCCTTCGAGCCAAGGCTGGACCGCTGGCCGGAGATGGGCGAGGTGGGGTCTGGCTACCGATGGGCGGCGCAGACGCTTCGGGCCGCCTGGAACGTCGAGCAGCATGTCGGAAACCTCGACCCGTACGCTGGCATGTTGCCCGGCGCTCTGCGGAAGCTGCGCGACTCCGTCACGGCCTCCAAGCTCGTCCCAGCGGTCGGCATCTGGTCGGTCTCGGCCATCCCGGTTCCCGGAGATCCGGGGCGAGCCGCAGCGGCCGGCCTGACCCCCCCCTTCAGGATCATTGCCAGCGATGAAGAGCTTCCCGTCTACCTGGTTGCGATCCCGCACCGCACCCGCGCATACTTGGCCGAGGCGGTCACCGGGACCAGCGCCAGCCATGCGCAACAAGCGACGCTGGCACTTCCCCCAACCTCGACCAGGACCGTGGTGGAGGGGGCGGTCCCGGCAGGCCTCGCGCCGCCGCTCGGCAATGCCAGCATCATCGTGGATCTGCCGGAGCGCGTGGAGGTGGAAGCGACCACCGATCGGCCCGCGCTCCTCGTTCTCTCCGACCAGCACGCGCCCGGCTGGGAGGCGACCGTGGACGGACGGCCCGTGGACATTCTCCGCGCCAACCTGCTGGTCCGCGGGGTCTGGCTCGGACAGGGTCGCCACCTGGTGCGGTTCACCTATCGAACGCCCGGCCTCCTCGCAGGGACGCTGCTGGCTGGCGCCCTCGCCCTGGCACTCGCCGCATGGGCGGTGGTTCGTCGCCGCAGGGAAGCCGCTGCTCCATCCGACCTCCCCGCCTGACCATCCGGACCATCCGGACCATCCGCTCCCGGATCCACCCTCGGGTATGCAGCACTTGCCGTTTCTGCAAAGATTTCATGTAGGCGAGCGACGGCGCGACACCCACCGCACCATTCCCCCAGCGATTCCAGGTACGTACAGCCCGGTCGACCGGCCGGAGCGCGCACCACTCTTGCACTGGTCTGAATGCCGAGGGAGACCACCCGTGCCAGTGACCCGTCAACCCAGCCGTGGCTTCACGCTCATCGAGATGATGGTGACGGTCGCCATCATTGGGGTGGTGGTCGCGCTCGCCTATTCCAACTTGGGGCGCCTCCGGACCAGGGCCACGCTGGCCACCACCTCCACCGAGCTCCACTCGATCCTGCACGGGGCCCGGATGTCGGCCGTCGCCAGCAGCCGTGACGTCGGCGTGCTCTTCTTCCCGTCCACTTCGGGTCAAGCCGGGTCGATGGGCCGGATCATCGTCTACGAGGACGGGAACTTCGACTTCTTCGCTGCCGGTACCGTCAAGTTCTCCGACTACGTCCCGACCAGCAACCTGGCCGGCAGCCTGAGCCAGATCCTGACAACCTACGATCTCCCCGCCGGGGTGGTCATTGGCCCCGTGACCGGGATGGGCTCCAGCGCGGTACTGCCAGCTCCGCTCGACGGGGTGGACGTGCGAAAGGACTGCTCCTTCTGCGACACGGCCACCGTCCGGCGCGGCGCGATCAGGTTCGACTCGCGTGGCAAGGCCACCTTCTACGACGCGGCTGGACTGAAGACCGTCACCGGCGGCGCCGCCTTCAGCCTGACCTCCACCGAGGTGGGCGGCCTCAAGGTCTTCGCCGTCGTGGCCTCGACCGGGGCCGTGCGCCTCGTCAACGCCGACTAGGAGCCCGGAATGTCAACTCGCCGAACCACCCGCGGCTTCACGCTCATCGAGGTCATGGTGGCCATGTTCGTGTTGCTGGTTGGCGCCACCGGCGCCATGACCCTCTTCTCCCAGGGACAGCGACTCCATCTCGACGCCCGCCACATGACCCGCGCCACCGCCATCGCCCAGGACCTGCTCACCAACATCGAGCAGTGGCCTTATGACATCGACGCCGGTCCGCTCGTCAACACGCAGCCCCTCAACGACACCAACATCGGCGACATCGGCTACCACTTCGAGGCTTCAGCCGACCCGATCGCCGACAACCTCGCCGACCACGGCGAGGCCGACCTGCCCCTCAGCTTCACCGGCCTGCCGGCCGCGGCGCTGGGGACCGACTACCAGCGCTTCTGGAACGTAGCCACGCCCCTCAACGCCACCGGCGGCCGGGACGCCATCTCCATCGCCGTGGTGGTCCGCTGGCGGGTCGTCGCCGGTGGTGACAGCTGGCATCGGCTGACCATGATCTCGGTGAAGCCCAACCCCGCCACGGTGCACTGATGCGTTCCTCCCCACGCCCGTCCGGCTTCTCCCTCGTCGAGCTGCTCATCGCCCTGGCGGCGAGCGTGTTCGTCATGCTGGGCGCCGCCGTCCTCCTCAAGTCCCAGTACCGCGCCTTCCAGACCAGCACCTCGGAGCGGGCCTTCCAGGAGACCGGCCGCATCGCGCTCGACGCCATCACCACCGACCTCCGCCAGGCTGGCCTGGGCGTCGATCCCGGCCTGGTCTTCGACTTCGGCCCGCTGGCCAACGCCCGCGCCGCCGCCGGGCCGATCGGCTCGTCCTTCCCGGCGGTCTCGCTCGCCTGTGGCGCGGCGGTGACCTGCCGCGACTCGATCACCGGGCCGGACGAGCTGGTCTTCCTCTCCCGCGACCCGTCCTTCGGCAAGCCGCTTCGGGCGGCCGTCAACGCCGCCTCCACGACGCTCACCGTGAGCGG
>JANMRY010000026.1:0-13116 GCA_031388695.1 Anaeromyxobacter sp. | reverse complement strand
GTCCCGCCCACCGCGTTGTGGGTCTTGTGGCAGGCCTCGCAGCTGCCGTTGGTGGCCGAGCCGTCGTGCGGCGCGTCGACGGCGCTGGCCGCGGCCGGCGCGAGGACGGCGAGGGCGGCGAGGACTCCGAACCAGGTGGCGCGCATCGCTCCTACCCCTTCCCGACGACGACGAGGGTGACCGAGACCGGCCGGCTCCGCACCGTGCCGTCGTCCACCTCGAGCTCGAACCGATAGGTCCCCTCGGCCGTGGGCACGAAGGTGGGCGCCGGGTGGCTCGCCTTCAGGGCGACCCAGGGACCGGCGACCTGCGTCCAGCGGTACCTCCGCCCGCCCGAGGAGGCGCGGCCGTCGAGCCGGACCAGCTCGCCGGCCACGGCGTCGGCCGGGGCCGCGGCCCTGGCCATCGGGATGGGCGCGCTGTCGCGGCGGGCCTCGAAGCCGACCCGGACCGGCAGCGAGGAGACGCCGGCCTCGGCCACCACCAGCTCGAACTCGTACCAGCCCGGCACGAAGGCGACGGCGGTGGCCAGCGGGCGGTCCTCGTCGACCAGCGCGGCGGCCGGCCCGGCCACCTGACGCCAGGCGTAGCCGAGGGCGCCGCCGGCGCCGGAGTGGCTGCCCGAGCCGTCGATCACCAGCGCGGTGTTGATCGGCACCACCGGGGTGACCGGGGCCGCCGAGGCGAGCGGCAGCGCGCTGCCGCTGCCGGCCACGAAGACCTCGACGCGGGCCGGGGCCGACCAGGCCAGCCCGTCGACCGCCCAGGCGTTGAAGACGTAGCGGCCGGCCACGGCCGGCTGGAAGGTGGGCATGGCGCTCGCGGCGTCGGAGAGCGCGGCGCTCGGGCCGCTCAGCTGTTCCCAGCGGATGGCCGGCCCGATGCTGGCGGCGGCGCTCAGCTGCACCACCTGCCCGACCTCGGCCGAGAGCACCGGGTCGTCGACGATGGCGGTCGGCGCGGCCAGCCGCTCGTCGACCACCATGACCGGCACCTCGACGGCATCGATGAGGCCAGCGGGGTCGCGCACCAGGGCGCGGAACGGGTGGTAGCCGAGCCCGAGCTCGCGGGTGTGCAGCGCGATGGCCGCGGTGGCGCCGGCCGGGGACTCGTCGGCTTCCCATTCGAAGCGGAGGGCGTCGCCGTTGGCGTCGCTGGAGGCAGCGGCCGAGAGCTCGAGCCGGTCCCCGGCGGCGACCACCGCCACGCGGTCGGCGACGGCGCGCGGGGCGACGTTGAGCACCTCGACCGAGACCTGCGAGGCCGCGCTCAGCAGGGCACCGCACCGGGCCTGACCTTCGAAGCGGTAGATGCCGGCGCTGCGGGCGATGAAGGAGGGGGTCAGCGAGGTGTCGGCCCGCAGCACCACCGGCGGGCCGCTCACCTGGCGCCAGGCCTGGCTGCAGCTGCCCGGACCGCTCACGGTGGCGGCGAGGCGGACCTCTCCGGGCCGGACCTGGTCGGGCCCCGAGGCGCTCATCATCGCCCTCAGGTCGTTGGCGTCGTTCGGGTTGGTGCCGGCCAGCAGCTCGGCCTTGTCGGAGACGCCGTCGCCGTCGCTGTCGACGTTGCGCGGGTTGGTGCCCTGGGCGTACTCCTCGCCGTTGGTGAGGCCGTCGCCGTCGGTGTCGCGCATGGCGTCGGAGGGGTCGAAGGGATCGAAGCCGTTGGCCAGCTCCCAGGCGTCGGGCAGGCCGTCACAGTCGCTGTCGACCTGGCCACCCACCGCGCAGGTGGGGAGGGGCAGGCCGACGCCGAAGCGCTCCAGCCGCCCCAGCTCGAAGTTGGCCACCAGCACGTCGCCGTTGACCATGGGGGCGACGCCGACCGGCTGGCGGAGCTGGCCCTGTGCGCTGCCGAAGCTGCCGAAGGAGCCGAGCGCCGCGCCGTCCGGGCTCAGCACCTTGACGTTGCCGCTGAAGACGTCGGTGACGAAGAGCCGGCCGGCCTGGTCGAAGCCGATGCCGCCGACCCGCAGCACCTGCCCCGGGCCGGTGCCGCTGGTGACGATGGAGCGGAGGTGTGCGCCGCTGGCGCCGCTGAAGGCGTGGACCATGGGGCCGGTCTCGTTGGAGGCCTGGGCGAGCCAGACGTTACCGGCGCCGTCGACGGCCACGTCGGTGATGCCCTGCAGGGTTTCGCCGGCCGGGGTCTCGCGGAGCTCGCGGGCCACGGTGCCGTTGGCGTGAAGAGCGCGGGCCCCGGGCGTGCCCGGCTCGGCCATCCAGAGCAGCCCGTTGGTCTCGTCCCAGGCCATGGCGTTGGGGCCACCGGAGGTGCCGAGCCGCAGCCGGCGCAGCACCTGCCCGGTCGCGGCGTCGATGGTCAGCACCAGGCCGTTGCGGGTGGCGGCGTAGACGGTGCCGTTGCTGGCGGCCACCGCGCTGACGGGCGCGTCGAGGACCGGCGCGCCGCGCAGCTCGCCGCGGCGGGTCAGCAGGTAGAGCCTCCCCTCCCCGTCGGCCACCGCGATGTCGCCGCCGCCGGCGGCCGCGAGGCGGCGCGGGGCGCGGAGGAGCGTGGAGAGCCCGCCCTGGAAGACCGAGAGGACCACCTGGAAGCGCTCCATCCGGGTGGAGGTGCCGGTCGCGTTGCTGACGGCGACGGTGACGTCGAAGGGTCCCTCGGTGGCCGGCGCGGTCCAGTTGACGGCGGCGGCGCTGGCGGTGTCGAAGCTGCCGCCGCTGGCGCTCCAGGCGTAGGAGAGCGGGCCGCCGAGCGGGTCGGTGGCGGTGACCGCGAGGGCGACGGTGGCGCCGGCCAGGACCGGTCCGGTGGGGCGGTCGAGGGCGGAGATGGTCGGGCCGGCGGCCGGGGCGCCGCTCACCTCGGCGATCAACGCAGCGCTGGTGGTGTTGAGGGCGGTGTCGGTGCCGAGGCAGGAGATGGTGGCGCTCCCGGAGGCCGGGGCGGTCCAGGTCACCACGGTCGAGGCCGGGTTGGTCAGCGTGGTCACCGGCGCGCCCAGGGCGCCGGCCGAGGCGCTCACCTCGAGCGCGGTGAGTCCGGCCAGGTACATCCCGCCCTTGGTGGCGGTGCAGCTCACCGTCACCGCGCTGCCCGGCGCGATGCCGGAGCAGGTGCCCGGCACCGTGGCGCAGTCGCCGGCGCCGACCGACAGCGTGGCGACCCACGCGGCACCTGCCGCGGAGGGGACGGAAGCAAGGATCAGGGACGCAACGAGTGCGCTGACGAAGGACCTGGGCGTCATGGACCGGGTCCAAGTGCAAGGCTCGCGCCTCACCGACCTCTCTGATGACAAAGGACTTTCTGGCGAAATGGCTCCGTCGATCCGGGGGGCTGCCGTGGCCCCACCCTGCCCTTTCGGGAGGCTGCGCTGCGGGGTGGTGGGTCAATTCCCCCACCCCGGTGCGGTTTGACGCAGATCCAGTCTCGCAGGTGCTGCGCGGTGCACCGACCTCCACCCACCAGCGCCTACGCTGGCGCCCGAAAACTTTGCGCCCCGGGTTGTCCCCCGCGCAGCCTCCGCGTCCGGCGGATGGTGGCGGCCTTCGGGGCGCGGCGGCAACTACTCGTCGACGCGCACCACCCCCTGCTTGATGGCGAAGCGCACCAGCTCGGTCCGGTTGTGGAGCCCGAGCTTCTCCATCACGTGTTCACGGTGGGTCATGGCGGTCTTGACGCTGATGCCGAGCACATCGGCCACCTCCTTGTTGCTCTTGCCGTCGGCCACCAGCTTGAGCACCTGCTTCTCCCGGTCGGTCAGCCCGTCGTAGGGATCGGCCTGGCCGGAGGCGGTCGGCCCGCCCTCCGACATGGCCACCCGGGCCACGGCCGGGTCGAGCACCAGCCCGCCCTTGTGGACGGCCCGGATGGCGCCGGCCAGCTCCGAGCCGGCCGACCGCTTGAGCACGTAGCCGGCCACGCCGGCCTTGAGCAGCCGCCGCACGTACTCCCGGTCATCGTACTGGGAGAGGATGAGGATGCGGGCCCGTCGCCCCTGCTTCTTCAGCTCCAGGCTGGTCTCGATGCCGCCCAGCCCGGGCATGGCGATGTCCATCAGCACCACGTCGGGGTCGAGCCTCTCGACCGCCCGCAGCGCCTCCTGCCCGTCGCTCGCCTCCCCCACCACCTCGAGGTCCTCGTGCGGCTTGAGCAGCGCCCGCACCCCCTCCCGCAGGATGGCGTGGTCGTCGACGATGAGGATGCGGATGGCGCTCACTGGTCTACCCTCATGCGGTCTCCTCGGGCAGCGGGATGCGGACCTCGACGCGGGTGCCGGCGCCGGGGGCGGAGTCGAAGCGGGCGTGGCCACCGAGCAGGTCGGCGCGCTCCTGGATGCCGAGCAGCCCCCAGTGCGGCCTCCCCTCGCGGCGCGCCACCGCCGCCAGCTCGAAGCCCTGGCCGTCGTCCTCGACGTCGATGCAGAGCAGCCGCCCCTCGCAGCGCAGCTCGACCAGCACGTGGGCGGCCTGGGCGTGGCGCGCCACGTTGCTGAGCGCCTCCTGGCAGATGCGGAAGAGCGCGGTGTCGAGCTCGGGGGTGAGCGCGGGCAGCTCGCCGAACTCGCAGCGCACCGCCACGCCGCGGGCCTGCAGGGTGCGCTCGGCGTACCAGCGCACCGCCGAGGCCAGCCCGAGATCGTCGAGCACCGAGGGGCGCAGGTCGAGGATGAGCCGGTGGACGTCATCGAGGGCCCGGGTGGCCAGGCTGCGCAGCTCCTCGAGCGCCGGGACCTTCCCGGCCCGCACCGCCTCGCCGGCCTGGTCGACGCGCATCAGCAGCGCCGCCAGCGCCTGGGTGGTCTCGTCGTGGAGCTCGCGCGCCACCCGCTTGCGCTCGTCCTCCTGCGCGGTGATCACCTTGCGCAGCAGGTCGCCGCGCGCCAGCTCGCGCTCGCGCAGCGCCTCGTTGGCCTGGTTCAGGTCGCGGGTCCGCTCGGCGACGCGCCCCTCCAGCTCCTGGTTGGCCCGCTCCACCCGCCCCACCAGCTCCTTGAGCGAGCGGCGCATCCGGTCGAGCGCCTGTCCGAGCAGCCCCACCTCGTCCTGCCCCAGCACCGGGATGGGGACGTCGAGCTGCCCCGAGGCGATGCGCTGGGCCTCGTCGGTCAGCACCGCCAGCGGCTGGGTGACGCTGCGGGCCGCCCCCCAGGCGAAGATGGCGGAGAGGACGATCTGCGCCAGCAGCCCGCCGGCCACCGCGGTCCAGGGGAGCGCCCCCTCGGTGGGAGAGGCCTCGGCCGCCTCCTGCCGGACCACCAGCCCCCACGGGGCGCTGGCCAGCGGGGAGAAGGTCAAGAGCTCGCCGGGCCGGGAGCGCTCGCCGCGCTCGGCGTGGCAGTCGTCGCAGCGCGACGAGACCGCCGCCTTGGCGCGGACCAGCCTGGCCAGGTTGGCGCTGCAGTCGCTCCGGGTGCCGATGAGCCGCGGCTCGGTCGAGGCGATGACCAGGCCGGTGGCGTCGACCAGGTCGGCCCGGCCCGACTGCCCCTGCCGCAGCCGCCGCAGCATCTTGTGGAAGTCGCGCCGGCCCGGGTCGAAGGTCCCGCCGGCCACGCCCACCACCGCGCCGGAGAGGTCACGCACCGGCACCAGCTCGTGGACCAGCGGGCCGCGGCCGTCGACCTGGAGCCCGGAGAGGCGCGGCAGGCCCGAGGCCAGCACCTCGTCGACCAGCGCCGCGGCCCCCAGCGGCGCCGCCGAGACGCGCCCGTGCGGCTCCTCGGCCACCACCGCGCTCCGGGCGTCGAGCAGGAAGACCGCCTCGCGGTGGCGGAAGTGGCCGTAGGCGTCGCGCACCACCTGGCGCAGCAGCGCCGGGTCGGCCGCCTCCAGCCGCCCGCCGATGCCGGCGGCGAGCCGCTGCAGCAGCTCGAGGTCGCTGGTCAGCTCCTCGTCGAAGTGGGCCGCCACGGTCTCGGCCGCCTGGATGCGCGCCCCCTGCAGCCGGTTGTCGAGGTCACGCAGCCAGTACCAGCAGACCATCGAGATGACCATGAGCGGGAAGAAGATCCCCACCGCCATGAGGAAGTAGACGCGCCGGCGCAGCGCCCAGCCGCCACCGGCGCCGACCGTCCCCAGGCCAGGGACCTTCACGGCGTCGTCCCCCGCCGGTGGGCGCTGCGGGCGATGCGGAAGAGCTCGTCGACGTCGCCGCGGGTGCGCAGCACCATGCGGCAGCCGTCGCGCTCCCAGCTGAGCTGCTGCCAGACCTCGCCGCCGATGGTGCGGCGCGAGAGGCGGGCCGGCCGGCTGGCCACCGTGGTGGGCGACGAGTGGAGCTCGTTGCCGGGTGGCTCGAAGTCGGGCGGGAGCGGCGCCCCGGGGGTGGTGGCGTGGAGCAGCTGGAGCTGGTCGCCGGGCCCCTGCTTCGGATCGCGGAAGGTGAGCTCGACCGCCCCGCCCTTCCCGCCCGAGATGCGGATCCGGCCGGGCGGCCAGCCGAGGTGGGCCGGGAAGTAGGAGGGGAGCGCCAGCCCGGCGCCGAGGCTGCGCTCGGCCTCGTCGATGCTGGCCACGGTGCGCACCTCGCGAGACTCACCGGCGATCCAGCCCGGCAGCGCGCCGATGCCTGCCAGGGTCCCGGCGGTGGCCACCACCACCCAGCCGAGCGCCGCCAGCATGCGGAGCAGCTCGGGGCCGACGGCGGCGCGGGGTGGCGTGGTCGCGCTCATGTGACGAAGTAGAGCAGCCCCGACATCGAGGTGGCCGCCAGGCCGAGCCGCAGCCAGGGGAGCGGCAGCGGCAGCGGCGCCGGCGCCAGCAGGGCGCGGACCCGCCGCTCCAGGTCGTGGGTGCGGGCCCGCCGCAGCGTCCCGGCCAGCGCGCCGCCGAAGAGGAGGGTGCGGCGCTCGTCGAGCCCGCCGGCGGCCCGGTGGAGCTTGAGCAGGGCGCTGGCCAGCGCCAGCCGGTCGGCCCCCAGCTCCACGCCCCGCTCGTCGGCGAGCCGCTCGGCGTCGCGCGCCAGCGCCCGGGCCAGCACCTGGAAGGTCGGGTTGAGGCACATGGCGCAGCGCAGGCCGAGCATCACCCAGCTCCGCGCCGGGTCGCGGCGGGCCAGGTGGGCCTGCTCGTGGGCCAGCGCTGCGTGCAGCTCGCCCGGGTCGAGCAGGTCGAGGGCGCCGCGGGTGACGTAGATGGCGGGACGCCAGACCCCGGCGCAGAAGAGGCTGGGCATGGGCTGGTCGAGGAGGAGCAGCCGCGGCGCCTTGCCGGCCGCCGCCAGCGGGGCCAGCGCCTCTCGCAGCGCCTCGGCCTGGCGGGGCGAGGGCTCGACCGGGGCGGGGCGCCCCCGCCGCAGGGTGCGCGCCAGGGCCACCAGGTCGATGCCGAGCAGGAGCAGGCCGAGCCCCGCCAGCGAGCCGAAGAAGAGCCGGTAGAGATCGAGCCCGAAGAAGGCCACGTCGCTCCAGCGCCGCCCCGAGAGCAGCGCCGCGTCGCGGAAGGCCTCGCCGCCCCGGTGCGGGAAGAAGAGGACCAGCGCCGGGAAGACCAGCAGCGGGTAGGCGAGCGCCAGCAGCCGCAGCGACATCTGCTGGGCCGGGTGGCTGACCGCCCAGCTCCGCGCCAGGGCCTCGATGAAGAGCGAGGCCACCAGGGAGTGGAAGAGTCCCTGCGCGAGGAGGTCAGCCGTGTGGGTGCTCGGGGCCATGGTCGGGCGCGGCGTGCCCGAGCAGCTCCTCCACCGGACGCCCCTCGATGCGGGCCAGCTCCAGTGGATGCTCGTGCAGCATCCGCTCCCGGCTGATCTTACCCGTGAACATCGACGGGTCGAAGGGGAAGACGTCCGGATTGAGGTGGGCGTTGAAGATGTGCCAGATGGTGATGACGAAGAACGCCATCAGCCCCTCGTTGGAGTGAGCCACCTTGGCGGCCGGGATGATCTCGCCGGGCACCAGCTGGGCGAAGGCGACCGGGAAGAAGAGCACGAAGCCGGTCACCACCATGATGACGTTGCCGAAGACCAGCCCCCAGTACTCGAACTTCTGCTTGTAGTCGTAGCGGTCGTAGCGCGGGTGCCGGTTGGTCATGCCGAGGTAGAACTTGAGCTGCAGCACGGCGTCGTCGAAGTCCTGCCGGACCGGCGCCATCGTGAAGCCGACCTTCTTCGACCACATGGTGACGGCCGCGTTGGCGAAGTGGATCACCGTGGAGAGGGCCAGCACCACGCCGCAGAAGCGGTGGATCCAGCGAGTCCTGTCGATGCCGCCGAAGAGCTCGACCAGGGTGTGGGCCCAGCCGGCCTGGAAGAACTTCTGCGGCAGGCCGGTCATGCAGAGCAGCACGAACACCGCCATGGTGATGAAGTGCTCGACGCGCTGCTGAACGGTGAAGCGGAGGATCTGGATGCCCTTGCTCACTGTGGTCTCCTGGGCGCGGCGCTAGCGGTTGACGACGACGCGCCAGAGGTGGAGCGCGATCTGGAGGACGAGGCCACCGACCATGAACGGGATCATGAGCCGGTAGAAGAACTGCACCAGGAAGACCAGCGGCGCGCTCTCCATGGTCGGGGCGTAGTGCGAGAGCCAGGCCTTGGGGAAGGTGGCGCTGGCGCCGACGTGGCAGCGGGCGCAGGTCTTCTGCAGGTTGGCGGTCATCACCGCCGACTTGGGGTCGTCCGACTTCTGGATGTCGTGGACGCCGTGGCAGTCGGTGCAGACCGCCGCCAGCCGCTTGCCGTCCTCCTTGCGCTGCCCCTTCTGGAAGGTGGCCGACATGCCGTGGAAGTCGGTCAGGTAGGTCTCCACCACCGCGGTCGAGAGGTTGTACTTCTTCATCAGCTTCTCGTCGGAGTGGCAGCGGCCGCAGATCTCCGGGGTGCGCATGGCCAGGGCCCCGTCGCGCGGATCGGTGGTGTCGTGGGCCTTGTGGCAGTCGGTGCAGACCGGCACGTCGGGGTTGCCGGCCGAGGCGCGCCCGTGGACGCTCTTGGCGTAGACATCGGCCTCGACCTGGTGGCAGCGGCTGCACATGTCGGAGATGCGGGTGCGGGGCGTGGCCGGGCGGGAGATGTCGTGGGCGCCGTGGCAGTCGACGCAGAGCGCCGCCTTCTCGTTCCCCTTCGACATCACGGCGTAGTGAACGCCGTCGAGCGTCTTGGTGTAGTTGGCGAAGTGGCAGCCCTTGCACTGCTCGTAGTAGGCGCGGGTCACCTCGCGGCGGGTCTTGAACTTGATCTCGCCGGTGGCGTGGTCGCTGGTCTTGCCGGAGTGGCAGTCGGTGCAGCGCAGGTTCTCGCCGTGGACCGACTTGGCGAAGGCCTCCTGGTCGATGGAGAGCGGCATCTTCTCGCCGCTGGCCAGGGTGAAGGTCTCGTTCGGGTCGGTGTGGCAGCCGAGGCAGTCCTCCTGCTCGGCCGGGATGGCCGCCCTTGAGGCGCCCGCCGCCAGGAGAATCGCTGCTGCCAGGATGACTTTACGCATCGTGAACCCCACCCCTCTTTCGGGTCGACCTGTGCCAATCCGGTTGCTGCCAAACGGTGCGGCATTCCTAGCAGCACGCGTGGTGAAACACCCTGCGGCGAATCACCACGCGGCAAAGCGCGACACCGGCGCGGCGAATTGATCCCGGGCAGGATCCTGCTACCTTCTGGGGCGTGCCCGACCATCGCGCCATCCTGCTGGTCCGTTGCCCGGATCGGCCCGGCATCATCGCCGCCATCTCGGGCTTTCTCTTCCGCCACGGCGCCAACATCATCGACTTCGACCAGCACTCGACCGATGACGAGGGCGGCGTCTACTTCACCCGCCTGGAGTTCCAGACGGGGCGTGTCGACCTGCCGCTCGAGGCGCTGCGCACCGCCTTCGAGGCCGAGGTGGCCCGTCCCTTCGCGATGGACTGGCGGCTCTCGACGCCGTCGCAGCCCAAGCGGGTCGCGGTGCTGGTCTCGCGCCACGACCACGCCCTGCTCGAGCTGCTCTGGACCTGGCAGCGCGGCGAGCTGCCGGCCCAGGTGGGGCTGGTGATCTCCAACCACCCCGACCTGCGCGGGGCGGTGGAGGGGTTCGGGGTCCGCTTCGAGCACGTCCCCAACGGCCGCGACCAGCGCGAGGTGGCGGAGGCGAGGATGGTGGAGCTGCTCGAGGGGGCGGCCGACGTGGTGGTGCTCGCCCGCTACATGCAGATCCTCTCGGGGGGCTTCGTGGCCCGCTACGCCGGCCGGCTCATCAACATCCACCACAGCTTCCTGCCGGCCTTCGCCGGCGCCGACCCCTACCGGCAGGCCCACGAGCGCGGCGTCAAGATCGTCGGGGCCACCGCCCACTACGTGACCGCCGAGCTCGACGCCGGGCCGATCATCGAGCAGGACGTGGCCCGGGTCTCCCACCGCGACGAGGTCGAGGACCTGAAGCGGCTCGGGCGCGACCTGGAGCGGCGGGTGCTGGTGCGGGCGGTGCGCCACCACTGCGAGGACCGGGTGCTGGTCCACGGGAACAAGACGGTGGTCTTCGCGTAGCTGCGGCGCGAGCCGCCTTCGGGCGACGTTGGCCGTCGAGCCATGGCGTTGGGCTCAAGTCCAAACGTTTGGACTGGAGCAGGCCGCGTCGGGCCCCCGCGACACGGACTGCGAGTTACTTTGCTCGTCCAAAGCTGCGAAGGAGGGGCCCTGCCGGGGGCGCGGGTCTAGAGGGCGGGGCCACGGCCCCGCACGGCACTCCAGATGGCGACGACGCGCACGCGGTCAAGCCCGGTCACCCGATAGTAGACGTGGTGCCTGGTCTCGGGCATCAGCACGCGTCGATGCTCATGGCCAGGCGTCGCTTCATAGACGCTGCCGGAAAGCGGAGCTGCCCGAATCCGGTCGAGCGCGTCGCGAAGCTCCTCGTCGAAGAGCAGGCGCGCGGCCGGGCGGTTCTCCCTCCACCAGCGTGCGCACCGCTCGGCTTCGCTGACCGCGCGCGGCGCGATCTCGAGCTTCACCGGATGGCCCGCAACCTCGACCAGAGTTCGCCTTCGCTGACAGCTTGCCCCGCGTCCAATTCGGCCTCGGCGGCCAGGATCGCTGCGTGCAGCTTTGCCCGCTCGCCGTCGTCGAGATCGTCGTCATCGACCAGCGCGACCCGGACCTCCGCCCCGTCGGGCATATCGGTCGGCTCGTCGAGCAGGAGCCTGCCTGCCTTCACATGTGCCTTGAGCGCCTTCATGGTGGCCCTATTCTACCGCTTCTCGGAAGGCTTGGCAGCCTCACCTGTCCCCGTCGCCCCGCACCTTGACCTTGCTGCCTCCAGAGCCTTGTCGAGGTGAGCCTCGAGAGTAGTCACGTCGCCTTCGAACGACTGCCTGCGCTCGAGATAGTCCCAGACGTGGACCGCAACCAGATCGTTGACCTCGACCCATACTTGGGCGCGTCCATTCGGGCCCACGAGTTCGACCGACCTGACTTCGACGTCCTGGTAGTTGGTGGCAAGAGAGACCTGGTGCTTCGACGCCCAGGCGCGCAGCCCTGGGTCGACCTGCTTGAAGTTCATGGCAGCTGTTCTCCAGGGCCAGAGTTCTCGGTTCGGCATTCGCGACACGGACGCAGAGTCACTTTGGACGTTCAGAGCTGCGGAAGTGAGACCCCGGTGGCGCGTGGGGAATTCTGACGTCAGAACGCCGCCCCCCGCCCCCTACCCCTTCGGCTTCTCGATCGGCCAGACACCCGAGGCGACCACCGCCCCGCCCAGCAGCCCGGCCACCACTCCGAGCGAGGCCCCCTGCCCGATGGGGAACCATGGGGCGACCAGCATCTTCACGCCGATGAAGAGCAGCACCAGCGCCAGCCCCTGCCGCAGGCGCGAGAAGTGGTCGATGGAGCTGGAGAGCGCGAAGTAGAGCGAGCGCAGCCCGAGGATGGCGAAGATGTTGCTGGTGAAGACGATGAACGGGTCGAGGGTGATCCCGAAGATGGCCGGGATCGAGTCGAGCGCGAAGACCACGTCGGAGATCTCGATCAGCACCAGCGCCAGCAGCAGCGGCGTGGCCATGAGGCGCCCCCCCTCGCGCACCAGGAAGTGGTGCCCCTCGAACCGGCTGGTGGTCGGGATCAGCCGGCGAGTGAAGCGGAAGAGCGCGCTGTTCTCGGGGTGCGGCTCCTCGACCGGCTGGGTCGCCAGCAGCTTGAGCCCGGTGAAGGCCAGGAAGGCGCCGAAGAGGTAGATGAGCCAGTGGAAGCGCGAGAGCAGCGCCGTGCCGGCCAGGATCATGGCGGCGCGAAGCACCAGCGCGGTGAGGATGCCCCAGAAGAGCACCCGGTGCTGGAGCTTCGGGGGGATGGCCAGCGTCGAGAAGATGACCAGGAAGACGAAGAGGTTGTCGACAGAGAGCGACTTCTCGATCAGGTAGCCGGTGAGGAACTCGGCGGCCGGCTTGGCACCGAACCAGTTCCAGACGAGGAGGTTGAAGCAGAGCGAGACGGCCACCCAGATGCCGGTCCAGAGCAGCGCGTTGCGGGTGGTGACCACCTCGTCCTTGCGGTGGAACACCCCGAGATCGAGCGCCAGGAAGATCAGCACCAGCGCCACGAAGCCGGCCCAGAGGGCGGGCGTACCAATGGACTCGATCACCTGCGCACCGCGACGTGGTTGGACATGGTCGGTCAACTACCACCGTGGCGGGGCGCGTGCCACCAGAGACCGCGCAGGCGCGTTGACGCCCCGCAGGAGGGCGCCCTATGAACTGCTCACGCATGGCCCTCTCGCCCTCGCCTTCCGGAGCCATCGACCGGCCAGATTGCTCCCCTCCGGCGTCGCTCGTCCTGCTCGCCTGCTCGGCCTCGGCCTGGCCGGCTGCAGCCACCTGCTCCCCGGCAGCTACGCCGATCGCCGGCTCGCTGAGCCGCTCCCGACCCGCCAGGCGCCCGCCCCGGCGACCGCGACCGCGACCGCGACCGCGACCCCGACCCCGACCGCGACCCCGACCTCGACCTCGACCTCGACCGCGACCGCGACCCCGACCCCGACCGCGACCCCGACCTCGACCTCGACCTCGACCTCGACGCCGACCCCGACCCCGACCCCGACCGCGACCCCGACTCCTTCCGAGGCCGCGCCCCCCGCCCCCCGCGCCATCAGCGGCCTCCCCGACCTGCTCGACCAGGCGCTCCGCAACGACCCGGGCTCGCGCGCCGCCTGGCTCGACGCCCGCGCCGCCGCCGGCACCGCCGGGGCCCGCC
>JANMRY010000204.1:0-26888 GCA_031388695.1 Anaeromyxobacter sp. | reverse complement strand
GCTGGAGGGAGACGGAGTAGGCGAGGAGCTTGTGGTGAGGGAGACCAGGGGCGGAGGAGGCCGGGCTCGCGGCTGCGGGCGGGACCTCGGCAGTGGCAGCGGTCGCGGTCGCGGTCGCGGAGTAGCTGCGGGAAGCGGGATGGGGAGTGGGGAAGTTGTCGTTCATGTCGCGCTCCTTTCGCCCCGCACCAAGGAGCGCGACATGAACGACCGGAACCCTCACCCAGAGCTCCGCGGCGCGAAGGAGACGCGCTGCACGCGAAGTGACAGGCGAAGCCTGGCGCGAGCGTGCACGAGATGGTTTGAGCGCCAAGGAGCGCCCCCCGACCCCGACCCCGACCCCCTTAGTCCGAGACCGCCCTCTTCAGCCCGGTGGCGATGTCGTTGAGGGCCCGGGCCTCGGAGGCGACCGACTGGATGTTGGACATGGTCTCCTGCGTGGCCAGGTAGATCTCGTTCATGGCCTTGAGCACCTGCTCGATGCCGTGGTCCTGCTGCTGCGCCACCGTGGCGATCTCCCGAGCCGCCTCGGAGGAGTCGCGCAGCGAGGAGGCGAGCCGGCGAATGGTGTCGCCGGTGCCGGAGGCGACCGTGGCCCCCTGCTCGGCCCGGCGGATGCCGACCTCGGCCGCGGTCATGGCCGCCAGCATCGCCTTGTGGACCTCGGAGAGGATCCCCTTGACCTGGGCGGCGGCCCGCTTGGCGTCCTCGGCGTGATGGCGCATCTCGCCGACCACGTCGGTGAACCCGCCACCAGCAGCCCCGGCCGCCGCCGCCTCCTGCGCGGCGCGATCCGAGAGCCGCTGCGAGCGTTCGGCGATGTAGTTGACCACCGAAGCGATCTCGAAGATGTCGCGCATCCGGGCGTTGAGCGCCTCGATGCGCTGCGAGAGCTGCCGCACCTCGTCGGCCAGCTTGGCCATCTCGGCCTGGCTGGTGTCGACCGCCTTGAGCCCCTCGGTGGAGACCCGGGCCCCGGCCTGCGCCAGTCCGATCACCGTCTCGGCGGTGAGGGCCGCCTTGGTGGCGGTCTGGGCCAGCTGGGTCATGGTGGCGGTGGTCTCGCGCACGCTGGCCGCCGTCTCGGCGGTCATGCTGGAGAAGGCACTGACGTTGGAGAGCAGCGACTGGGCCATGGCCACCAGCGTCTTGGCCGCCTGGGTGAAGCCGTCGCGCTTGCCCGCCTCCGACCGGACCGCCTCGTCCTGGGCGTGGCCGGCCATGTAGGCGAAGGCGCCGAGGAAGAGCGGGGCGGTGACCACGATCAGCACCAGCGGCTTCTGCAGCGCCAGGGTGATCCCCTCGCCGGTGAGCCCGGCCGGGCTGGTGCCGGCCTCGACGATCACCCCGACGATGGGGAGGAAGATGCCGAGGATCACGCCGTAGAGTGAGTACTTCCGCGCGTTCATGGGGGTACCTGGTGGGGGCTGCGTCCTGGCCTGGGGAGAGGGATCCCGATTGTGACGCAGGACGCCTCCTCCCGCCACCCCAATGGAGCCTCTCCTGCCGCGGTTTCGCGGCGCAGGTGGATCGGCCGGGTTTCTGCTACACCGGAGGGGTCCACGCCCCCCGCGCCGCCGAGCATCGAAAAGGAGCGCATGCGCCGTCTCGCCCTGCTGGCCGCCACCCTCCTCGCCGCCACCCTCCTCGCCGCGCCGATCGCTCGCGCCGTCGACATCAACGAGGGCCAGCTGGCCATCCACGGTGACGGCGCCTGGTCCCTCCAGAAGATCAGCAACAAGAACTCCCTGTTCGACGCCACGCCGGAGGGGAACTACAACACCGCCACCTTCAACCTGCTGCTCACCGCGCGCCCCACCACCGAGCTCGCCCTCAACGCCTACCTCGAGTTCGAGCCCCGCCACGTCGGCCTGGAGTGGCTCTTCGTGGAGTGGCGGGTGAGCGACCGGCTGCGGATCAGGGCCGGGCGGGTCAAGCAGCCGATCGGGAACTCCGGCGAGCTGGTCTACGCCGGCACCACCCGCCCCTTCTACGACCTGGCCGCCAGCATCTATGGCCCGGCCAACATCGCCGCCACCAGCTACCTGGGGGTCGGCGCCACCGGGGCCTTCAGCAGCGACGAGGGCTGGACGCTCGGCTACGACCTCTACGCCGGCGCCCTCAGGCTCTCCGAGCTGGAGACCTACCGGTACCTCGAGGTCCCGGCCCACGCCGGGGATTTCACCGAGCAGGTCACGGAGGACCGGCAGCAGGTGCGCGAGATCGTCGGCGGGCGGCTCTCGCTCACCAGCCCCTTCGAGCTGACGCTGCGCCTCTCCGGCTACGGGGGGCGGCTCCAGAAGGACGACGACACCAGGAAGATCACCTTCCTGGTCGGCGGGTTCTCCCTGCAGTACCGGGTGAGCCGGCTGCTGCTCGACGGCGAGCTCTTCTTGAGTGACGAGGTCGGCGTCGAGAGGTCGCTGGGGACCTCCCTGACCGCCTCCTGGTTCTTCGACGAGCACTGGCAGGTGGCGGCCCGCGTGGAGGGCTACCAGTCGAAGGTCGCCACGATCCCGTTCGGCTCGCCGCTGCTGCGCCACCGCGAGGGTGCCCTGGCCCTCAACTACTGGTTCAGCCCGACGCTGGTGGTCAAGGTCTCGGTCCACCGGGTGATCGGCAACCACTTCGCCTTCCCCGGCGACGCGACCTACCAGACGCTCGTCACCACGCCCCCGGCCGAGCAGACCAACAAGCTGCTGGCCGGCGTGCAGTTCTCCTTCTGAGCCACATGCGCCGGTCCCTCCTGCTCCTGGCCCTGCTGACCGCCCTCGCTGGCGGCGCGGCCCCGGCCGTGGCCGCCGACCGGCCGTTCCTGGTGGTGGCGCACCCCGCGGCGCCGGTCACCGAGCTGTCCCGAACCCAGCTCTCGCGCCTCTTCCTGAAGAAGAGCACGCAGTGGCCCGATGGCTCGGCGGTGCGCCCGGTCGAGCCGCTCCAGCCCGGGCTGCGCCAGGCCTTCGCCCGCCAGGTGCACGATCGCACCCTGGCCGAGCTGGTCGCCTACTGGAACGCCCTGATCTTCTCGGGGCGGGAGCTGCCGCCGCTGGAGAAGGCGACCGACGCCGACCTGCTGTCCTACGTGCGGGCCACGCCCGGGGCCATCGGGTACGTCTCGGCCGGCGCCGACACCGCCGGCGTCAAGGTGGTCGGGGTCGGGAAGGCGCCGGCGCCTTGATCCACCGGGGGCTCAAGTTCCGCCACCGCATGGTGCTCCCCACCTTGGTGGTGCTGGTGGCCGCGGCGGTGGCCAGCCTGGTCACGGCGCTGATCTCGCGGCAGGCGGCGCTGGAGTTGACCCGCATCGAGCAGCTCCACGCCCCCTCGCTGGAGGCCTCGCGCGATCTCGAGGCCATGCTGGTCCGGCTCCACCAGCGCTTCGCCGAGACCGCCGCCACCGAGGACCACGCCGGGCTGCTGGCAGCCGACAGGCTGCGTGACCAGATGGTGGAGCGGCTGACGCTGGGGCGCCCCGGCGGCGAGGGGGTCCGGCCCCGGGCCCTGCTGCACCGGGAGATCGAGGACTACCACCGGGTGGCGCGGGAGGCGACCGGCCGGCTCATCCGCCGCGAGGGTCGCGAGGGGATCACGCCGCTGCTGGCCAACATGAACGCCCAGTTCGATCGGCTGCGCGACGACCTCGCCGAGCAGACCGCCCGCTCCCGCGAGGCCATGACCGCCGGCTTCGACGCGGCCCGCAAGCTCCAGGCCCGCGCCACCGTGCTGGGCGCCGGCATCCTGCTGGCCGCCGCCTTCTTCGCGGCCGCCCTGGCCTGGTGGCTGGCGGCCGATCTCTCCAGGCCGCTGGAGGCGCTGGAGCGGGCGGCTCGCCGCATCTCCGACGGCGACCTGACCGTGCCGGTGGCGCTGGGACGCCAGGACGAGGTCGGGGCGCTGGCGGCGAGCTTCGACACCATGACCCGCCGGCTGCGGGAGATCCTGACCACCCTGCGCGACTCGGCCACCGACCTGACCCGCTCCGCCGCCGACCTCGAGCAGCTCACCGCGGCCCAGACCCGGCTGCTGGAGCGGCAGGCCACCGGCGTCTCCCAGACCACCACCACCACCCGCGAGCTCGACCAGGCCTACGCGGTGGCCGCCACCCGGGCCGGCGAGGTGCTCCAGGTGGCCCGCCGCGCCGCCACCGCCAGCGCCGCCGGCCAGGACTCGGCGCAGCGCTCCATCACCGGCATCGAGCAGATCCAGGAGGCGGTCTCGCTCATCGTCTCGCAGAGCACGCTGGCGCTCGACCAGGCACGCGCCGTCACCGAGGTGGTGGAGACGGTGAAGGACCTGGCGGCCCGCTCCCACGTGCTCTCGCTCAACGCCTCCATCGAGGCGGTGCGGGCGGGCGAGGCCGGGCGCGGCTTCGCGGTGGTGGCGGCCGAGGTCCGGGCGCTCTCCGAGCAGTCGGGCCAGGCGGCCACGCGCATCGGCAAGCTGGTCGAGTCGAGCCTGGCGGCCATCCAATCGACGCTGGCCCTCACCGAGGGCTCGCGGCGCGGCATGGAGGGGAGCCTCGAGGAGGTGCGGGCCTCGGGCCTGCGGCTCGGCGAGATCGGGGCCATCGTCAAGGAGACCGGCGACGCCGCCCAGCAGATCGCCACGGTGGTGCAGCAGCAGTCGCTCGGCGTCGGCCAGATCGCCGGCGCCATGCGCGAGCTCGACGCCGGCATGGACGAGACCCTGGCCCGCATCCAGGGGCTGGAGCGCGCCGCCCTCCACCTGAAGGGGACGGCGGCCCGGATCTCCGAGCTGGTGGGCGGCTTCCGGCTCGACGCCTGAATCGGCCACGGGGCCGGGACTTCACACCCCTTGGTCGCCTTTCCGCCCCTCCCCGGGGTGCGACACCCTTCCGCGCCGCGGCCACCGCGCGGTAGGTTGCCCCGCCCCATGAGCGCACCGACCCCTCCCACCGCCCCGCTGGCCGCGCTGCTCCCCGCCCCCGGCGAGACGCTCGCGGCCGACGCCATCCTCGACCGCTTCGTCGGCTGGGTGAGCAGCACCGGCCTGACGCTCTACCTCCACCAGGAGGAGGCGCTGCTCCAGCTGCTCGACGGCAAGCACGTGGTGCTGGCCACGCCGACCGGCTCGGGCAAGTCGCTGGTGGCCACCTTCCTGCACTTCAAAGCGCTCTGCGAGGGGCGGCGCAGCTTCTACACCTGCCCAATCAAGGCGCTCGTCAACGAGAAGTTCTTCGACCTCTGCCGGCTCTTCGGGCCGGAGCGGGTCGGCATGATGACCGGTGACGGCGCCGTCAACCGCGACGCCCCCATCCTCTGCTGCACCGCCGAGATCCTGATGAACGTGGCGGTGCGCGAGAAGGCGCTGCGCGACGACGCCGTGGTCATGGACGAGTTCCACTACTACGGCGACAAGGAGCGCGGCGTGGCCTGGCAGGTACCGCTGCTGGCGCTGGAGCAGGCCACCTTCCTGCTCATGTCGGCCACGCTGGGCGACACCACCGCCATCGAGGCCTCGCTGGAGGCGGTGACCGGGCGCCAGGTGGTGGCGGTCCGCTCGGCGCTGCGGCCGGTTCCGCTGGAGTTCTCCTGGCGCGAGACCCCGCTGCACGAGTCCCTCGAGGACCTGGTCAAGAGCAACCGGGCCCCGGTCTACCTGGTCAACTTCACGCAGCGGGCCGCCGCCGAGCGGGCCCAGGACCTGATGAGCGCCACCTTCTCATCGAAGGAGGAGAAGGAGGCGATCCGCGTCGCCCTCGACGGCTTCCGCTTCGACTCCCCCTACGGCAAGGAGCTGCAGCGCTTCCTGCGCCACGGCGTCGGGCTGCACCACGCCGGGCTGCTGCCCAAGTACCGGCTGCTGGTGGAGAAGCTGGCGCAGCAGGGGCTGCTCAAGGTGGTCTCCGGCACCGACACCCTTGGGATGGGCGTCAACATCCCCATCCGCACCGTGCTCTTCACGCAGCTCTGCAAGTTCGACGGCGAGAAGACGGTGGTGCTGGCGGCCCGCGACTTCCACCAGATCGCCGGACGGGCCGGTCGCAAGGGGTTCGACGAGCGCGGCTACGTGATGGCCCAGGCCCCCGAGCACGTCATCGAGAACAAGCGGCTCGAGGAGAAGGCCAAGACCGGCAAGAAGGTGGTCAAGAAGCAGCCGCCCACCAAGGGCTACGTCCACTTCGACCGGCTCACCTTCGAGCGGCTGCAGGCCAAGGAGCCCGAGCCGCTGCAGAGCCGCTTCGAGCCCTCCTTCACGCTGCTCGTCAACCTGCTGCAGAGCGAGACCGCCGAGCGCGGCGGCGGCTACGGCCGGCTGGTCCGGCTCATCGCCCGCTCCCACGGCACCGAGGTGCTGCAGCACCGCCACCGGGTGGCGGCGGCGCAGCGGCTGCGGACACTGCGGACCGCCGGGCTGGTGCTGCTCAGCAGGATCGACGGCTACCGGGGGGCCTACCTGCGCCCCGCCGCCGGGCTGCAGAAGGACTTCTCGCTCTTCCACACCCTCTCCCTCTACCTGCTCGACACCCTGCCGAAGATCCCGCGCGACTCGGAGACCTTCGCCCTCGACCTGCTCTCCATGGTCGAGTCGATCCAGGAGAACCCCGACCAGATCCTCTGGAAGCAGCTCGACCGGGCCCGCGGCGAGGCGGTGGCGCGGATGAAAGGCGAGGGGATCGAGTACGACGAGCGGATGAAGGAGCTGGAGAACGTCGAGTACCCGAAGCCGAACCGCGACTTCGTCTACGCCACCTTCAACGAGTTCGCCGACAAGCACCCCTGGGTGGGGGCCGAGAACATCCGGCCCAAGTCGGTGGCCCGGGAGATGGCCGAGCGCTTCATGACCTTCGGCGAGTACGTGCGCGAATACGAGCTGCCGCGCTCGGAGGGGCTGCTGCTGCGCTACCTGACCGAGAGCTACAAGACGCTGGTGCAGACCGTCCCGGCCGGCTACCGCGACGAGACCGTCGACGACCTGATCGCCTTCCTGCGCACCACCGTGCGCGGTGTCGACTCTTCCCTGCTCGACGAGTGGGAGCGGCTGCGCGACCCGACCTTCCAGGCGGCGCCGCTCGAGGCGCTGGTCCGGCCGGTGGCAACGCCGCCCATCTGGGCCGACGCCAAGTCCTTCGCGGCCCGGCTGCGGACCGAGCTGCACAGGCTGGTGGCGGCGCTGGCCCGCAAGGACTGGGGGGCCGCCGCCGAGGCGCTGGCCGACCCGGCCGCCTGGCCGCCGGCGCGCCTCGAGGCGGAGCTGGCCCCCTACTTCGCCGAGCACGACCGGATCGACCAGACCCCGGCCTCGCGCAAGCCGCACCAGACCTTCCTGGAGGAGCTGGCGCCGCGCCGCTGGGAGGCGGTGCAGCGGCTGGTCGACGAGGCGGGCGAGGTCGACTGGATGGTGCAGTGCGAGGTCGACCTGACCGGCACCTTCGACCCCGATCGGCCGCTGCTGACGCTGCTGCGCATCGGCACCTGAGGCGGGCACGCGGCACGAGCGAGCGTCGCGCGCAAACGCGCTCCGACGTTGACTTCGGGAGCCCGACGGCTCATACCTGCGCCTCCCATGCAGAGCGCCACCCTCCCCGGCAACGCCAAGCACCGCTGGCCTCGCGGCCAGAAGTTCGTCCTCTCAGCCGCTGGCGAGGCGGCCGACCAGCTCCACCGCGAGACCATCAACGGCTGCCGCGGCAGCGGCCGCTCCTCGCTCGACGCGGCGCTGCTGGCCTGGGCCGCGCCGCTCGGCGTCAAGCCGACCGACGGGGTGCTGCTGGGCCAGCTGCGCGGGCAGCGGCTCGGCTTCAACGAGCTGGCCAGCGCGCTGGAGACCAGCGGCATCGAGGCGGCCGAGGTCAAGGCGGCCGTCGAGCGGCTGGTGGCGGCCGGGCTGGTCGAGCCGGCGCCGGTGGCCGTGGCGTCGGTGACCTGAGCGCCCTCGCCCGGGCCCCGCCCCTTTAGTCCGCGACCTTCCGCTCGGCCCGGTGAGCGGCCCGGTGCTTCTTCTCGGCGATGCGCCGCTCCTGCGAGCCACGCGTCGGCTTCGTCGGCCGCCGCCGCTTCGGCTCCACCGAGAGCTCGGCCAGCTTCGCCCGCAGCCGCTTGAGCGCCTCGCCGCGGTTCTGCACCTGGCTGCGCCGCTCGGTGGCGGTGACCAGCACGCCGGTCGGCCGGTGGAGCAGCCGCACCCCGCTCTCGGTCTTGTTGCGGTGCTGGCCGCCCGGCCCGCTGGCGATGAAGAAGGTCTCCTCGCACTCGGCCTGCAGCGCCCCCTCGGGGAGCCGCACCGCCCGCCGGGCCGCCGCCCGCAGCGCCGCCGGGACCACCGGATCGCTCATGTCCGCCTCGCCGCGTTGGGCCGATCGGAGACGATGCGGCCGTCGACCAGCTCGACGATCCGGTCGCAGCGGGCCGCCAGCCGGGGGTCGTGAGTGACGATCAGGAAGGTGACGCCGGCCTTCTCGTTGAACTGGCGCAGCAAGGTGAAGATCTCGTCGGCGCTGGCGGTGTCGAGGTTGCCGGTCGGCTCGTCGGCCAGCACCAGCTTCGGCGCCATGGCCAGCGACCGGGCGATGGCGACGCGCTGCTGCTGGCCGCCGGAGAGCAGCGTGGCCCGCCGGTCGAGGAACTTGCCCAGCCCGACCTGCCCCAGCAAGGTCCCGGCGCACTCCCGCATCGACGGGTCCTGCCGCCCCCGCAGCGCCATCATGGGGATCATGACGTTCTCGATGGCGCTGAACTCGGGGAGCAGGTGGTGGAACTGGAAGACGAAGCCGATGGAGCGCCCACGGCAGGCGGTCAGGCCGTCGTCATCGAGCAGGCCGACCTCCTGCCCGGCGAGGAAGAGCTTCCCCCCGGTGGGGCGATCGAGCAGGCCGACCAGGTTGAGCAGCGTCGACTTGCCGGAGCCGGAGGGGCCGATCAGCGCCGTGAACTCGCCGGCCTCGACGCGCAGGTCGAGCCCGTGCAGCACCCGGGTGCGGATGACGTCCCCGTACTCCTTGACCACCCCGCGCAGCTCGACGACCGGGTCAGCCACCGCGGATCACCTGGGCCGGGTCGAGCCGGGCGGCGTGGCGGGCCGGGTACCAGGCCGAGACCAGCCCGGTCACCAGCGCCACCGCCGAGGCGGTGAGGAAGAGGCGCGGGGCCAGCGCGATGGGGAAGAGCGACTCGCCGTAGGGGTTCTTCACGGCCCGGGCGAAGAAGCCGGAGAGGCCGGCGCCGATCAGGCCGCCCAGCACCGAGCCGACCAGGCCGACGATGGCCCCCTCGATGAGGAAGATGCGCAGCACCGTGCCGGTGCTGGTGCCGGTGGCCTTGAGGATGCCGATCTCGCGGCTCTTCTGGATCACCGAGACCCCCAGCACCGAGGCGATGCCGAGGGCCACGGCGATGACCACGAAGATCTGGATCATCACCGACGACGAGCTCTGCGCCTGCAGGCCGGTGAGCAGTTGCTGGTTGAGCTTCATCCAGCTCTCCGCGGTCAGGCCGGTGAGCGCCCCCAGCTCCTGGGCCACCCCCTCGGCGGCGAAGACCTCGTCGACCTTGACCTCGATGGTGGTGATGCCGCCGGCCAGGTCGAGCAGGGTCTGGGCCTGGCGCAGCGACACCAGCACCCAGCGCTGGTTCACGTCCTTGTTGCCGACGTCGAAGATGCCGCTGACGGTGAAGACGTCGCCGCGCCCCTGCGCCGTGGTGAGGCGGAGCTTGTCGCCCACCTCGACGCCGAGGTCACGGGCCAGCACCGTGCCGATGACCGCCTCGGTGCCGTCGACGCGGAAGGCCCCCACGGTGATGCGCGGGACCAGCTTGATGACCTGGTCGAAGGTCTGGCGCTCCAGCCCGCGCAGCGCCACCGACCTGGAGAGCTCGCCGCGGGAGGCGAAGGCCGAGCCGGCCGCGGTCGGGGTGGCGGCCACCACCCCCGGGGTGGCGCGGATCTCGCCGAGCAGGGCCTGCCACTGCTCGATCGACTTCTCGCGCTCCGGCGTCTTCTCCAGCCGGGCCACCACGGCGGCGCCGTCGGCCGGCGCCACCACCCGGGCCACGCGGTCGGGCCGCCTCAGGATGACGTGGGCCTGCGCCGAGAGCGTCTGGTCGATGAGCGTGGCCTGCAGCCCGCCGATCAGCGCCGAGAGGAAGATGATCACCGCCACGCCGATGGTGGTGCCGCCGAGGATCAGCGCGGTCTGCGCCTTGCCCTCGCGCAGGAAGCGCAGCGCCACGAAGAGCTCAAACGGCATGCTAGCGCGCCCCCGGCGCCGGCAGGACCCGCGGCCGCACCCGCTCGCCGGCCGCCACGAAGCCGCCGGTGGGGGAGACCACGGCGTCGCCGGCCGAGAGGCCGGCGGTCAGCTCCACCAGCCCGTCGCCGCGCATCCCCAGCGTCACCGGGCGCCGCACCGCCTGGCGTCCGACGATGGCCAGCACCCAGGGCTCGCCGGTCGGGTCGCGGATGACGTCGGCCGGGATCACCAGCGCCGCCTCCTTTCGCCCCACGTCGACGTTGATCGAGACGGTCATGTCGGCGCGGAGCACCGGCGGCGGCGCCGGCACCGCCAGCCGGACCTCGACCGTGCCGCGGGCGGCGTCGACCGACGGCGCGATGTAGGTGACCCGGGCCTCGAAGACCTGCGCCGGAAAGGCGTCGGCGCTGGCCCGGGCCGGCTGGCCGGGCTGCAGCAGCGCCAGGTTCTTCTCGTCGACCTGCGCGGTCAGCTCGATCGCCCCGTCGCTGGTCATGGCCAGCAGCGCCTTGCCGGCCGTGACCACGTCGCCCGGCTCGACCTCGCGCGCCACCACCAGCCCCGGCGTCGGGGCCATGACCTCGGTCTCGGCCAGCCTGGAGGCCGCCACCGCCCGGGCCGCCTCGGCCTGGACCAGCGCCGAGGCCGCCAGCCGCTCGTCGGCGCCGCCGGCCGAGGTGGCCTGCGCCGCGGCCGTCTCGCGCTGGCTGCGGGCCAGGGCCAGCGCCCGCTCGGCCTCCTCGGCCGCCTGGCGCGAGATGGCGCCGGCGTCACCGAGCTGCCGGGCCCGGACCTGGTCCTGCTCGGCCTGCGCCACCTTGAGCTCGGCCTGGTGGAGCGCCTCGGCCGCCTGCCGGCCGGCCACGCCGCGCACCTGCTCCAGCCGCGCCGCCGCCTCGCCGACCTTCCCCTGCGCCTGGCGCAGCGCCGCCGCCTGCTCCACGTCCTCCAGCTTGACGAGCAGCTGGCCGCCGGTCACGCGGTCTCCCTCGCGCACCAGCACGCCGCGGACCCTTCCCAGCGCCACGCTGGCGAGCGTGACCCGCGCCAGCGGCCGGACCCGGCCGGTCGCCACCACCTTCTGGGCCACCGGGCGCGACTCGACCAGGTAGGCCGGCACCTCGCGCCCGCGCCAGGCGCGGAAGGCCAGGAAGACGGCCAGCAGGGCGACGAGCCCGAGGGCGATGCGGCGGGGCCGGGTGGCGGTGAGGGCGTGGGCGAAGCTGCCGGCCAGCTGGCTGGAGTTCATGCTGCAGGGAGTCTATCCCGGTCGCCGGGTCCGCGTCGGGCTCAACCGCCGAGGCGCGGGTGCTCCTCGCGCCAGCGGGCCACCCCCTCGAGCCGGTCGACCAGCTCGGTGGCGAGGCGGCGGCGCACCGCCGCGTCGAGGCGCGGGTCGCTCAGGGCGTGGCAGCTCCAGGTCTCGGCCGGCTCGAAGCCGCGGGAGAGCTTGTGCTCGCCGCCGGCTCCGCCCTCGAAGCGCTGCCGGCCGAGCGCCAGGCACTGGTCGATCGAGTGGTAGAGCGCGACGTTGAAGTGGAGGAAGGGGAAGTGCTCGGCCCCGCCCCAGTAGCGGCCGTAGAGGGCGGTGCGGGTGGCGAGGTTGAAGGCCATGCCGACCAGCCGGCCGTGGTGGCGGGCCTCGACCACCTCGACGGCGTCGGGCATGCGCGAGAGCACCAGCTGGTAGAAGGCCTGGTTGACCCAGCGCATCCCCCAGGCCATCTGGTCGGTGGCGCCGCGGTGCAGCTCGTAGCAGTCGTCGGCCCAGCCGCCCGGGTCGCGGGCCAGCTCCTCGCCGCGCACCGTCCGGATGGTGATCCCCTGCTCGGCCGGGGCCCGCAGCTCGCGGCGGATGGCGTGGCGCCGCTTCGAGGTGAAGCGGGCCAGGAACTGCGCCAGGGTGGCGTCGCCCTGGTTGCGCCAGTGGTACTGGAAGTCGACGCGGCGGGCCAGGCCGGCCTCCTCCAGCTCCAGCGCCTCCTCGGCCGGCGTGAAGAGCACGTGCAGCCCCCCGGCCCCCTCGGCGCGCGCCACCTCCCGGGCCGCCTCGACCAGCCGGGCCAGGGCCGGGCCGCGCGGCTCGCCGGCCGCCACCAGGATGCGGCGGCCGGTCACCGGCGTGGCCGGGACCGAGAGCACCAGCTTCGGGTAGTAGGGGACGCCGGCCCGCTCGGCCGCGCCGGCCCACTCCCAGTCGCGGCTGAAGTCGCCGTCGGAGCCCTCCTTGAGCCAGCACGGGGCGGCCGCCACCAGCCGCCCGTCGCGGCGCAGCAGCAGGTGGCGCGGCGTCCAGCCGTTGGCCGGCGAGGCCGAGCCGCTCTCCTCCAGCGCCGAGAGGAAGGCGTGGCGGACGAATGGGCTGGCCAGCTCGACCTCGTGGGCGAAGAGCGCGTCCCACTCCGGCGCCGCCACCTGGGCGATGGCGGGCAGGACGCTGATCTCGCCGTCGGCGGGCTCGGGTGGACGGGCCATGCGCCCCCAAACATAGCGGCCCCGGGGACGGGGCGCCGCGCCGCGCCGCGTTGACTAGGCGCCGCCGGCGATGTCGGCCTGGCGGGCGGCCGAGAACGGCACGTGCAGGTTCTGCCCGCGCTTGTCGAGGAAGAGCCGCAGCCCCTCCTCGTAGTGGCGGCGGATCGAGTTGACCACCGTCTCGTAGACCGGCTCCAGCGTCAGCGCGTTCGGCTCGGTGATCTCGAAGTCCTCGTGGCCGAAGAGGCTGATGACGAAGCGCCGCTCGATCTTCTTGAAGCGGACCGCCACCCGCACCTGGTCGGTGGTCTTCTCGCCGGCCACCCGGATCAGCATGCCGAAGTGCCAGAAGGTGTCCTCGTCGAGGTGCATCGCCTCCTGCACGTCGACCGGGCCGTCGCCCTCGCGGACGCCCTTGAGCGACTCGTAGGAGATGGCGTCGCGCGACCCGCCCAGGTACTCGGCGAAGCCGCGGGAGAAGGTCCCGGCGAAGAGCGCGCACTCGGAGCGGTAGGCGGCGAAGTTCTCGCGCGCGGTCGCGTAGGCCTTGGTGATCTGCTGGTACGGGGTGGTGTTGGGGCTCACGTTCATCCTCCAGGGGTCGCCGTGGCTGCCCATCGGCGCCGAGAGGCCGTATCATACGTCATGCCCTTCCTCCCAGCGGCTTTTGGTGGGCGCCCGTGCTGGGCCGAGATCGACCTCGACGCCTTCGCCGCCAACGTGCGGCTCATGGCGGCGCGGGCCGCGCCGGCCAGGCTCTACGCGGTGGTCATGGCCAACGCCTTCGGCCACGGCGCCGTGGCCTGCGCCCGGGCCGCCGTGGCGGCCGGCGCCGACGGGCTGGCGGTGGTCTGCGTCGACGAGGCCGAGGAGCTGCGCCGGGTCGGGTTGACCGCACCCATCCTGGTGGTCGGGGCGATCCTCCCGGCCGAGGCCGGGCGGGTGGTCGCCCTCGGGCTGATGCCGACCGTCGGGGCCACCGCGCTGGTCGAGGCGCTCTCGGCCGCCGCCGCGCGGGCCGGCGCGACCGTCCCCATCCACCTCGAGGTCGAGACCGGCCTCAACCGACACGGCCTCTCACCCCAGGACTGCATCGCCCTCGCCGAGCGGGCCCGCGCCGCCCCGGGCCTGGAGGTGCGCGGCCTCTTCACCCACTTCGCCGCCGCCGAGGAGGGTGACCAGCGCTTCACGAGGAGCCAGTTCGACCAGCTCAAGGCGGTCTCCGACCGGCTCCCCTGGATCCGGGAGCGACACTGCGCCGCCTCGGCCAGCGTGCTGCTCGACCACGAGATGGCGCTCGACGCCGTCCGCGCCGGCCTCTCGCTCTACGGCTACCGCCCCGCGCCGTGGGTGGGCGCCGACGCCGAGCTGAAGCCGGTCCTCTCGCTGCGGGCCCGCGTCGCCCGGGTGCTCGAGGTGGAGCGGGGCGCCACCGTCGGCTACGGCCGGACCTGGGCCGCCAACCGGGCGGCCCGGATCGCCCTGGTGATGTGCGGCTACGCCGACGGCTACCGGCGTGCGCTCGGGAACCGGGCCTCGGTCTCGGTGCGGGGGCGGCTCGCCCCGGTGGTCGGGCGGGTGGCCATGGACATGGCGATGGTCGACGTCACCGCCGTCCCCGGGGTCGAGGTCGGCGACGTGGCGACGCTGCTGGGGCGCGACGGCGAGGTGGAGGTGACCGCCGACGAGCTGGCCGACCTGGCCGACACCATCTCCTGGGAGATCCTGGCCGGGATCACGGCCCGGGTGCCGCGGCTCTACCTGCAAGGTGGCGAGGTCACGGCGGTTTCGACGCTGGTCGAGCGGGTCCCGGTCCCCGTCCCAGGCTAGTTCGCGGCCCGCCCCCGGACCCCCGGATCCGGGTATAAGGGCGCCTCCTCATGGAGGTTCCCCTGCCCGTGGCCGACGTCACCCGCATCGAGATCGCCACCCGACCCGGCTTCGCCGACAGCCGCGGCACCTCCGTCGCCGGAGCCATCCGCGCCCACCTCGGCATCCAGGTCGGCGCCGTCCGCACCCGCGACGTCTTCCACGTCGAGCCGGCCCTCTCCGCCGCCGACGCCGCCCGCATCACCGCCGAGTTCGCCGGCCCCATCGTCCGCCAGGGGGCGGTCGGCCGCGTCGAGGACGGCCCCTTCGACGTGGCCGTCTCGGTCGGCTTCAGGCCCGGCGTCACCGATCCGGTCGGCAAGTCGGCCCGCGTCGCCATCGAGGACCTGCTCGGCCGCAAGCTCGGGGCCGGCGGCGCCGTCTACGCCTCCCGCGTCTACCTGCTCTCCGGCCTCTCGCGCGCCGACGCCGCCCGCGTCGCCACCCAGCTGCTCGCCAACGAGGTGATCGAGCGGATCGCCGTGCAGACCTTCGCCGAGTGGCAGGCCGCGCCGCCCGACCTCTCGGTGCCGCGCGTGGTGGAGCACCCGCCCCGCCCCGCCGAGAAGGTCCCGCTGCTCGGGCTCGACGCCGCCGCCCTGCAGAAGCTCTCGCGCCAGAAGCTGCTGGCGCTCACCAACCCCGAGCTCGAGGCGATCCGCGACTTCTTCGCCGCGGCCGCCTCGGACCCGGCCCGCCGCGCCGCCGGGCTGGGGCCCGACCCGACCGACGTCGAGCTGGAGTGCCTGGCCCAGACCTGGTCGGAGCACTGCAAGCACAAGATCTTCAACGCCACCATCACCTACCGTGAACCCGGGAAGGCGCCCGAGGAGATCCGCTCGCTCTTCAAGCAGTACATCCGCGCCACCACCGCCACCGTCGACGCCGCCATCAAGGCCCGCGAGGGGAAGAGCTGGCTGGTCTCGGTCTTCCACGACAACGCCGGGGTCATCGCCGCCACCGCGCGCCACCACCTGGTCTACAAGGTGGAGACCCATAACAGCCCCTCGGCGCTCGACCCGTACGGCGGCGCCATCACCGGCATCGTCGGCGTCAACCGCGACCCCTTCGCCACCGGGCTCGGCTCCGACCTGCTCTCCAACGTCTGGGGCTACTGCTTCGGCTCGCCCGACTGGACCGGCACCCTGCCGCCCGGCCTGCTCCACCCGCGGCGCATCCGCGACGGCGTCCACCACGGCGTCATCGACGGCGGCAACCAGTCGGGCATCCCCTACGGCCGCGGCTGGGAGTTCTTCGACGACCGCTTCCTCGGCAAGCCGCTGGTCTACTGCGGCACGGTCGGGCGCATGCCGGTCACCGTGACCGGGCGCCCCACCGAGGTGAAGTCGGCGCGGCCGGGCGACCGGATCGTCATGGTGGGCGGCCGCATCGGCAAGGACGGCATCCACGGCGCCACCTTCTCCTCGGCCGAGCTGACCGAGGAGAGCCCGGTGCAGGCCGTGCAGATCGGCGACCCCATCACCCAGAAGATGATGTTCGACTTCCTGCTCGAGGCCCGCGAGGCCGGGCTCTACTCCTCGGTGACCGACAACGGCGCCGGCGGCCTCTCCTCCTCGGTCGGCGAGATGGCCCGGCAGCCAGGCGGGGCCTGGCTCGACCTCTCGCTGGCGCCGCTCAAGTACCAGGGGCTGGCGCCGTGGGAGGTGCTGGTCTCGGAGGCCCAGGAGCGGATGACGCTGGCGGTGCCGCCGGCCCAGCTCCCGGCCTTCCTCGAGCTGGCGCGGCTGCGCGAGGTCGAGGCGACCGATCTTGGCGCCTTCACCGAGAGCGGCACCCTCGAGGTGCGCTGGGGTCGGCAGGTGGTCGGCCTTCTGCCGCTCGACTTCCTCCACGACGGCGACCCGGAGCTGCGCATCGAGGCCGACTGGCAGCGCCCGGCCCCGCAGGCGCTGGCGCCGTGGGCCGCGCCGGCCACCGCCGCCGAGGGCAACGCCCTGGCCGAGGCCTTCCTGGCCCGCGACAACCTGCGCTCCAACGAGCAACTGGCCCGCACCTACGACCACGAGGTCAAGGCGCTCACCGTGGTCAAGCCCTGGGTCGGCGCCCACCGCGACGTGCCGGCCGACGCCTCGGTCTTCATGATCGCCCACGACGGTGACCTGACCGGCTACGCGCTGGCCGAGGGGGTCTTCCCCACCTACTCCGACCACGACGCCTGGGCCATGGCGCAGGCCGGCGTCGACCTGGCGGTGCGGCGGGTCATCGCCGCCGGCGCCCGGGCCGACCGGATCGCCGCCCTCGACAACTACTGCTGGCCCGACCCCATGCCGGGCGAGAAGAACCCCGACGCCGCGCACAAGGCGGCCCAGCTGGTCCGCGCCTCCAAGGGGCTTGCCGAGATCTGCATCGCCTACGGCGTGCCGCTCATCAGCGGCAAGGACTCGATGAAGAACGACGCCGTGGTCGGCGGCAAGCGCATCTCCATCCCCCCCACCCTGCTCGCCTCGGCCATCGCCCTGGTGAAGGACGTGCGCCGCGCCGTCACGCTCGAGGCGGCCGAGCCGGGCGAGCTGCTGGTGCTGGTCGGCGAGACCCGCCAGGAGCTGGGCGGCACCGAGTGGGCGGCGGCGCGCGGCCAGGCCGGCGGCGAGGTCCCGCGCACCGCGCCGGCGACGCTCTGGCCCGGCTACCAGGCGGTGGCCGGCGCCATCGCGGCCGGGATGGTCCAGGCGGCCCACGCCGTGGGGCGCGGCGGCCTGCTCGCCTCGCTCTTCCTGATGGCCCGCGCCAGCGGGCTGGGGCTCACCGCCGACCTGGCCCGGGCCCGCACCGCCGGGGCCGTCGACTGGGAGGGGCTGCTGCTCGGCGAGACCACCGGCCGGCTGCTGCTGGCCCTTGAACCGGCCCGGCTCCCCGACCTGCGGGCCGCGCTGGCCGGCGTGCCGCACCAGGTGATCGGCGCCTTCGACGCGAGCGGCCGGCTCCGCGTCGGCCTCGGCGCCGCGCCGCTCATCGACACACCGGTGGCCGACCTGGCCCGGGCCTGGAAGCGCGAAGGGAGGGCGTCATGAGCCGCCCGGTGCGCGTCCTCATCCCGGTCGGCTTCGGCCTCAACTGCGAGGAGGAGACGGCCGCCGCCTTCCGCATGGTCGGCGCCGAGGTGGAGCTGGTCCACCTGACCGACCTCTTCGCCCGGCGCGCCCCGCGGCGCATCGCCGACTACCAGGTGCTGGCCATGGTGGGCGGCTTCTCCTACGGCGACCACGTGGCCGGCGGGCTGGTGCTGGCCACCCGAATCCGCGCCCACCTCCAGGGCGACCTCTCCGACTTCCTCGGCGGCGGCGGCCGCGTGCTCGGCATCTGCAACGGCTTCCAGACCCTGACCCGGCTCGGGCTGCTGCCCGGGCCCGAGGCCGGGCCGCCCGACTTCGCGCCGCGGGCCGCGCTCACCAACAACGACCGGCTCGGCTACCGCGACGCCTGGGTGCGGATCGGCGTCGACCCGCGGACCCGGTCGGCCTGGACCCGCGGCGTCACCGCGCTCGACGTCCCGACCCGCCACGGCGAGGGGAAGTTCGTGGTCGAGTCGTCGGAGGCGCTGGCCCGGCTCGACCGGCGCGGCCAGCTCGCCTTCCGCTGGATCGACGGGGCCGGCGAGCCGACCGAGGCCTGGCCGGAGAACCCGAACGGCTCGGCGCTCGGCGTGGCCGGGGTGACCGACTCGACCGGGCGGATCCTCGGGCTGATGCCGCACCCGGACGCCTTCCTCTACCCGTGGCACCACCCCGACTACGCCCGCCGCCGGGCCGCGCTCGAGGGCAAGGAGGCGGCCGGGCTGGCCATCTTCAGGGCCGGCGTCACCGCGGAGTGACCCCCGCCGACTGACCCGACCCGGGTCGGCGGTCAGGCGATTCGCGGCACCTTGAACATCCAGCCGGCCGGGCCGGGCCGGGTCCCGCGCTGGATGCCGGTGACCACCTCGTAGACCTGCCGGGTGTGCGGGCCGATCCCGCCGGCGCCGACCTTCACCTCCGACTTGTCCTCGAAGACGTAGGCCCCGACCGGCGAGACCACCGCCGCCGTCCCGAAGCCGCCGGCCTCGGTGATCTCCCCGCTCTTCAGCCCCTCGAGGAACCCGTCCAGCGGGATCCGCTCCTGCACCGCCTCGACGCCGAGCGCCGCCTGGCCGAGCGCCAGCACCGACTCGGAGGTGACCGAGCGCAGGATGGTGTCGGTGAAGGTCGGGATCACCAGCTTGCCGCCGCGGGTGACGTGGAAGTGGTTCATCGCCCCGGCCTCCTCGATGAAGGTGTCGGTGGTGTCGAGGAAGAGCACCTGCGAGGCGCCGAGGTCGTGCGCCGCCACGCCGGCCCGCAGCGAGGCGGCGTAGTTGCCGCCGGTCTTGATGGCGCCGGTGCCGCCCGGCGCCGCCCGGTGGAAGCGCCTGGAGATGAGCAGCTTGATCGGCTCGGTGAAGCCCTTCGGGTAGTAGGGGCCGCTCGGCGAGAGGAAGACGCAGAACAGGTACTTGGTCGACGGCTTCACCCCCAGCGAGTCCTGCGTGCCGATCATGAAGGGGCGGATGTAGAGCGAGGCGCCGTCCTGCTCGGGGAACCAGAGCCGGTCGACGTCGAGCAGCGCCAGGATGGCCTGCACCTGGTCCTCGACCGGGATGGTCGGCATGCAGACGCCGGGCGCCGACCGGTTGAGCCGCTCGGCGTTCTTGTCGATGCGGAAGGCCTGGATCTCGCCGTCGGCGTGCTTGAAGGCCTTGGCCCCCTCGAAGATCTCCTGGCTGTAGTGGAGCACCACGGCGCCCGGGTCGAGCGAGAACGGCCCGTAGGGGACGATGCGCGGGTGTCGCCAGCCGCCGTCCTCGTAGTCCATGAGGAACATGTGGTCGGTGCGCAGCTGGCCGAAGGAGAGCGGCCCCTGCGGCGTGAAGGGGGCGCTGCGGCGCTCGGCGGCGGGCTTCAGGTCGTAGCGGATCTTCATGGCGGGGCTCCGGCGATGGCCGTCCATTGTAGCGCAGCCGGCCCCGAAGGCGCTCGGGCACGGCACCGGCGAAGCGACTATATTGGCGCCATGAGCCTCTCCGTAGAGACCGGCGCCACCCTCGTCTTCGACCGCTTCTGGCGGTGGCTGAAGCGCCACCCGCACTGCATCCTGCGCGCCGGGACCGCCGACTCCTTCCTCTTCGACCAGGACGACCTGCACTGGTACCTCGACGAGGACGAGGACCGGGTCCCGACCGTCCAGCTGCTGCGCGGCAAGGCGCTGATCGGCGAGATCGCCATCGACACCCGCGACATCCTCTTCGTCCAGGCCATGCCCGACCCGAGCTCGAGCGAGGAGGGGCAGCACGTCTTCGAGGTGATCGGCGGGGGCGACGAGCCCTACCCCATCTATCACTTCCTGGTGGCCCACGGCTTCGAGGACGACGGCTCGGGCCACCGCGGCCCGGTGCTCAAGCAGTAGGGTGGCTTCGCGCCAGCCGCCCGGCCGTTGACGACCAGATGCCGCGCACCATCCTCAGCCCCGAGGCCCTGCAGCGCGCCCGCGCCCTGCGCGACCTGACCGACCCGTCCCAGGGGCCGCACGCCATGCAGCTGCTGGTCGACGCCGCGGGCGCGGCGCTGCAGCGGGCCTGGGGCTGCCCGGTCCAGCTGGAGCGGGCCGACCCGGTGGTGAGCGTCGCCGACAACTACGACCGGCTCCTCTACCCGCCCGGCGGTGCGGCGCGCGACGCCCGCTACACCCGCTACGTGGCCGCCGACCGGCTGCTCCGCACCCAGACCTCGGCGCTCATCCCGCCGCTGTTGCGCCGGCTCGCCGCCGCCCCCCCGGCCGACCTGCTGCTCTGCTGCCCCGGCCTGGTCTGGCGGCGCGACCGGATCGACCGGCTCCACGTCGGCGAGCCGCACCAGCTCGACCTCTGGCGGATCTCGCGGGTGGCGCCGCTCGGCTCGACCGAGCTGGCCGGCATGATCGAGGCGGTGATCGGGGCGCTGCTGCCGGGGCGCCGGCTCAAGACCGTCAACACCGTCCACCCGTACACGGCCGGCGGCCTCGAGGTGCACGTCGAGCTCGACGGCGAGTGGATCGAGGTGGCCGAGTGCGGCCTGGCCCACCCGCGCATCCTCGAGGAGGCCGGGCTGCCGGCCGACTGCACCGGCCTGGCCATGGGGATCGGGCTCGACCGGCTGCTCATGCTGGTCAAGGGGCTCGACGACCTGCGGCTGCTCCGCACCGCCGACCCGCGCGTCGCCTCCCAGCTGCTCGACCTCTCGCCGTGGCGGCCGGTCTCGTCGCAGCCGCCCATCCGGCGCGACCTCTCGCTGGCGGTCCAGGACCAGCTCAAGGTCGAGGAGCTGGGCGACCGGGTGCGCGAGGCGCTGGGGCCGCGGGCGGCCGACATCGAGGCGGTCGAGGTCCGCTCCGAGACCACCTGGGCGGCGCTCCCCGAGCCGGCCCGCGAGCGGATCGGCCTCTCACCCGGCCAGAAGAACGTGCTGGTCCGGCTCACCCTGCGGGCGCTGACCCGCACCCTCACCGACGGCGAGGCCGACCGGCTCCGCGACGAGGTCTACGCGGCGCTCCACGAGGGCTACCGCGCCGAGTGGTGCGGCGAGGGCCCCCCCGGGGCCAGACCCCTGCCGCCCCCGGTAGCGCAGACGGCCCTGCAGGTTCGACAAGCTGACCCGGCTCCGCCGGCTCCGCCGGCCCCACCGACCAGGCTGGCTGGGTAGCGGGGGCCCTGGAGGGCTACGGGTCCCCGAGGAAGGCGTCGAGCCGGTCCGCCAGCGGCGGAAGGTCTTCCTTGACCGTATTCCAGACTCGGTCGAAGTCGATGTCGAAGTACCCGTGCACCAGCCGGTGGCGCAGCCCCACCATCTCGTTCCAGGCGAGGTCGGGGAGCTCTCGGCGTGCCTCCTCGCCGACCTTCGTGGCCGCCTCGCCGATGATCTCCACGGACTTGAGCACCGCGAGGGCGAGCATCCGGTCGTTGGAGAACTCCGCGCGCGAGCGTGTGCCGACGAATCCGAGCGCCTCGCGAGCAGCGTCCCGCATGTGGCGCAGGCGGACCAGGTCCTCACGCCGCATACTGGACCTCGGCGCCGGCGACCACCTCGTCCCGGAAGTAGCGGCTCAGCTCGGCCGGAGTGCGGAGATCGACTTGCCGCCCGAAGAGCGCGGTGAGCTCGAGCTCCATTCTCGCGAGCTCGAACAGGCCGGCTCGCGTGTCCGGCCCGAAGTCCACCAGCACGTCGATGTCGCTATCGGGACGGAAGTCATCCCGGAGCACCGAGCCGAAAAGGGCCAGCCGCACGACCTGGTGTCGCCGGCAGAACTCTGCCAGACGCGCCCTGTCGATCTGTACCCGGGTACTCACCGCCCGATTCTAGCCGATCCCCTGCGGAAGGCGCTCAGGCCGGATGGAAGGGGCGATACCGGGGCGGGCGCGGCGGGCCCTCCCCCGGCGGCCCGGCTGGCGGGGCAACGGGGGCGCGCGGTTTCGGACGCCCTGCTCCGCTACGACTTCTTGCGGGTGTTCCGCTCCATGGCCCACCGGGCCGTGGACTGCTCGGCGAGGAAGTAGCAGCCGGCCAGCAGCACGAAGCCGTATCCGAGCCCGGAGAGGATGGCCACCACGCCGCTGCTGCCAGGGGCCATCCAGACCGGTCCGAAGATCCGCGCGGCCACGTAAGGCTGGCCGAGCCAGCCGAGGACGGCGATGGCCAGGCCGCCGAGGACCTGGGCCGCGGCCGCCACCTCGCCGAAGGCCCGCAGCGACACCGCCACCGCAGGCGTCACGCTCCCGCCGGCCTCTGGGAGGTCGTCACAGTCGGCCGCCCGCACCCAGAAGACGTTGAGTGCCGTGAGCCCCAGCGCCAGGATCAGCAGCTGCGCCAGCAGCAGCGCCAGGAAGAAGTTGAAACCCTCCCCACCGCTCGGCCCCTTCCAGAGCAGGTAGGAGCCGTAGAGCGCCGCCACCGCGCTCAGCGCGGCGCAGCCGCGCAGGAAGACGGGGAAGGCGGTCCGGAAGAAGGTGCCGTCGGAGAGGCGGCGCAGGAAGGGGGTCAAGACGAGGAAGGGGGGCATGGTGGTGGTTCTACCGCCACTTCGAACCGGCCGGAAAGGCTCACTTCGGCGGGCCAGGCCAGTTGGCGGCGTTCTGACGTCAGAAACGGACCCACGGTACGTTTAAGGAACTTCCGATGTAGTTCCGATAGTTTAGATTGGACCGGTGACGCGGACCGACAGTCACTTTGGACGTCCAAAGTGACTTTGGGTCCGGGTCGGGCGGGCGGACGCCGCCTCAACCTGCCCGGAGCGGCGAAGCTGCAGGATCGACTCGCGCTCCGGCTCCGCCATGCGGACCTTCTCCGGCCAGGTCAGCGCCTGGCGGGTGGGCTGCCATTGGGCCTGACGCTCCAGCAGGTGCTTGACGTCACTCAAGAGGGAACCTCCCCTCGAAGCGCTCCCAGGCCGCGGCGAGGCCGTGCCGGGCGGCGAGCTGTTCGATCTCCGGGCGGGTGACGCTTCCCGACTCGAGGAGCGCAAGGACACGGGCGAAGTCCTTGGCCCTCCCCACGCTCAGCGCGATGACGGCAAGGTGGGCTGCTCCCACGACACGGAGGGGAACACCTTCGAAGTCAGCGGTTTCCGCCAGCTCCATCGCCTCCTGGGTGAGTGTCGAGAAGGCTGGAACGAACTGAACCGGCCAGGCGCCGACGCGGACCGCCTCGCCCTCTGGGAGGTACCCCCTGGCGGCGCAGAAGGCGTAGATGTCGCTCAGGGCGTCAAGCCGATCGGGCTGGGCTACGGCTACCAGCACGTCGGCGTCGAGCGTGGCCACGGCTTCCGTGTACCGCATCTGGGCCATGGGGCCGAACAGGGCATACCCTTGGACCAGCCCGCTGGACTGGAGCGCATTGAGCAGGTGCGCCACGGCCTTCACCACCCCAGCCTAGCGATCCGTCGACGCCGCGTACAGCGTGCGGCGGCCCCCCATTCGCGAGTTCGGGCGTCAGAACTCGCGAATGGGGGAGGCGGTGTCCGACCCGGGCGCATAGGCAACAAGGTCCGGGCACATGGGTGCAACAAGGTCCGGGCACATGGGTGCAACACGCTAGGTACGTGCTGATCGACCGGGCGCCGCCGTCACTGGGGCGAGAATCCCGGAGGCGCAGGGAGATCGTCTACGGGATGCAGGTCGTCGCGCTCCCCTTGTAGACGGCCAGGTTGCTCCAGGCCACGTTGAGCGGCTGCGAACGCGCCGCCGAGACACCGACCAGTGTGCCGGCGACATCACAGCTGGCCGGCGCCCAGGTGGAGATCACGACGCCGTCGAGTCGTGCCTGGAAGCGGCACCGGGACCTGGACCCCTCTACGCGGAGCGTGTGCCAGCCAGCGAGCGGCAGGGTGGCCGGAGCGCTCTGGGCCAGGGTTGAGACCGTGGGGATGTCGAGGTCCCACCCATCCCACCCGGAGGCGGGGAGCGTCGCCGGAGAGACGACCCACTGGAACTGCGTCGGCTGGCCCAGCTTCTCCCGGAAGCCGGCCCAGAGGCCATGCTGCTGCCCGAAGTTGTAGATGTCGGTGAGCGCATAGAGACCGGTGCTGCGGAAGTTGCTGGCGCCCAAGGTCACCGCCGTGGCGTAGAAGTCGGCCTGGACAGCGAAGAGGTCGTCGGCGGGGGCCAGGTTGGCCGGTGCCAGGATCTCGGCCCAGTCGGAGGTGGTCGTGAAGGCAGTTCGGCTCCCGACCACGCTGTAGGCGATCGCGCCGAGGCTCCCCTTGCGGGCCATTGCCCCGGCCGGGAGCGACGAGAGGGGGGCCGTCCAGAGTTCGGTCCAGGTGCACGGCGGCGGCGTGCACGCCCCGGCCACGCAGGTCTGCGCGGCCGAGCAGACCGCCCCCGCGCTCGCCCCGGTGCAGTACCCGCTGGCGCCGCAGAAGCTGGCGTCGGTGAGCGGGCTGATGCAGCTCCCGTTGCACATCACCTGCCCGGCCGCGCAGAGCGGCTCGCAGAGGCCGGCGTAGCAAGAGGCGCTCGGCCCGCAGGCCGTCCCGCCGGTGCAAGCGGCCGAGGCGCCGCAGTAGTTCGGGTCGGTCTGCGGATCGACGCACTTCCCACCGCAGGCCTGCTCACCGCCAGGGCAACTGGTCACGCAGGCCCCAGCGTTGCAGACCTGGCCGGCCGCGCAGACCGCGCCGCCGGTCGCCGCGCCACAGGTTCCCGACGCGCCGCAGTAGGCCCGGTCGGTCTGTGGGTCGACGCACTTGCCGGCGCAGTTCACCAACCCGGGCTGGCAGGAGAGGACGCACTGGCCCGCCTCACAGGCGGAACCCGCCCCGCAGGTCTGCCCCAGGCCACAGGTCAAGTCGGCGCCGCAGTAGCGCGGGTCGTTGAGCGGATCGGCGCAGACGCCTCCGCAGTCGACCAGCCCCGGCTGGCAGGAGAGTGCGCAGGCCCCCGCCGAGCAGACCTGCCCGGCGCCGCAGACGGCTCCCGCGCCGCCGCCGGTGCAGGTGTCCGACGCCCCGCAGTAGGACCGATCGGCCAGCGGGTCGACGCACTTCCCGCCGCAGTTCACCTGGCCCGCCGCGCAGGTCACCGCGCAGGCACCGTTGGAGCAGACCTGACCGGAGCCACAGGTCGTGCCGCAGCCGCCGCAGTTCCGGTTGTCGGTGAGGGCGTTGGCGCACTCGCCGCCGCAGTCGACCAGCCCGGCCTGGCAGGAGAGCGCGCAGGCCCCCGCCGAGCAGACCTGGCCCGAGGCGCAGGCGACACCGTGATTGGCCCCGGCGCAGTCGCCGGAGGCGCCGCAGAAGGCTCGGTCTGCCATTGAGTCGACGCACCTCCCCCCGCAGAGCACCTGGCCGGCGAGGCAGCTCGGCACGCAGGCACCCGCCGTGCAGATTTCGCCAGAGCCACAGGCCACGCCGCCCGTCACCCCGGAGCATGTCCCTGAAGCCCCGCAAAATGCCCGGTCGGTCTCTGGATCGACGCACTTCCCGTTGCAGTCGAGGAGCCCGGCCTGGCAGGTGAGCCCGCACCCGCCGGCGGAGCAGACCTCGCCATCACCGCAGGCCGTGCCGGCCGCCGCTCCACTGCAGGTCGCCGTGGCGCCGCAGTGGATCCGGTCGGTCAGCGGATCGACGCAACTCCCGCCGCAGTTGACCTCGCCGGCCGCGCAGGTCACCGCGTAGGCGCCACTGGAGCAGACCTTGCCGGCGGCGCAGACCGTGCCGCAGCCGCCGCAGTTCAGGTTGTCGGACTTGAGCTCGGCGCAGGTGCCGCCGCAGACCACCGCGGCGCCGAGGCAGTCGGGCTTGACCTCTGCGCACCCGGACGCCAACCAGGAGACCGCGACGACCAACGCCACCCAGAAGCTCTGACGCATCTGCTCTCCCGACGATCGCCCGAAGGCGGCGCAGGGCACGAGATGCGCCCCTTCATGGTTTGACGACCTGGACGGGGAAAGCTGACGCGCCGCGGTGTCCCGTGACTCCACGACAAGCGTGCGCGCCGCGCAGGTTCAGGCCGCCAGCCGCCGCCCCGCCTACTGGCAGCTCGCCTCGCCCTCGAAGACGCCGAAGTCGCGCCAGCGCACGTCGGCCGGGACGTAGGTGTCGCGCCAGAACCCGGTCAGGACGACGTCGCGGCCCGCGAGATCGCAGGCGCCGACCTCGAAGGCCATCGGGGCGCCGTCGAGCAGGGCCCGGATCCAGCACCGGGAGCGCGAACCCTCGATCCGAAGGGTGTGCCACTTGCCCGAGATGGTGCCCGGCAGCGTCCCCTTGGCCACCACCTGGGTGGTGTTTCGACCGCCGACGATCCCCCACTCGTAGCGGACGGCGCCGTTCGGAGCCTCGATCAGGGCGAGGCCGCGGCCATGATGCAGGTCGCTCGACCGGTGGTCCATGGTGCCACCCGGATCGCCGTAGACGTGGAACCCCACGCCGACGCCCTGTCCCGGCACCCTCGGCGCGAAGAAGCTGGCGGTGACCGCGAAGACGTCCGGCCGCGCCTCGCCGGCCGGAACGAAGAGCTGGTTCCAGTCCGACCCCTGGTACCAGGCGCCTCGCCCCTCGTAGGTGACCATCTCCTGCTTGCCCGAATCGCCGTTGCGCCAGCGGAGCCCCGGCACTGGCGCGTCGAAGTCACTCCGGGTCACGGTCTTCCAGGTGCACGGCACCTGCCCCGACGCCGCCGCCAGCACCAGCGAGCCCCCCGTCCTCGCCGCCCCCCGCAGCCAGACCATCAACGGCACCCCGACCGCCGCCGCAGCGAGCAGCCCGGCCGCCACCCCGGCCGCCGCCCACCGGGTCCGCGGCCCGCGCCGTACCCGCGCCGCCCGGGCCC
>JANMRY010000200.1:0-24964 GCA_031388695.1 Anaeromyxobacter sp. | reverse complement strand
GTCGATCCCCTGGCGGCGCAGCCAAGCCGCCCACCTTCGTACCCTGGCCGCGCGACGCAGGCCGATCAGGACCTCGTGGCGCGGCGCAGCACAGCGGCCGAAGCGGACCCGTACCGCCGGGACCGCGGCGGCGCCGACGGGCGGAAAGGCGCGCCGAACCGACGGGCCTCTGGCCGCTGCATCCGATTCACGAACGGTCGTTTGTGCCGGATCACCGAGCGTCGGCCGAGGCCTTCGCGGCAGCCAGCCGCGCCCGCCGCCCGGACCAGGCCTCCCTGAGCGAGGAGAACGGCTTCTCCACCAGGTGGTAGCTGGCCAGCGCGCAGGCGAAGGCCAGGACCAGGTTGATCGGCCAGCCGTTGATGTCCCCCTTCCCCTTGGGGTTGAGGAAGGGCTCCTGCCAGAGGTAGAGGGAGTAGCTGAGCGTCCCGAGCCAGATCATGACCCGCGAGTTGAGCAGCCGGTGCACGGGGTCGCCAGCCACCCGCGTCAGGCGATCGACCACCACCGCGATCCCGATGACCTGGAGGGTGATGCCGAGGGTGTAGTCGAAGCCGACCCGCCACTCGAGGTTGAGCAGCCCCACCGCCACCGGCACGGCCAGGAAGAGCGGCGAGCGCAGGAAGCGCTGGTACCAGGCCACGGCGTCGAGCCGGGGCCTGATCACCGCCAGCAGCGATCCGGCCGCGATGGCGTCCATCACGCAGGGGTAGGCCTCCATGATCACGTCGTCGCGGAAGGGGGCGAAGTACCAGGCCAGGACCCGCATCACGGGCGCCAGGAGGATCATGCCGCCGGCGACGTGACCGATCCAGCGCGGGCCCGCGAGCAGCATCAGCGCCGGCCAGAGCAGGTAGAACTGCTCCTCCACCGAGAGCGACCAGAGGTGTCCCAGCTCCCAGGAGCGCTGGTAATGGTAGTTCATCGTGTAGGTGAGCGCGTGGAAGGCGTCGTGCTCCAGGTAGCGGAACGCCCCCAGCGCCCCGACCACCAGCATCACCAGCACGAAGGCGTACATGGCCGGGAAGATCCGGAAGGCGCGCCGGACGTAGAAGTCGCCCAGCGAGACGGTGCCCGTCTTCTCGTGCTCCTTCAGCAGCAGGGTGGTGATGAGGAAGCCCGAGATGACGAAGAAGGTGCGCACCCCGAGGTAGCCGACGTCCCCCAGGGCCATGAGCGAGCGGGGGTCCTGGATCGGGAAGCCGGCGGTGCCGGAGAGGTGCTGGACCAGCACCAGCCCGATCGAGACGGCGCGCAGGCCGTCGAGGGAGGGGATGCGGCTCACCGGGCCTCCCACTCCGGGCCACGGTCGGTGTAGCGAATCCCCTGCACCGAGCTGCCGAGTGACACGGGTGGCGCGCCCGGGAGCCGGACCGTCCCGCCCCGGCTGGTCCGCCCCTTCTCGAGGACGACGATGGTCTCCGGTCCGGTCGGCGGCCGGAGCGCCAGGGTGAAGGTCCCGGCGTCGGGCCGGTCGGGGGCGCTGTCCACGACCGTCGCCACCAGGTTGGCCGCCCCCGCATCCCGCCCCTGGAGCACGTGGAGGAAGTACCGCTGGGCGCTCCCCGTGGCGTCGATCTCCACCCGGTGGAGCCCCACCCTCGAGCAGCCCGCGCAGGCCCGCTCGTCGACGACCCTGCGGACCGGGCTGGCCGGGACCAGCGTGGTCACGCGCAGCGCCTGGTCCCCGTTGCGGGCCGTCAGGTGCGTGGCGTCCTCGAGGACCGGGCTGGTCTCGAAGTGGAGGACGAAGGTGGTGACCTGCCCAGCGGCAGGCTTGCCGGCGTCGGTCCCCCGCACCACGTCGCCGGCGGTGAGCCGGTCGAGGATCACGGTGGTCTCGAGCTCACGCAGGAAGAGGAGCTCCCGCTCGACGTGGACCACGGCGCCGCCGTTGTACTGGGCGTAGTTGCTGCTCCAGCGGTAGCGGTTGGTCATGTCGACGTCGGCGTAGGCCCAGCCCGGCCGGCTCTCCAGGCGCCGGACCACCGACTGGCCGGCGTCGACGCTGGGCATGAGCTTGGTGCCACCGACGTAGAGCGGCGTGCCGAAGACCAGCCCGTTGTGGGCGATGATCGAGCCCGAGTCGTCGTTGCCCCCGGCCCGGCCAGCGTACCCGGCGATGGTGTCGGAGTAGCCGGTGGTCTCCCGGGTCAACCACCGCCCGCCCCGCCAGATGTTCAGGTTCCCCACGTCGGCGTGCCAGTGCCCGCCCCCTTCGAGCGGCTTGCCCAGCTGCCAGTGGAACCAGGTGGACGCCCCGTCCCACGCCTTGCGGCCGTAGAGGTACTGGACGCCGGAGGCGTAGAAGTCGAGCGGCAGGGCGCCCGGCGGCTTGGCCTGGGTGGCCTGGCCCTGGGCCCTCAGGTAGGCGCTGGCCGGCTTGACGGCGGGGTGCGACCCCACGGTGTCGAGCCAGTGCCGGGCGTACCGGCCGACGTCGCTGGCCCCCCACTGGCCGGCGGCCATGGTCATGAAGTCCTGGTAGTAGGTGCGGAGGTTGAGGATTCCGCCATCCGTGAACAGCTCGTCGTCGCTGAACGGGCTGAGCTGGAAGCCGGGGCGCCCGCCCTGGCCCACGGTGGGCGCCGGGCTGGTGCCGTAGACGAGCCAGTAGACCGCCTGCTGGAAGAAGGCGGTCTCGGAGAAGGGATCCCTCCCGCCCAGCCCCATGGTGACGAAGGGGATGATCGGGTACTCCAGCAGGCTGGCGCCGTAGGCCGTCCCCTCCTGGGTGACGCCACCGGGCTCCCTGGTGACCGACGGCACGAAGGCCTTGCTCCACCGCGACACCAGCCCGTCCGCCAGCAGGGCCTCGGCGGCGGCCCGGTTCTCCGAGTAGGTGGCGATCCCGAAGGCCAGGTCGTTGCGCAGGTTGCCCCAGTTGTAGTTGCTCTGGGTCATCCTGGGACTGCCCCAGTCCTGCTGGTTGATCCCCGCGAGGTAGTCGTTCCAGCCCTTCCCCGAGCCGCCGATGTTCCCGAGGAAGTCGGTCCGCTGGCCGGGGGTCAGCTGGTCGTGGCACCAGTCGTAGACCAGGGCGGCGGTCAGCCCGTTCCAGCGCGCCACGTCGCTGCCGCTGGCGCGGGGCGAGATCTGCCGCTCCGGGACCTGCTCGTTGAGGGCCCACTCGATGGCCCGGGAGCAGTCGGTGCCGGCCACCGCGTGCTTCCAGGCGATGTGCAGGTAGTCGGAGGAGGCCGGCGTGAAGGGGTGCTCCGCCAGCCAGCGGCGGGCCTGGGCCAGCCGGTCGGGGGTGAACCAGAGGCGCGGGTGGGACTCCGAGATGGTGAAGCCGTGCGCGGTGGCGAGCCGCCCGGCGGGGGGCGCCGGCGGACCGCCGGGCTTCACGGACGGTTCGGCCTGGGCCATCGCCACCGCGGCCACCGCGACCACCAGGAGCGCCAGCCGGCCCGCGAGATGAAGGCGTCGTTTCATGGTCTCGGCTCCCTGGGGGTCCTGGTACCTGACCAGTTTCTCATGTCCCGGCCCCGAAGGAGGTGGTCGGGAACCCTCCTACCCCGTCGGCTGGGGTTGCGACCGGCTTCTCGGTACCATAGACACGGTACGCGAGGGCCGTGAGGGCGCCTGAAGGGCGCTCCGCTCTTGATGGCCGTCTCGAAGGCCGGGAGAGATCGATGACTTCACGCCGATTGGGCCGACGCCTCCACGCCATGCTCCTCGTCGGTGCGCTCACCGCCTGCGGCGACGCGTCGGTCTCCGCCCCGGTCGACACCGGCCCTCCCCCGCCACCGCCACCGCCCACGCTCCCCGTCGACCCGACCTTCCAGGCCCGGCTCGTCCCGCAGGCCGGCGTCACCGGCCTCCAGCGGATCAACTTCGCGCTCCCCATCCCGGCCGGCCTGCTCCAGGACCAGGGGCGGATCCGGCTGGCCCCGCCGGGCGGGTCCGAGCTGGCCGCTGCTCGACGGGTGCTCGCCACCTGGCCCGACGGCTCGCTCCGGTCGGTCCAGCTCCAGGTCGAGGTCGACGTGACCACCGTCTCGGCCCTCGACGTGGAGGTCGGGGTCCCCACCGGCTCCGCCGCCCTCTCCCTCGTGGAGGTCTCCGGCACCCTGGCCACCGCCGACGGCACCACCGGCCCGCGCGTCTGGGTCCTGCTCCCGGCCGAGTGGCTGGCCCCGAGCCAGGTGGCCGGCCCGGTCCTGCCGGCGGCCGCCGTCGCCGGCACGGCGCTGGGTGGCTGGGCGGCCCTCTGCGACTACGCCACCTTCGACGTCGACGCCTTCCTCGCCGTCTCCGGGAGCGCCGGCTCCTGGCTCTTCGACCGCCCCACCGCGCTCTACCTGGGGTACGCGATGACCGGGAGCCTCGGGCCCCTCGAGTCGGCCTACCGCGAGGCGGCCCTCTACCGGGCTGGCCTCACCGGGGCCGACGAGACCACGCGGATCGCGGTCCCGGGCGCGGCCACGGCCACCGACCTGAAGTACCACTACGCGCAGGGGCTGGCGATCCACTACCTGCTGACCGGGGACGACCGCTTCCGGGAGGGCGCCGAGAACGTCGCGGTCCGGGCCCACGCACTCTGGGGCGATCCCGGCTACGCCGGCGGCGCCGACTTCTGGACCGAGCGCCACGCCGGGTTCGCGCTGCTGGCCTACGAGTGGGCGGCCGCGGTCAGCGACGATCGGGCCGCCACCTTCGGGGCCTGGGCCGACCAGGCGGTGGCCGCCTACCTGCCCATGCAGGGCGTGGCGGCATTCGCCTGGGAGCCGGAGGCGCGCTGCTTCGCCCACTCCGCCGAAGCCCACGGCGAGCCCTACGGGTACGTCGGCTGCAGCCCGTGGATGAGCGCCATCCTCGCCGACGGCCTGGAGGCCCACGCCCGCCGCGTCGGCGGCGCCGGCGCCCTGGCGGCGCGCGAGGGGCTGGTCCGGCTGGGCCGCATGATCGCCCGGCACGGCCGCGACCCGGTGGGCCGTCCCTTCTACTGGATGGGCGCCGGCGTGGCGGCGGCCGAGCTCGATCCCTTCGAGGAGCACTGGGGGGAGTCGGCCTACCTGGTCGCCCTGGCCTGGCACTGGAGCGGTCGCACCGACGCCGAGCTCCGCGCCGCCGCGCTGGCGCTCGTCGACGGGCTGGGCCGGCTCGGCGAGGCCGGCCAGCTGCGCAGCTTCAACTGGCAGTGCCGGTCGGCGGTGATGACGCCCTACTACCTCCGGGAGTGACCTCGGGCGCCGGGTCCCCCGAACCGGGCGTGGCGGCGAAGTCGACGGAGGTGCTGCAGAGCTCGGCCGGAGGGTAGTGGCCGAAGCTCGGGTCGACTTGAAGCCGCGGGAGGAGCTCCAGCAGCTCCGGCCTGGCCCGGTGGCGGTCGAGCACCACCCGCAGGCCGGCACCCCGGGCCGACTCGAGGAAGTCCCGCGGCCGGAGCCGGTTCTGGAAGAGGATGTCGTTGTTCCAGTGGCGCCACTGCCGCTCGGAGAAGCGGAGGTAGTTGATCGGGGAGATCGACCGATCGAAGTAGGCGTAGTGGTCGCCGCAGTTGACGCTGTGGAGCGCGAGCCCCCCGGGCCTGAGGATGCGGTTCGACTCCCTCATGATCCGGTCGACCGCCTCGGCCGGAACGTGCTCGAGCACGCTGTTGGACAGCACCAGGTCCACGGACCGATCGGGCAGCCCGGTGCAGGCCGCGTCGCCCGGCGCGAGGTACTCGACCCCGGCGGTCTCGAGGAGGCGCTCCGCGTCGGGGCAGGCCGCCAGCTCGGCGAAGCGCGCCCGCACCGACCGCTCGTCCCGGCCGGACGCCCGGGCGATGGCCGGCAGGTGCTGCTCCAGGCAGGCGATCGTGCGGAGCGTGGCCCGCGGCGAGAGGTGCCGGTTGAGGTCATAGGTGCGGCACCTCGCGGCGCCGGCGAGCGAGAAGCAGAGCGGGAGCACCGGCAGCCACCCCGTGCCGACCTCGACGAGGGAGGTGCCCTCGAGTGGGATGCCCAGCTCGCGCAGGTGGCCGACGTGGACCACCCAGTCGTCCACCACCTTGGCGGCGATGTGGCGCTCCAGGGCCCGCCGTCCCCCGAGTGCCCGCTGCAGCAGGCTGTTCACCGGCATGCCACCGGGGACCCTGGCCAGCAGCCCCTGCAACGCTCCCTTCAACCGCCAGTCCATTCGTCCACCCTCGCCGCTGGAGGATACAACGTGTACGCCCCGGAAAGGGCTAGTACGTCCGGTGACCTCTGGGTAGGCGTAGACCTTGCTTGGAGGTCACATGCTGCAAGCCCGCTCCACCGCCTACCCCCTCGCGGTCATCGGCCTCGTCGCATCGCTCGCCGCCTGCAGCAGCGCCAGGAGCGGCCCCCCGGCCCCGGCCGCGGCCCCGACCATCCAGGCGTTCAGCGCCACGCCCCCCACCATCCAGGCGGGGCAGAGCTCGACCCTGGCCTGGAGCGTCACCGGCGCCACCAGACTCTCGATCAGCGCCGGGGTCGGCACGGTGACCGGCAGCACGGTCTCGGTCTCACCGGCCGCCACCACCACCTACACGCTGACCGCCACCAACGCCAACGGGAGCACCACCGCCACCACGGCGGTGACGGTGGGCAGCGGCGGCGGCCCGGCCATCCTGTCGTACTTCGCCACCCCTCCGACCATCCAGGCCGGGCAGAGCTCGACCCTCTCCTGGAGCGTGCCCGGCGCGACCGGCCTCACCATCGACGGCGGCGTGGGCACCGTGACCGGCACCTCGGTCTCGGTCTCCCCGGCCGCCACCACCACCTACACGCTGACCGCCACCAGCGCCGGCGGGAGCAGCACCGCCACCACGACGGTGACGGTGGTGGGCGGCGCTCGGCCGGCCATCCAGTCCTTCACCGCCAGTCCACTGACCATCCAGCCCGGGCAGAGCTCGACCCTGGCCTGGAGCGTCACCGGCGCCACCAGCCTCTCCATCGGCGCCGGGGTGGGCACCGTGACCGGCACCTCGGTGGTGGTCACGCCGCCCAGCACCACCACCTACGTGCTGACCGCCTCGAACGGCAGCGGCGACAGCACCGCCTCCGTCACCGTCAACGTCCCCCCGGCCGGCGTGACCGACTGCCTGCTGGCGCGCAGCACCTCCACGACCGTGTCGATCTCCACCACCCACCCGCGCATCCTGCTGCGCGACGCCACCTACCGGAGCTGCCTGCAGCAGCTCCTGGCCGTGCCGACGCCGGCCGCGGCGCGCTTCAAGGCCCTGGTCGACTCGCAGCTGGCGGGGGGGAACGCCTACGCCTTCGAGCCCTGGTTCGCGGCCTTGATGTACCAGCTCACCGGGGAGACGGCCTACGCCGACTACGCGGTGAGCACCACCGAGGCCTTCGTGGCCAGCGAGGAGGCGCTCATCGCGCTCAACCAGCGCGCCACCGTGGCGGGCGACAGCTACCTCGAGGTCGGGCCGATCATCGGCAGCATCGCCACCGTCTACGACTGGTGCTACGACCGGCTCACCCCGGCGCAGCGCACCCGCTGGGTGACCTACGCCAACCAGGCCGTCTTCAACGTCTGGAACCCCAACCAGGCCCGATGGGGCACCGCCCTCCACACCTGGAGCGGCTGGTCGATCGACAACCCCTCGAACAACTACTACTACTCGTTCCTGCGGGCGACCATGCTGCTCGGGCTGGCCAGCTACGGCGAGAACGCCGAGGCCCAGACCTGGATCGACCAGTTCCGCACCGTCAAGCTGCAGAACCAGCTCTTCCCGACCTTCAACACCGACCTGGTCGGCGGCGGCTCCCGCGAGGGGACCGGCTACGGCACCGCCATGAAGAACCTCTGGGAGCTCTACGACTGGTGGGAGCGCTCCACCACCGAGCGGATCGCCGACCGCACGCCACACACGCTCGCCTCCATGGCCCACACCATGCACAGCATCGTGCCGACCCTGGACCGGCTCGCCCCCACCGGCGACCACGCCCGCGACTCCACCGCGGCCCTCTTCGACTACCACCGCCAGTACCTGCAGGTGCTGATGTCGCTCTACGGCTCGAACCGCCTGGCCGGCGCCGCCAAGGCCCTGCTGGGGGCCTCCTCGGTCCCGCGCGTGCAGTCCAGCTTCATGTACTACAGCGACTTCCTCTACGAGAACCCCAACCTGGCCGCCACGCCGCTCTCCGACCTGTCGACCAGCTACTGGGGCAGCGGCACCGGCCAGCTCCCCATGCGCGCCGACTGGAGCACCGCCTCCTCCTACGCCAACTTCATCTGCGGCCCCTACTCCGAGAGCCACGCCCACCGGGACCAGGGCAGCTTCGTCCTCTTCAAGGGCGACTGGCTCGCCTACGACGCCAACATCGACTCGGCCTCCGGCATCGAGCAGGACGAGTTCCTCCACAGCCTCGTCCGCATCGTGCAGGGCGGCGCCACCGTCACCCAGGTCGAGGGCGCGCCCCGGTGCAACATGCTGGCGCTCTCGGACGACGCCTTCAGGACCTACGCGCTCGCCGACGTCACGCCCATCTACAACGGCAAGGCGGCCGTGGCGAAGGTGGAGCGCGAGTTCCTCTTCCTCAAGCCGGATGCCTTCGTGATCTTCGACCGCGCCGACACGGTGGGGGCGGGGGTGAGCCGCGTCTGGACGCTCAACGTGCCGGTGGCGCCGACCATCGCCGGCGATCGCCTCACCGTCACGCGGGGGGCCAACCGGATGGACGTCTACCGCCTGGCCCCCACCGGGCTCACATGGGCCGTCGCGGGCCACCAGGTCGACGTGGCCCACGCCACCGGGACCGGCTCCCGGTTCCTGCACGTGGTGGGGCTGGGCGGCGCGGTCACCGGCGTGGCTCGCTCCGACGCCGCCGGCCAGATCGGCGTCGCCATCACCTTCACCGACGGGCGCACCGCCACGGTGCGCTTCAACGACGCGACGCGGGGTGGGACGCTCGACCTGCGCGCCTCGGGGGGCGCCTCCCAGTCGACCGGGACGCTGCCGACCACGGTGGTCACGCCGCCGCTCTTCGCGAACTAGCGCCGCGACCCGGTCTCGAGCCTGGCTTCGACCCGCTCGAGGACGCGACGGAGGTTGGCGTCCCAGGTCATGGTCGCGGCCAGCGCCGTCTGCGCCTCCGCCTCGGCCGGGGTGAGCCCGGTCGCCACCGCCTCGTCGAGGTGCGCCAGCAGCTCCTCCCGCGTCCGGCCGATGCGGACGTGGGCGCGGAACTTCTCGATCTCCGGCGTCGAGACCGACACGATCGGCCTGCCCATGGCCAGGTACTCCCGCAGCTTGAGCGGGTTGGCGTGCAGGACCTGCGGCGTCAGGTGGTACGGGATGAGCGCCACCGTGAAGGCCTTGCCGTAGCCCGGCAGCGACTCGTAGGGCCGGCGGCCGAGGTAGACCAGGTTGGGCCGCCGCGGGACCTCGGCCTCGGGGACGGCCAGCCGGCCGATCATCAGGAAGGTCCAGCCCGGCCGCCGCTCGGCGAGCCAGTCCACCAGGCCGAGGTCGATCCAGCGCTCGATGAGCCCGAAGAAGCCAATGACCGGCCGCGGCAGGCCGGCCGCGTCCTCCGGCACCTCGAGCGCCGGGTCCTGGGCCCGGACGAAGTGGTCGAAGTCGACCCCGTGCGGAGAGAGGGAGGTCTCAGGGTTGAGCCGCGACTTCCCGGCCAGCAGGGTCTCGGAGGCCACGAAGACCAGCCCGGCGCGCCGAGTCAGCTCCTCGTCCATGGCGCGCACCGCGACGGCGTCCACGTCCGGGAGCGAGGCGTAGTCGTCGATGCAGTAGTAGACCGAGAGCCGCTCGCCGAGGCGCCCCACCACGCCGGCGAGGTGCGGCACCACGAACCAGGTCACCGGCGCGTCGACCCGCTCGCGCCGGAGGAGCCGCCGCAGCGTCCAGAGGATGAGCGCCCGGTTGAGGCGCCGCACCAGGCTGAAGCGGTGGAGCGGGACCTGGAGGAGGGTCTGGACCGAGAGCCCCTCGGGCTGGGGCCGCGGCCCGGCGAAGGCGAGCCGGAGCTTGCGGAAGAGCTTGCGGAGGTCGCGCCCGGTGCCCTTGGGAGCCCTCAGCCCCGGGCACTCCACGTAGATGACGCGGTAGCGGGTCGCCAGCCAGCGCGCCACGTGGTGGCTGGAGGTGCGGTTCTCGGCGGCCCAGTCGTTGCCGAAGTAGAGGATGGTCGGCGGCTCAGCCAACGATCCACTCCGAGGGGGTGGTGAAGCCGAGCCCGAGGGCGGCGGCCTTCTCGGCGATGGCGTCGAGCACCGGGACGACCAGGCCGTGGTTGTCGTGCAGCAGGACGATGTCGCCGCCCTGGAGCGGCTCCGACCCGAGCCAGCCCTGGAACTCCTCCAGGCCTCGCAGCCTGTAGTCCTTCGGGTCACGGTTCCAGAGCACCACGCTCTGCCCGAGCGACCAGAGCCCGAGGAGCTTGGCCGGGCTCAGCTTCCCGTTGGGCGGCCGGCAGAGCTGCCCCGGCCGGCCCGTCAGCTGCCGCAACAGCTCGGTGGTGCGCCGGGCCTCGTCGAGCAGGGTCGACGCCGAGGTCTGGTGCGGCGGCCCGTGCGACCAGGAGTGGTGGCCGACCTCGTGCCCCTCCTCGGCCATGCGCCGGACCAGCCCGGGGTGGGCCTCGACCCTCGCGCCGATCACGAAGAAGGTGGCGCGCAGCTCGAGCGCGCGGAGGCGATCCAGCAGGGCCGGGGTCTGGACGGGATCTGGCCCGTCGTCGAAGGTGAGCGCGATGGCGCGGCTGCCGGCCGGCCCGGAGGTCATGAAGAGGCGGCGCGGCAGCGCCGCCGACATGAGGCCTCGGAGCCCCTGCCGAACACGGGAACCACTGGATCGAGGTTCGCTTTCCATCGGTCTCACCATTGTCGGCCATTTGGTATGTTGACCGGAAGGGGGGAGCCACAAGTGGAACCGACGCGACGGTGGCGCCCCCGTACCATGATCGGCCGTTGGCTCCTGCTGGGCCTGGTCTCCACCCTGGCGAGCCGGGCCGGGGCCGAGACCGTCGTCGCCTTCGACGCCACGGCCAACGTCCTCTCCACCGCGGTCTCCCCTGCCTACGACGTCGAGTACGCCATGGAGTTTCGCCCGGGCCTGCTGCTCCAGTTCGGGTCGCCCCAGCTGGTCTGGCGCGCCAGGTACCTGCTGGCCTCCACCATGACCAACGGGGGCCAGGGCGGCTACTCGCACTTCGCCGACCTCACCCTGGCCTCCGAGCCGACCCGGCGCACCGCCGTCACGCTGGGCGTCAGCGTCACCCAGGGCGGCGCCGCCTTCCGCATCAGCCAGCCTGCTGCAGACGCCGGGCGGCCCGACTTCCTCGACCCCGAAGCCCCGGACCTGGTGACCGGGACGGCCCGCCAGACCTTCTCCTTGGAGGTGACCCCCACCCTCCGGCTGGGCCAGGAGCTCCACGGCTCCTGGACCGCGGCCCCGGCCGCCCTCGACGATCCGAACAGCTCGGCCAGCGGGCTGCTCCGCCTCGACTGGCTCTTCGAGGCGAACGCCCTGGGGGCCAGCGTCGGGGCCACCTACTCCCGGCTCCGGCCCATGGATCTCCCGGTGCGGCTGCCCCACCTGGAGTCCTGGGTGGCATCCTTCCTCGCCTCCTGGAACAGGGACTTCAACGAACGCTGGAGCGGCGAGGTGGCGGGCGGGGTGCAGCTGGTGAAGATCGTCGAGCCGTCGTCGGCCACCTGGAGCCCGTCGGGCCGCCTGACCCTCCGCTACTCGGCGGGCCCCGGCGAGGCCTCCTTCTCCGCCATCCACGCCGTCCTCCCCAGGGTCGAGACCGGCACGCTCTCCCAGACCGACGAGCTGGTGCTGCGCGGCACCTGGACGCTCGACCGGGACCGGCGTGGGGTGCTGAGCGGCTCGGCCGGCCTCCTGCAGACCCGGCCGCGGCGCAACGCCGGCCCGCTGGAGCAGCCGAACAACGCGCTGCGCGGCGACGCCAGCCTGGCCTGGAGCTTCTCGCCGCTGGTCCAGGCCACCGCCCGGTACAGCGTCGCCCACCAGTTCTGGCTGGGCGAGACCTCGACTGTCCACGTCCTGCTGGCGGGCATCACCATCCGCTTCAGCAACACCGACGTGGTGCCCCGCATCCCCTCCCCCGGCCAGCGGGTCGACGGGAGCGATGCGGTGCGGTTCCAGCCCGAGCCACGGCGCCCCTGAAGGCCCCTTGAAGCCCGTCCTCCAGATCGCCCACCTCCTCTCCTCGCTCGAGCTCGGGGGGCAGGAGCGCGTGGCGCTCGACCTGGCCGCCGGCCAGGTCCGGGCCGGGCACCGGGTGACGGCCGTCTCGCTGGCGCCCGCTCCGGACGGCCGCCTGGCCTCCGAGTTCCGGGCCGCCGGGGCGGAGGTGGTTCGGGTGGAGCGCCGGAGGCAAGGCGCCGACCCGGCGCTGGTGCTCCGCCTGGCGCGCTGGCTCGGAGCGAACCAGGCGGATCTCGTCCACACCCACAACCGGATGGCGCTGATGTACGGCGCCCCGGCGGGCCGGCTGGCGCGGATCGCCGTGGTGCACACCAAGCACGGCAGGAACCCCGGCACCGCCATGCAGCTCGCCGCGGCCCGGCTGGCCGCGCGGTGCGTCGACGCCTTCGTGGCGGTCTCCCACGAGACCGCGCTGTTCGCCCGGGGCCGCGGGGAGGTCGCCGAGTCGCGGCTGTCGGTCATCCCGAACGGGATCGAGCTGGGTCGCTTCCACCCCGATCCCTCCGCGCGCGACCGCGTCCGCGCGGAGCTCGGCATCGCCCCCGGGGCCTGGGTGGTCGGCACCGTGGGGCGGCTCTCGCCGGAGAAGAACCAGGCGCTGCTGGTCCGGGCGGTGGTGCCGCTCCTCGACGACCGGCACCGGCTCCTGGTCGCGGGCGACGGGCCGCTGCTGCCCGCGCTCACGGCGCTCTCGACCGGGTTGGGGATCGCGCCCTTCGTCCACCTCCTGGGTGACCGGCGAGACGTCCCGGAGCTCCTCAACGCGCTCGACGCCTTCGCGCTCTCCTCCGACAGCGAGGGGCTGCCGCTGGTGATCCCCGAGGCGATGGCCACGGGCCTCCCGGTGGTGGCGACCCGCGTCGGCGGCGTCCCCGACGTCCTCGAGGACGGGCGGACCGGGTTCCTGGTCCCGTCGGGCGACGAGGCGGGCCTGCGAGATCGCCTGGTTCGCCTGCGGGACGACCGGGCGCTCGGCCTGGCCATTGGCGCCGCGGCGCGCGATGCCGCCCAGGCCCGCTTCTCCGCCGAGCGGATGCTGCGCGACTACCTGGACCTCTATGCCCGGGTCCTCTCACACCGCGACCGGTCCCGGTGACCCCGGCTCGGGCTGCATCGGTTTCTTGGTACCATCCACCGGCTCGCGTCGAGCGACCGGCTCGCAGCCATCGGGGGTAGCGCGTGGATCTCTACGGTCCCCTCTTTCGAAACGTCCTCCTCCCGCTCTGGGAGGGTGGCCTCAAGCGCCGTCCCACCGTCCGGCTCTGGCGCGAGCTCGAGCGCTCCCAGTGGCTCCCCATCGACGCCCTCCGGGCCCGCCAGGCGGAGGCGCTCCGCCGGCTCATCGACCACGCCTGGGCCAGCGTCCCGTTCTACCGGGACCGCTGGCGGGAGGCCGGGGTGGCCCCCGGCGACGTCCGCGCGCCGGACGACCTGCCGAGGCTGCCCATCTTCAACTCCACCGACCTGCGCGGCACGCAGGAGACACGCTCGTCCACCGCCCCGCCGCTGCCGACCATCAAGAAGACGACCGGCGGCAGCACCGGTCGGCCGCTCGAGTTCGGCTTCGACGACCTCTCGGAGCGCTGGCGCGTGGCGGTCAAGATGCGGGGCTACCAGTGGTCGGGCTACCGGCCCGGTGACCGGGCGCTCCACTTCTGGGGCTCGCTCCCGGTGAAGCGCAGCGCCGCCCAGCTTCGCAAGATCGGGCTCGACCGCCGCCTGCGCCGCGACCACTACTTCGACTGCGGCCGGGTCGACGACGCGGTGCTGGCCGACGTGGTCGCCGGGATCCGCCGCCTGCGGCCCCAGGCGATCGTCTGCTACTCGCAGGCCGGGGTGGCCCTGGCGCGGTACGTGCTGGAGCAGCGCGCCCGCAGCTGGGATCCCATCCCGGTCGTCTGTGGCGCCGAGACCCTCACGCCCGGTGACCGGGCCGTCCTCGTGGAGGCCTTCGGGCCCGGCGTCTACGAGACCTACGGGTGCCGCGAGGTGATGCTCATCGCCGCGGAGTGCCCGGCCCACGCCGGCATGCACCTCTCCATGGAGAACCTGGTGGTGGAGCTGGTGGTGCGAGAGGGCGGCGCCGAGCGGCCGGCCCAGCCGGGCGAGGTGGGCGAGGTGGTGCTCACCGACCTGCACAACCACGGCATGCCCTTCATCCGCTACGCCAACGGCGACCTGGCCGTGGCCGCGCCGCCTGGCCGGTGCGAGTGCGGCCGCGAGCTGCCGCGCCTCGAGCGCGTCGAGGGGCGGGTGACCGAGACCCTGCGTGACGGCGCCGGGCGGCGCGTCAACGGCCTGCTCTTCAACATCGTCCTCACCGCCCTGCCCACCGGCGTCAGGCAGTGGCAGGTGGTGCAGCACCGCGACGGCTCGGTCACGCTCAAGGTGATCCCGACCGGCACGCTCGACGAGTCGATGCGCCAGCGTGTCCTCGACGCGACCTCGAAGTACCTCAGCGGCGTCCCGGTCCGGCTCGAGGTGGTCAGCGAGCTCCCGCCCTCGCCGGCCGGAAAGCGTCCCCTGGTCTGCGTCGAGCGGTAGCGCCGGCGCCGCTTTTAGCCCCCGCTCGCCCGGCCCGCGGCCCGCGCCAGCACCAGCACGTTCTCCCCGAGGCCGCGCTCCAGCAGGAACCGGCGCACCAGGGGCCTCCCCACCGGCCCGGCCGCGCGCAGCAGGCGCCGCAGCAGCCCCGGGCGGGTGGCTTGCGCCACGGCCGGCGCCTGGCCCGCGGCGGCGGGGGCCGTGGCGGTGACCGTGGCAGGGCCCGGCCCCGGCTCGCGCAGCAGTACGTCGAGCCCCAAGCCCCGGGTGGTGCAGGTCTCCACCTCGAAGCCCTCGGCCACCAGCAGGCGGCCGAGCGTCCGCGGGTCGAAGTAGGAGAGGTGGACCGGGAAGGCGCGGTAGCGCTCGTCGAAGCGGGCATGCTCGACCAGCCGCGGATGCGAGAGGCGGGCCCGCAGCGACCGGACATTCGGGACTTCGACGAGGAGCCGGCCGCCCTTCGAGAGGAGGGCCCGCGCGGCCCCGAGCGCCCGCCCCGGCTCGGGGAGGTGCTCGAGGACGTGGTGCAGGACCACGGCGTCGAAGCCCCCGGGCTGGAGCGAGGCCAGGTCATCGGTCGCCTCCAGCCCCTGGAGCCGGCAGGCCCGGACCGCGGGAGCCGCCACGTCGAAGCCGGTGGCCACCCAGCCCACCCGGGCCGCGCAGCGGAGGAGCGTACCGGCGCCACAGCCGAAGTCGAGGAGCCTGCGCCCGGCCAGGCGCCGTCCCAGCTGCTCCAGGAGCTCGAGGGCTCGCGGCTCAGCCGAGGCGCTGGCGCCCGGGTCGTGGAACGCGTAGTCCGGTCCGCCGTAGAACGCCTCGAGGAGCCGGGCGACGGGGCGCGGGTTGACGAAGAGGAAGCCGCAGGCGGTGCAGGCGGAGACCCCCAGCGACCCGCGGAGAGGCCCGAACTCACGCTCGCCGACCCAGCTTCGCGGCGCCTCCCTGGGGCGCAGCTCGCGCCAGTCGCAGACCGGGCAGTCCTCCCGCCGCTCCACGGCCGGTGCGCCTGACGAGGCCGGGCCGGCCGGCGCCGGCGCCCGGGACGGCTCGCCAGGCCGCGGGGTGGTCACGCGTCCTCGTCGGCGTCGAAGAGGTGCCAATGCTCCGGGTCGACCAGCCGTTCACCCTCGGTGTACCGGGCTCCCGGCACCACCACCACCGTCCGCCCCTCGCCGCGGGCCACGAAGCCGCGTTGGGTGAGCAGGTCGCGCACCAGCGGCGCGCCGAGGAAGCGCACCGACAGGCTCGCCGCGCCTCGCCTCCGCAGGGCGGGCAGGAGCAGGTCGACCAGGGGCCCGAGGTCGGCGTGGTGACCGAAGAGGTCGCGCAGGTGCGCCGCGCCGGTGGCCGGCTCCAGCTCGACGACCGCCCAGGCGGAGAGGGCGCCGCCGCGGCGGCTCAGCGTGGCGATGGTGGCGCCCGGGTAGCGCCAGGCCAGGAAGGCCGCGCTCCGGACCCCGACCACCGGGTACTCCCCCCGGGCCGCCTCCCAGAGCGCGTCAAACCGGCCGTCCGGGCGGTCGCACCAGCCCAGCCGGAAGCCGACGGTCGCGCGCAGGCTGCGCGGCAGGTCGAGCGCCCGGCGTCCCAGGTCGGCCACGGCCCCGACGGCGCCGGCCACCAGCGGCCGCGCCACCAGCCACGCCAGCGCCGGAGGGAGGCCGGGGCGCTGGCCGAACCTGGCGGCGTAGGCGGCGTGGCGCAGCACCCGGACGTACCGGGAGGTGGTGCCGAGCTGGCGAAACCCGGCCCGCAGCATGACCCCGACCGCCTTCTGGTTGGGGAACCCGTAGCCGAGCGGGAAGGCCTCCTGCACCTGCTCGCGCGCCAGGCGAGAGAGCTGCAGCGCCGGCAGCAGGTGCCGGTGGGCGGCGTCGACGGCGAAGTCACCGAAGAGCGCCGCGACCTCCTCCCTGCCCCCGGCCCACCAGCGCCGCACGGCGACGCCCATGGCGCCGACGACCTGCTCCTCTCCGCCGGCCTCCAGGCGGGCCCGCAGCACGAAGACGTGCGCGGCCGGGTCGGGCGCCTCCAGGTAGAGCCGCCGGTACTTCTCCTCGGGGCTGGTCCCCAGCGTCAGGTTCTCCCGCCAGAGGCGCTGGAGCGGCTCCCGCACGGCCTCCGGCCGCTCCGCGGCGACGGCGTAGGTGGCTCCCTTCGTCACCCCGCCACTATGGCATGGCTCCAGGGCCCTGCGGCGCCCCGCGGAGCCGGTCGACTGTTCGCAGCCAACGCAGCCGAACGACTGGCGCGGCCCGCGGCCCGTGTTAGGTTTCCCGGGTGTCCGACGGCACGCGCCTCCTCGCATCGCGGCGGGTCTTCCTGCTCGGGGGCCTCGCCGTGGCCGGCGCCGGGGGGGCAGCCCTGATGCTCGGCGGCAAGGTCCGGCGCACCGTCGCCAGGTACACGCAGCTCGAGTCGTTCTCGGCCGCGCCGCCGCCGCCCGTCGAGGACCCGGCGCGCGACCGCGCCAGGATCCACGTCGCCCAGGGCGGCACGCCGGGCGAGAACGTCGACGCCGTCTTCTCCTCGCTGGGCGGCACCGGCGCGGTGATCGGCCCGACCGACGTGGTCATCATCAAGGTGAGCGCGCAGTGGTGGAACCAGGGGATGACCAACGTCGCCGCCGTGAAACGCGTGGTGGAGCGGATCCTCGAGCTCCCCGGCTTCACCGGCGAGGTGGTGGTCTTCGAGAACACCCACTTCCGCCTGGCCGACGGCTCCGGCCTGTCGCGCGCCTGGACCCACCGGTCCGAGCGGAACGTCGACGTGCCCGGGTGGGACAAGCTCGGCGACCTCATCCCGCACTTCCAGAAGCTCGGCGCGCCGGTCAGCTTCGTCGGCCTCGTCGACGCCGGCGAGAGCTCGCTCTCGGGCGACCACTGGCACGACCCGGGCCACCAGCACGGCGTCTACGGGGGCGACGGCCGCGGGCCCATCCGGCCCGGCGAGGACCGCGACGGCTACCACTGGGACTTCTCCCGCACCTTCCGCCTCGCCAAGAGCTGGGTGGACGAGGCGAAGACGCCGCTCACCTGGCCACGCTTCACCTCCCCGCTCACCGGGCTGGTGGTGGACTTCGCCGACGGCGTCCTGCGCCGGGAGGCAGGGCGCCTGGTGCCGGCCGGCCGCAAGCTCACCTGGATCAACATGACCACGGCCAACGAGCACGGCTCGACCGGCTTCACCGGGGCCTGCAAGTCGCCCATGGGGATCGTCGACATGAGCGCGGGGGAGCTCGGCACCCACCCGCTGGCCAGGGGCTACCGATCGGTGCACTACTTCGGGCGAGGCTTCCCGACCGCCAGCTGGCGGATGGCCGGCCCGCTGGCCCAGTTCGCCCGCGAGATCCGGGCGCCGGACCTGATCCTGACGGTCGCCGAGTGGGTGGCCTTCCAGCCCGCCGGCCCCGAGGGGACCGAGGACATCCGCCACTCGGCCCGCAGCTGCGTGCAGAAGCGGACCATCGTGGCCGGGACCGACCCGGTCGCCATCGACGCCTGGACCACGCGCAACCTGATGGCCGACCTGCCCAGCGCGAACCGGCGCGCCTACCTCACCCTCGACGATCCCGACTCGATGGTGACCAAGTTCCTGCGCTACTACCGGCAGGTCTACGGCAAGGGGGCGCTCGCGGCCGCGCTCATCGACGTGGGCCCGCGGTGATGGCGGCCGCCAGCCCGGCGCGGGCGGCGGCCCAGGCCCGGGGGTCACGCTCCCAGGCGCCGCGGGGGCCGAGCAGGCCGAGCGGTCCGGCCTGGTGCAGCGCCCGGGGGACGAGGCGCCTGGCGGCGGCGTCCGCCTCGGCGCCCCGGCCGGCCTGCCTCGCCAGCCAGAGGTACTCGTAGTCCTGCAGGCCGCGGCGCACCTGCTTGAGGCGGATGGAGGGGACCACGCCGCGGAGGCCGACGTACTGGCCCGGATAGACCAGCACCCCCTGGCTGTTGGTGGCCCAGGACTGGTTGAGCGGGTTCTCCCAGATCTCCCGCTTGCCGTCCTTCCAGGGCACCTCGGCGCGGTCGAGCCGGAAGTAGCTCCACTCGGTCATGTTGTAGAGGTAGAGCGTGTCGAGGCCGTACCGCCAGGCGATCCAGGGCCAGGTGGTGAGGGCCAGCCCGTCGTTGTCGAGCGCCTCGCCGCCCTGGAACGGCTCGCCGCCCTGGTAGAAGCCGATCGAGTCGCCGGCGGCCTGCCGGGCCTCGAGCGCCGGCACGTCGAAGTGGTCCCCAGCCACGTCCCACATGGTCACCAGCCCGGCGAAGGCCTTGGCCAGCTCGGGCCCGTGCCGCGCGAACTGCGTGTAGAAGGCGACCGAGGTCCGGATGCGGCGGTCACCGGCCTGGATGGCCGTGCAGGCCTTCCGGATGCTGTCGTACCGCTCCGGTCCGGGCTCATCGGCCACGTAGACGAAGGTCTCCTCGAGGCGCCACCCGCGCTCGTCCCAGTGGCGCCCCACCTGCCTGGCGGCGGCCGTCAGCAGCGCCGCGTCGACCTGCGCCGGGTCGGCCGGGAGGCGCCCGGGCCAGCCGGCGTGAAGGTTGATGGGCAGCGAGAAGATGGAGAGGGGCACCCGGTCGGCGAAGGCCGACCCGTCCAGGTACGGCCCGAAGCGCCGGTCGAAGGCTCCCCAGTCGATGGTCAGCGCCGCGCCGACGCCTCGCACCTCGAGCGGGAGGCGGTGGTAGTGGGTCGTGGGTGCGGCGCGGTGCTGCTCCCAGACCAGCCGGTAGAGGTCCCGCTCCAGCTCGAGCCGCGCCGCGCTCCCCTCGGCGAGGCCGAGCCGGTCGGGCACCTGCTCCCAGCCGCTGTAGCCGATCCGCCAGCGCAGGTGGCGCCGAGCCGGGAGCGTGAAGTCGTGGACCACCAGGGCGAGGTCGAAGCGGGCCAGCGAGCGGCCGGCGGCGACCACCTCGACGGTGCCGCGGTAGGTGCCGGCCTGGCCCTCGCCGGGGATGGCGAGGTCGATCCAGAGCCCCTGGGTCCGCCCGGCCGGCACGTCGAGCGGCAGCCCCCACCCCGGCGTGCCGGCGGGGATGAGGGCATCGGGGTAGTCGCCCGGGCCGGCGCTGCCACCCGGCGAGGTGCTGGGGACGGTCACCGGGAGGTACCACTCGCGGAAGAGCGCGAAGCGGCTCGACTCGATTCGCCCGCCCTCCTCGCGGCGCAGCTCGCCGACGCGCAGGTCGACGGCAGGGAGCGGACGCGAACCGGATCGGACCATCACCTGGAAGGCGACGGTCTCGCCGCGCGCGCCGCCCAGCCGGATCGACCGGCCGTCCCAGGCCGGGTTCGACTCGAGGTAGCCGTCGAGGGGGACGAGGCTGAGCAGCCGGCCGTCCGCGCTCATCTTGACGCCGTCGTCGAGGATGAAGGCGCGCGGCGGCGTGGGGGCCGGGCAGCCGAGGCCCGCCACCACCGCCAGCGTCAAGGCCGCGAGCGCCGTGCGCATGGGCCCCCGGCTCATCTCACCAGCCCGGCCACGCGCGGCGGCAGCCGCTCCGGCTCGCCCCAGTCCGGTCGGCGCAGGTAGCGCCCCAGCCCGGCGAGGAAGCCGAGCCCGTGCGAGAGGTGCAGCACCGGGAAGATGGCCCAGGCCCGCAGGACCTGCGCCAGGCCCCCGGCTCGCCCGACCCGCACCGCCTCCGCTCCGGCCAGGCCGGCGAAGGCGCCCAGCAGCCACGGGGTGAGCGGCTGGAGGTGGGCGGTGGCGAGCAGCAGCGCGCCGGCCGCGACGGCCACCGCCGGGAGCATCCCTCGCACCGAGCCCCGGACACCGTGCTTGAGCACCGTCCGCGCCCGGCCGCGCCCGTAGCGGAAGTACTGGCGGGCCAGGGCGTGGAAGGAGGCGCGCGGGAAGTAGCTCACCACGATCTCGCGGGAGAGGTAGACCCGGCCTCCAGCGGCGCGCAGGCGCTGGTTCAGCTCGGCGTCCTCGTTGGTGATGGCCCCGGGGTCGTAGAGGCCCACCTCCTCGAAGACACGTCGCCGGAAGGCGCCGAGGAAGACGGTGTCGACGAAGCCCTCGTTCCGGGCTGAGCGGTAGCTGGCGCCCCCGACCCCGAGCGGGCTCTCCAGCGCCGCGCAGAGGGCCCGCTGGAACGGGGTGGTGGCGCGGGCGCGCTGCGCCCCGCCGACGTTGTCGGCGCCGGTGCGCTCCAGCACCTCGACGCACCGTCGCACGTAGTCGCCGGCGTATTCGCAGTGGACGTCCATGCGCACGATGACGTCACCCCGGGCCCGGCGGAGGATGGCGTTCATGCCGGGGGCCTGCAGCCGGTCCGGGTTGGCGAGGAGCACGACCCGGGGGTCCTCGGCGGCCAGGCTGGCCACCACCGCCAGGGTGCCATCGGTCGAGCCGCCGTCCGCGACCAGGATCTCAAGGAGCGCGCCCGGGTAGTCCTGCCCGAGCACGCTTCGCAGGCAAGCGCCGATGAAGCGGGCCTCGTCGAGGCACGGGATGGCCACGGTCACGAAGGGCTGCCGGTCCGAGGCGCTCACCGTGGAGGGACGCTACCACGGGAGCCTGAAGAGAGCGCCCGGGGCGGCGCCGTGCCGTTGACCTCCCCCCGGCCCGGTCGTAGATTCACCTTCCGATCCGGACCTACCGATGAGAAGCCTCCTGCCCGTCCTCCTGGTGTCGCTGGTCGCCTGCGCGTCCGGGCCCAGCTACGACTACCGCCGCGAGCCAGACCCCTTCCTCACCGAGTACGTGATCGGCCCCTCCGACCAGCTCTCCATCCGCGTCTGGAAGAACCCGGACGTCTCCAGCGAGGTGACGGTCCGCCCCGACGGGACCATCACCCTGCCGCTCATCGGCGATCTCTTCGCGGTCGGCCGGACCCCGTCCGCGCTGCAGGAGGAGATCACCAAGCAGCTCGGCAACTACCTCAAGGGCGAGGGGCTGGTGGTGTCGGTCGCCGTGGCGGCGGCCAACAGCTACACCTTCACCGTCAGTGGCAACGTCGAGCGGCCCGGGGTCTTCTCCTCCCCGCGGTACCTGACCGTGCTCGAGGCCATCCAGCTCGCCGGTGGGCCCAGCCGGTTCGCCTCCCCGAGCGGCACCAAGCTGTTTCGCCGGTTGAACCGGACCACCGCCATGACGCGGACCATCCCCATCGACTACCCGCGGGTGCTCGACGGCAGCCAGCCCGAGGCGAACCTGATCCTGATCCCGGGCGACCAGCTCTACGTCCCCTGATCACGCCTCCGGCACCACCTCCAGCTCGGCGAGGTCGACCAGCTCGGCCCCTTCGGGCGGCAGCGAGCAGGCCAGCAGCCGGTCGCCCTCGGCGATGTAGACCACCTCCTCGACCGGCAGCTCGGAGGCGATGAACTCCTGGAACTCCTCGCGGCGCCCGTCGTCGAGCGCGGCGAACTCCAGCCCCAGCCCGGCGTCGCCGACGGTGACACGCCGGCGCACCACCGCCTGGAGCGTGAAGCGCTCCCTCGACCTGGGGTGGATGACGCTCACCTTCATGACTGTCCCCTCGGGGACCTCGAGGGTGGTGGCCACGAAGAGCCCGCCCTTGGAGACGTTGCGCGAGTAGAAGGTGCGCAGGTCGTCGACCGAGTGGAGCAGCACCTCCAGCACCATGGCGTGGCGCGGGTACTGGCGGCGCACCGGCTCGGGCGGGTGCGGGAGCGGCGGCGGGAGGACCCGCGCAGGCGGCGAAGCCGCCAGGGCCGCGGCGGACGCGGGGGTCATCGCCGGAGCCGTCACCGGAGCCGGAGCCGGGGCGGCCTTGGCCACCGCCTCGCGGACGTATTGGATCCACCGCTTCCGGTCGGCCGTGCTCAGGGCGTAGAACTGGATGCCGATCCCGGGCGGCAGGCCGTCCCGGGCCGGGACGTTGCGGGCCACCATCCCCATCACCGCCAGCGGCTCCTCGCCGGGTCGAAGCGAGAGCCGCAGCTTGACCAGCTGCCGCTCGGGAACGGGCGTGTCGGTGCGGAAGAAGATCCCGGTGAAGCTGACGTCCTCGGTCTGGACGGCCAGCTCCCGGCCGTTCCTGGAGAGGACCAGCGGGAGGCGGAAGGGGTAACGCCGGTCCCTGCGACGTTCGACGCCTCCCTTGGAGACGACCTTGACCCTCTCGGGTATCGGGTCGACCTCCGCGACCATCGCGCTGACCGACTTGCCCATGGGCGAGTCCTCCCCTCCCTGACTCTGTTTCACCTGCTGTGCCAGCAGGGAAGCGAGGCGCGCCGCTCTCGCGGGCGGCCTGGCCCGGGGTCGGAGGGGACCCGGGGCCACGGCGCCCCGGGTCGCAGGCTAGGTCGGCGGCTCCGTCGGCGGCTCCGTCGGCGGCCTGGTCCAGGCGGTCGAGACCGCCACCGCCACCACCTCGGCGCGGGCGCAGAGCTTGCCCCCCGAGCTGAGCGTGCAGTCGACGATCCGCTTGCGCCCCCGCACCTCGCGCACCCGGGCCCGCAGCTCCATGGGCTGGTCGATGGGGGCCGGGGCCAGGTAGTCGATCTTGAGCGAGGCGGTCACCGCCCAGAGCGGCGGGCCGCTGCCGAAGGGTCGGCCGGCGGCGCGGTAGAGGTCGGCGATGGCGGTGATGACGGTGTGGCAGTCGATGACGGCGGCGATGATGCCGCCGTAGGTGATGTGGGTCGGCCCGGCCATGTGCTGCGGCGAGGGCTGGAAGCGGCAGACCACCTCCTCGCCCTCGACATGGCTCTTGATGCGCAGGCCGTGCGGGTTGTCGGGGCCACAGCCCCAGCAGTGGTTGCCGGGGAGCAGCTCCTGCAGCGCCTTCTCCATGGCTGCCTCCGAAGATGCGACGGGGGAGGAGGCCACCATCGGCCAGTGGCGCCGAGAAGTGAAGCGAAAGGCGCTATCCTCGCCGTGCGGCCCACCCTTGAAGAGCGGAGCGACCGATGGAGCTGGCCTCGACCACCGAGACGACGACCCTCATCGACCCGGCGGGCCGGCCGATGGAGCAGGTGATCGAGCACCGCACCGATCCGCTCACCGGCCAGGTCGCCTCCTTCAACCTGGCGCTCGGCGAGAAGGCCCGCGTCTTCCTCGGCGTGGCCGACCTGCCGCTGCTCGAGGAGATGCAGGAGAAGAGCCGCGCCGGCTGCCCCTTCTGCGGCGCCGCCGAGAAGGGGACCCGCTACCCGCCGGCCTTCGCGCCGGAGGGGCAGCTCCGCTTCGGCGGCGCGCTGGCCATGCCCAACCTCTTCTCCAAGTGCGCCAGCGACTCGGTGGTGGTCCTCGACGTCGGCAACCACGTGCTCTTCCCCGGGAAGGTCGGAGCCGCGGCGCTGGCCAACGGGATCCGCGCCACCGTCGAGCTGGTGCGCCGCACCCGCGCCACCGATCCGGCGCTGGTCCACCACCTGGCCGGCATGAACTTCCTGCCGCCGGCCGGCTCGAGCGTCCCCCACCCGCACTTCCAGGTGCACGTCCGCGCCCTCCCCTACTCGGCCCTGGGCCGGCTGCTGGCGCAGAGCACCGAGTGGCGGCGCCGCACCGGCCGCGACTACTGGACCGATCTCCTGGAGGCGGAGCGGGGCGGTCCGCGCTGGCTGGGGCGCGACGGCCCGGTCGAGTGGCTGGCCGCCTTCGCGCCGGCCAGGCAGCGCGAGGTCTGGGGGCTGGTGCCCGGGGTCGGCAGCCTCGCCGAGCTCGACGAGGCCGGCGTCACGGGGCTGGCGGCCGGGCTCGACCGGGTCCTCTGTGGCTACGAGGAGGCCGGCGCCCACGCCTTCAACTTCGCCTTCCTCTCCAGCCCGCTCCCCGGGCGCGGCGCCGAGTTCGCCCTGCAGGTGCGGGCCTGCTCGCGCCCGCCGCTCAAGCCCGTCTACGTCAACTACGAGAGCTGGTTCGGCCCGCTCTTTGGCGGCGACGACGTCCAGACCGAGGCTCCAGAAGAGCTCGCCAGGCGGCTGCGGGCCAGGTGGTGAGGGGCCCGGGCCGCTCCTCTACCTGGCCGCCTTCTTCGGCGCCTGCTTCACCGGCGTGAGCGCCGCCAGCTTGCCGCGCCCGACCTCGCCGGCCTTGACCTGGGCCTGGCGCGAAAGGTCGATCGACTCGGCGAGGACCCGGGCCATCTCCTGGGGCGCGTGGAAGCCCATCGAGTTCTCGGCCGCCACCATGTCGAGCCGCCACTGCGCCGCCCGCTGCAGCTCGCCCAGCTCCTTGATGGCCGGGACCTGCGCCACCACCTCGCGCCACATGGCGAGCAGGTTGGCCTTGGTCTCGGCGGCCAGCTTCTTCTCCTGGTCCTCCTTGCCGGCCGT
>JANMRY010000110.1:0-13370 GCA_031388695.1 Anaeromyxobacter sp. | reverse complement strand
GGTCGGGGTCGTGGTCGGGGTCGTGGTCGCCTGCTCCCAACCGAGAGTAATCGGAACTCGGTCCGATCGAGGAATTTCAGGAGCTTCGCGCCGTGCGGATGATTCTGGCGGTCCGCGAGGCGAACGCAGGCCCAGGCCACGGACAGCCCGAAAGGGTTACTGGAGACCCCTCGGGGTGCGACCATCCGCCCAGCGACAAGCTGCCCTGAAACCGGTCAGGCTGCCCGTTTTCCAAGCTCCCCGACCCGATACCCCCTGCACCCAGAGAACGAGGCGACCGGATGGCGACCAAGATGGATGAACGGCTGGAGTTCGTCTACCAGGAGATCCTGAAGCGCAACCCGGGCGAGGTGGAGTTCCACCAGGCGGTGCGGGAGGTGCTCGAGTCGATCGGCCCGGTGCTCTCCAAGTACCCCGAGTTCCGCGAGCGCAAGATCATCCAGCGCATCTGCGAGCCGGAGCGGCAGATCATCTTCCGGGTCCCCTGGCTCGACGACCGCGGCGAGGTCCAGATCAACCGCGGCTTCCGGGTCCAGTTCAACTCGGCCCTCGGCCCCTACAAGGGCGGCCTGCGCTTCCACCCCTCGGTCTACCTCGGCATCGTCAAGTTCCTCGGGTTCGAGCAGATCTTCAAGAACGCCCTGACCGGCCTCCCCATCGGCGGCGGCAAGGGCGGCTCCGACTTCGATCCCAAGGGGAAGTCGGACAACGAGGTGATGCGCTTCTGCCAGAGCTTCATGACCGAGCTCTGGCGGTACATCGGCGAGTACACCGACGTCCCGGCCGGCGACATCGGCGTCGGTGGCCGCGAGATCGGCTACATGTTCGGCCAGTTCAAGCGGCTCACCTCCAAGTACGAGGCGGGCGTGCTCACCGGCAAGGGGCTCGACTGGGGCGGCTCGCTGGTGCGCACCGAGGCCACCGGCTACGGCGCCACCTTCTTCGTCGCCGAGATGCTCAAGGCCCGCGGCGACACCTTCGGCGGCAAGACCTGCACCGTCTCCGGCTCCGGCAACGTCGCCATCTACACGGTGGAGAAGATCCACCAGCTCGGCGGCAAGGTGGTGGCCTGCTCCGACTCCGACGGCGTCATCCACGACGACAAGGGGATCGACCTCGAGCTGCTCAAGCAGCTCAAGGAGCAGGAGCGCCGCCGCATCTCCGACTACGTCGGCTACCGCAAGCACGCTACCTACGTCGCCGGCGGCAACATCTGGACCATCCCCTGCCAGGTGGCCATGCCCTCGGCCACCCAGAACGAGATCAACGGCAAGGACGCCGCCACCCTGGTGAAGAACGGCTGCATCGCCGTCGGCGAGGGGGCCAACATGCCGACCACGCCGGAGGGCATCAAGGTCTTCCTCGACGCCGGGATCGCCTACGGCCCCGGCAAGGCGGCCAACGCCGGCGGCGTGGCCACCAGCGCCCTCGAGATGCAGCAGAACGCCACGCGCGACTCCTGGACCTTCGAGTTCACCGAGCAGAAGCTGGCCGCCATCATGCGGACCATCCACCAGAACTGCTGGGAGACGGCCGAGGAGTTCGGCTCCAAGGGGAACTACGTGGTCGGGGCCAACGCCGCCGGCTTCATCAAGGTCGCCAAGGCGATGGTGGCGCACGGGCTCATCTAGGCGAACCGGGGCGGGAGCGACCGGGGCGCCGGTCCTGCTCACATTCCAGGCAGGCGCTGCCCGGAGATCGGTCGGCGGAGGGGCGGCCAAGCGGCCGCCCTTCCTGCAGGCGCGCCCGCATTGATCTCGCGCAACCCGGGGGCTGGGCATACTCTGGCGGAGCTCTTGCAAAAGAGCCTTCTGTCGAAAGGGCCGCCCCCTGCGCATCCTGCTCCAGCACCGCAGCACCTACACCTACCCCGCCCCGGCTGCGCTCGGCCCCCACGTCATCCGGCTGCGTCCGGCGCCCCACGCCAGCGCCGCCATCGAGCACTACGCCCTCAAGCTGCCCGAGAGCGCCTCGGTCCGCTGGCAGCAGGACCCCTTCGGCAACCAGGTGGCCCACGTCTCCTTCCGCAAGGGCGTGCTCATCCCGGCGCTCGAGGTGCTGGTGGAGCTGGCGCTCGACATCCGGCCGGTCAACCCGTTCGACTTCTTCATCGACGAGCGCTGCGAGCAGGTCCCCTTCGCCTACCCGCCCGAGCTCTCCCGCGACCTCGTCCCCTTCCTCGATCGGAACGACCCCGAGCTGGCCAGCGGCCGCCGCTTCGAGGCGCTGCTCGAGGCGCTGCCCAGGGGCGGACCGACCGTCGAGTTCGTGGTCGAGGTCAACCGGCTCGTCAACCAGGCCCTCAAGTACGTCATCCGCGAGGAGGCGGGCATCTGGACGCCGGAGGAGACGCTCACCCAGGGTCGCGGCAGCTGCCGGGACCAGGCGCTGCTGCTGGTGGCGCTGCTGCGGGCCCGCGGCCTCGCCGCCCGCTTCGCCTCCGGGTACCTGGTGCAGCTGGCCGACGAGGGGATGCTCCCCGACCAGCCCAAGGGTGTCGGCCGCGACGTGGCCGACCTGCACGCCTGGACCGAGGTCTTCATCCCCGGCGGCGGCTGGATCGGCCTCGACCCGACCAGCGGCCTGCTGACCGGCGAGGGGCACATCCCGCTCGCCTCGGTGGCCCGCCCGGCGCTCGGGTCGCCGCTGGAGGGGACCAGCGACCAGCCGGCCACCGACATCTGCTTCTCGCTCACCGTCACCCGGCTCGGCCACGAGGTCCGCCCCACCGCCCCCTTCCCCGAGGAGGCCTGGGAGCGGCTGCTGCGGGGCGCCGAGAAGGCCGACGCGGCGCTGCAGGCGGCCGGGCTCGCGCTCACCAGCGGCGGCGAGCCGACCTTCAACTCGCGCGAGCACGCCGAGGCCCCGGAGTGGAACGGCGACGCGCTCGGCCCGACCAAGTGGACGGCCGGGCTGACGCTGGCCAAGGAGCTGCGCCGCCGGCTCGCCCCCGGGGCGGCGCTGCTGCGCCGGCAGGGCAAGTGGTACCCGGGCGAGCCGCTGCCGCGCTGGGCGCTCGAGCTGGTCGGCCTGGCCGACGGGACGCCGCTCTGGCCAGAGCGCACCATGCCGTCGGCGCCGCCGGGACCGGATGGCGCCCGCCGCTTCGTTGAGGCGCTGGCCGCCCACCTCGGCCTGCCGGCCAGCGCGCCGCGCCCCGCCTACGAGGACCCCTGGCGCTACATCATGGACGAGGCCAACCTGCCGGTGAGCGTCGACCCGCTCCTGGCGCGGCTCGACGATCCGGCCGAGCGGCGCCGCCTGGCCCGCATCCTCGGCGGGGCGCCGGGCGCGCCGGTCGGCTGGGTGCTCCCGGTGGCCCGCACCGCCGAGGGCTGGCGGACCGAGCGCTGGCGCTTCCGCCGCGAGCACCTCTTCCTGCTCCCGGGCGACAGCCCGCTGGGGCTGCGGCTCCCGCTCGGCGCCATCGGTGGCCCGCCCGAGGTGGTCCCGGAGGAGGCGCCGCTGCCGGTGCCCGACCCGCGCCTCGCCGAGATCGAGAAGGCGCAGGCGAAGCTGCTGGCCGAGAAGGCCAAGGCGCCGCCGGTGCCAGACCCGGTCCGCACCGCGCTCGGCGTCGAGGCGCGCGAGGGGACGCTCTTCGTCTTCCTGCCGCCGGTCGCCAAGGCCGAGGACTTCCTGGCGCTGGTGGCCGCCGTCGACGCCACCCGCGCCGCCACCGGGCTCGACGCCCAGCTCGAGGGCTACCCGCCCCCGTCGTCGTCGCTGCTCCTCACGATGGCGGTCACCCCCGACCCGGGCGTGCTCGAGGTCAACCTGCCGCCGCAGCGGAGCGGGGCCGAGCACGCCGCGCTGATGGGCACCGTCTTCGACGCCGCGCTCCACGCCGGCCTCCACTCCGAGAAGTGGATGCTCGACGGCCGGCTGGCCGGCTCGGGCGGCGGCCACCACGTCACCCTGGGCGGGCCGACGGCGCTGCAGAGCCCGCTGGTGCTCCGCCCCGACCTGCTGGCCAGCCTGGTCACCTTCGCCCAGCACCACCCCTCGCTCTCCTTCCTCTTCACCGGCCTCTTCGTCGGCCCGACCTCGCAGGCGCCGCGCGTCGACGAGGCCCGCCTCGACACCCTCTCCGAGCTGGAGATCGCGCTGGCCGAGGCCTTCCGCGCCAAGGACCCGGCCCCGTGGCTCGGCGACCTGCTGCTGCGCAACCTGCTCACCGACCTGACCGGCAACACCCACCGCGCCGAGATCTCGATCGACAAGCTCTACGACTGGCGCACCCCGCACGGCCGCCAGGGGGTGGTCGAGCTGCGCGCCTTCGAGATGCCGCCCCACCCGCGGCTGGCGACGGCCCAGGTGCTGCTGGCCCGCTCGCTGCTGGCCGCCTTCGCCAAGGGGCCCTACCGCAAGCCGCTGATCCGCTGGGGGGCGGCGCTGCACGACCGCTTCCTGCTGCCGCACCACCTCTGGCGCGACTTCGAGGAGGTGCTGGCCTTCCTCGACGAGCGCGGCCTCGGGCTGCCGGCCGAGCCCTACCGCGCCTTCCTCGAGCTGCGCTGCCCGGTGGTGGGCCGGCTCGAGGCGGGCGACTGCCTGCTCGAGGTGCGCAACGCCCTCGAGCCCTGGAACGTGTTGGGCGAGGAGCCCTCGGGCGGCGGCACCAGCCGCTACGTCGACTCCTCGGTGGAGCGGATCGAGGTCCGCGCCGCCGGGATCGTGCCGGAGCGCCACCAGGTGGTGGTCAACGGCATCGAGCTGCCGGTCCGCTCCACCGGGACCGCCGGCGAGGTGGTGGGCGGCGTGCGCTTCCGCGCCTGGGCGCCGCCCCACGCCCTCCACCCGCACCTCGGCGTCCACCACCCGCTCACCATCGAGCTCTGCGACACCTGGGGCCGGCGCTCGCTGGGGGCCTGCCGCTACCACGTCTGGCACCCCGAGGGGCGCGCCTACGCCACGCCGCCGCTCACCCGCTTCGAGGCCTCGGCGCGGCGGGCCCAGCGCTTCACCGTCGACGGCGCCACCCCCTGGCCGTTCCAGCCCATCCACGTGGCCACCCACCCCGACACCCCCTGGTCGCTCGACCTGCGCCGCCACCCGGGCGACCACCCGGTCCCCGAGCCGGAAGCCGAGCCGGACGAGGCCTGAGCCGTGGATCCGACCCTCCTCGCCGAGCTCTCCGAGCAGGACGCGGCCCTGCGCCGCCAGCGGCTCGAGATCTGGATCGGGTCGGAGCCGACCTTCACCGACCGCACCTCGCAGGACCCATGGTGGCTCACCCAGGCCGAGGGGGGCGACAAGCTGGCCCGGGCCCGGGCGCTGCTGGCCGACCTGGCGCCCCGCCTGGCCTCGCCGCCCCAGCTCCTCGACCTCCCGGGGCGCCACTTCGAGGGCGAGCCGGCGCCGCGCTTCTGCCTCGGCGCCCGGTTCCGCCGCGCCACCTCTCCGGCCGCCGCCGCCGCCTCCTCCGCCGAGGTGCAGCTCACCGTCACCCCCGACCCCGGCGTGGTCGAGGTCAACACCGCGCCGGCCGCCGACCTGGCCACCTTCCTCGGCGACGCCGAGGCGATCTACGCCGCCGCCGCCGCCGCCGGGCTCTCGCCGGTCCGCTGGCGCTACAACGGGCGCGGCTCCGACTCGGGCGGTGGCGGCCAGCTCACCCTGGGCGGGCCGACGGCGGAGGCCAGCCCCTTCTTCCGCCACCCGGTGCTGCTGCCGCGGCTGATCCGCTTCCTCTGCAACCACCCCTCGCTCTCCTACGCCTTCGCCAGCGAATGCGTCGGGTCGGCCTCGCAGGGGCCGCGCCCCGACGAAGGGGTGCGCGAGCGGTTCGAGGAGCTGCAGGTGGCGGTCGATCGGCTCGAGGCGCGCGGCGCCCGCCTCTCACCTGGAGAGCTCTGGGAGGCGCTGGCGCCGCTGCTGGTCGACGCCTCGGGCAACTCCCACCGCGCCGAGCTCAACGTCGAGAAGCTCTGGAACCCCTTCCTGGCCGGCCGGGGAAGGCTCGGGCTGGTGGAGCTGCGCTCGCTGCGCATGCCCTCGAGCGCCGGCCGGCTGGCCGCCCTGGCCGCGCTCTTCCGCGCCCTGGCGGCGCGGCTGGTGGCCATCCCCTACGTGGAGCCGCTCTCCGACTGGGGCGCCTCGCTCCACGACCAGCTCGCCCTCCCCACCTTCCTCGACGAGGACCTGCGCGGCGTGCTCGACGACCTCTCGGCCAACGGTTTCGGCCTCGGGCCGGCCACCACGGCGCTGCTGCTGGAGCGCCCCGAGCCGATCGCCGAGGTCAAGCTGGAGCGGAGCACGCTGACCGTCCTGCCGGCCGTCGAGTTCTGGCCGCTGCTCGGCGACGTGGCCAGCCAGGAGCAGGCCGGGGCCCGGCTGGTCGACGCCAGCACCGAGCGGGTCGAGCTGCGCATCACCCACGATCGCGGCGCCGGCCCGGACCGGCTCGGGGCCGACGGCTGGGAGGTGCCGCTCACCGCCGCCGACAGCGGGCGGCGCCACGTGGCCGGGCTGCGCTACCGCGCCTTCGTGCCGCGCCCCGGCCTGCACCCGGGGCTCACCGCGCAGGACCCGCTGGTGCTCACCTGGGAGCGCGAGGGCCACCACCTCGGCATCGAGCTGCACGGCTGGATCCCCGGGGGCGGCACCTACCCGGGGCTGCCCGAAGACGCCGACGAGGCCCGGCGCCGCTGCCGCGAGCGGGTGCGGATCCGCGAGACCGGGCGGGTCACGCTGCGGCGGCCGCTGGCCGGCGGCGGCGTGTCCCTCGACCTGCGGCGCCTCTCCGCCCTGCGCGGCGGCGACGGCGCGACCATGACCGGAGGTGGGAAGTGAGTGAGTCCCTGTTCACCGAGTACCGCAACATCCCCGGCGCCTACGACGAGCTCTTCGCCGGCCCCGGCGAGGTGCGGGCCGAGTTCAAGCGCGCCGCCGCGGCGCTGGGGGCGCGCACCATCGGCGAGTTCGCCCACAGCCAGGCGCTGGCCGAGAAGGCGCTGCTCGACCAGGGCGTCACCTTCAGCGTCTACTCCGACAGCCGCGGCGCCGAGAAGATCATCCCCTTCTGCCTGCTGCCGCGCCTGGTGGGGGCGGCCGAGTGGTCGCGCCTCGAGGCCGGGCTGGTGCAGCGGGTCCGGGCCATCGAGGCCTTCCTCGACGACCTCTACGGCCCGCAGCGGATCTTGAAGGAGAAGGTGATCCCGGCCGACCTGGTGCTGGGGGCCAAGGGGTACGAGCCGAAGCTGGTGGGGGTGAAGCCGCCCGGCAAGGTGCGCGTCCACGTGGCCGGCATCGACCTGATCCGCGATCCGGCCGGCACCTTCCGCGTGCTGGAGGACAACCTGCGCTGCCCCTCCGGCGTCTCCTACGTGCTGGAGAACCGGCTGCTCTCGAAGCGGATCATCCCCGAGGTCCTCGACAAGGCCCGCGTCCACCGCGTCGACCAGTACCCCTCCAAGCTGGCGGCGGCGCTGCGCTCGGTGGCCCCGGCCCCGGTCGATCCCGACGAGGCGGTGGCGGTGGTGCTCACCCCCGGCCCCTACAACTCGGCCTACTTCGAGCACAGCTTCCTGGCCCGCACCATGGGGCTGGAGCTGGTGCAGGCCCCCGACCTCTTCGTCGACGGCGACGAGGTCTTCATGCGGACCACCCGCGGCCCGCGCCGCGTCCACGTCATCTACCGCCGCACCGATGACGCCTACCTCGACCCGGAGTTCTTCAGGCCCGACTCGATGCTGGGGGTGCGCGGCCTGATGCGGTCCTGGGCCGCTGGCAAGGTGAGCATCGCCAACGCCCCCGGCAACGGCGTGGCCGACGACAAGGCGGTCTGCGCCCTGGTGCCCGACATGGTCCGCTTCTACATGACCGAGGAGCCGCTGCTGGAGCAGGTCCCGACCTGGCTCTGCTGCCGGCCCGACGACCAGGCCTTCGTGGTGGACCGGCTCGACCAGCTGGTGGTCAAGGCCGTCGACGAGGCCGGCGGCTACGGCATGCTGATGGGACCGCAGGCCACCGCCGAGGAGCGGGCCGACTTCCGCCGCCGCATCGACGCCGACCCGCGCCGCTACATCGCCCAGCGCCGCATCGAGCTCTCGGCCTGCCCCACCTGGATCGCCGAGGGCGGCTACACCGCCCCGCGCCGAGTCGACCTGCGCCCCTACGTGGTCTCCGGCGCCGACGGCCCCTGGGTGCTTCCCGGCGGCCTGACCCGGGTGGCGCTCCGGGAAGGGTCCTACGTCGTCAACTCCAGCCAGGGTGGCGGCTCCAAGGACACCTGGGTGCTGAAGGGAGCCACGCCGTGATCAGCCGCGTCGCCGAGAGCCTCTTCTGGCTGGGGCGTTACCTGGAGCGGGCCGAGTCGACGGCGCGCGTCTGCCTGGTCACCCGCAACCTCGCCCTCGACGGCGACCTCGAGCCGCGCCAGGCCTGGCACCCGGCGGTGATCGTCTCGGGCCAGGAGGAGGCCTACCGCGAGGCCCACGGCGACGAGGCCTTCGCCGACGGCGAGCTGGTGCAGGAGTGGCTCACCTGGGAGGAGACCAACCTCTCCTCGGTGCGCCGCTCGGTGGGCGGAGCCCGCGAGAACGCCCGCTCCATCCGCGAGGTGGTGAGCCTGGAGACCTGGGAGGCGGTCAACGAGCTGCACCTCTGGATGGACGGCCAGGGCCGCGCCACCTGGCGGGCCGACCGGCACGGCTTCTACCGCCACGTCCGCCAGCACGCCCAGCTCTGCCTCGGCGTCATCCACGGCACCATGCTCCACGACGACGCCTTCAGCTTCATCATCCTCGGCGTCATGCTGGAGCGGGCCGGGCAGACCGCCCGCATCCTCGACGTGCACCACCACGCCCTGCAGCGCATGGGGGCGCACCCGGTGGTGGAGCTGGCGCTCTGGCTCTCGCTGCTGCGGGCCTGCTCCGGCTTCGAGCCCTTCATGAAGCGCTTCCAGGGCAAGGCCTCGTCGGCCACCGTGGCCCGCTTCCTGGTGCTCGACGGCCGCTTCCCGCGCTCGGTCAACCACTGCCTCCACATCGCCTCGAGCCGGCTGGCCAAGGTGCGGGCCGCCGACGCCGACCTGCGCGGCCACAGCCTCTCGACCCTGAGAGCCCTGGAGAGCTGGGTGCTCGACGAGGCCGGCCCCCACATCGACGCCGGCGACCTGCACCTCTTCCTCACGCACGTGGTGGACGAGACCCACGCGATCTGCAATGACATCGGGCGTGAGCTGTTCGGTCAGCCGGCCGCCGAGGCGGCGCTGACGACCGGGCAGTAGCTCTCCTGCCGAAATGCCCAACCTCCTCGCCATGTCCTTCGAGGGAGCGCTTGCGCCCTCCTTCGATCTCCGGTGCTTGCAGCCGGGCCGGGCCCTCCCCGACGGCTGGGGCATCGGCTACTACCCGGGCGGCGAGCCCTCGGCGACCGTGCTCAAGGAGCCGGCCCCGCCGGTCGGCTCGATCCGCTCCGAGCTGGTCAAGGCCTGGGAGCACCTCGAGTCTTCGCTCTTCCTGGTGCACGTCCGCACCGCCACCTGGGGCGCGCCCTCCGACGCCAACACCCAGCCCTTCTCGCGGGCCTGGGGACGGCGGGACTGGCTCTTCGCCCACTCCGGCAGCCTCGGTGAGCGCCCCCAGCAGCGTCCCAACCAGCTCTTCGAGCCGGTCGGCTCCACCGACACCGAGCAGGTGCTCTGCGACCTGCTCGGTCGCTTCGCCGAGCGCGGCTGGTCCTCGCTCGACGACGCCGACATGGAGCTGGTCCACGGCTGGTTCGGCGCGCTCAACGAGCTCGGCACCCTGACCTCGGTCCTCACCGACGGCCGCGACCTGCTGGTCTACGCCGACCGCGATCCAGGCGCGCGCGGCATCTGGCTCTGGGAGGCGCTGCCGCCCTACGGCGAGCTGCGGCTCTCGGACCAGGACCTGGTGGTCGACCTGACCTCGCGCGGCCCCAAGGCGCGCCGCGGCGTGGTCATCTCCACCACGCCCCTCGAGGTCGCCAGCGACTGGATCGGCCAGTGGCGCCAGGTCTCGCCCGGCAACCTGCTGGTGGTCCGCCAGGGGGTGGTGCGGCTCGAGCTGGCCGCCTCCGGCGCCACCCAGCTGCCGCTCGGCACCAGCCAGTCGCAGCACCAGCGCCAGCTCCGCCCCGAGCGGGCCCCGGTGCGCCGCTACGACCTGGTCCACCGCACCACCTACCGCTACGTGAAGCCGGTGGAGCGGTCGATGCACATCCTCCGGCTCAAGCCGGTCAACGACCAGCTCCAGGCGCTGCGGGCCTACGACCTGCGGGTCTCGGTGCCGGGTGACTCGCGCGACTACGACGACGTCTTCGGCAACCAGACCCACCGCGTGCTGGTGGAGACCCCGTTCGAAGAGCTGGTGGTCGAGGCCCGCTCCCAGGTCGAGGTGCTCGACTGCGAGCCGCTCTCCTACCGGCCGCTGCGGGCCCGCAACACCCTTCCGCTGGCCTGGATGCCCTGGCAGCGCCAGGTGCTCCAGCCCTTCCTGCTGCCCGAGGAGCTGCCGGAGAGCGAGCTGCAGGACCTGGTGGAGTACGCCAACAGCTTCGTGGATCGGAACGGCAACGACCTGCTGGAGACGCTGCTCGACATGAACAGCACCATCCACCGGGACTACAAGTACGTGCAGGGGGCGACCACGCTCCTCACCACGCCCTTCGAGACCTACGTCAACCGGCGCGGCGTCTGCCAGGACTTCACCAACCTCTTCATCTGCATGGCCCGGCTGCTCTCGGTGCCGGCCCGTTACGTCTGCGGCTACCTCTACACCGGCCCCAAGCACGACAACGTGGCCCAGGGCGAGGCCAGCCACGCCTGGGCCCAGGTCTACCTGCCCGAGGTCGGCTGGCGCGGCTTCGACCCGACCAACGGCGTCATCACCCAGACCAACCACGTGCGGGTGGCGGTGGGGCGGACCTGGCGCGACGCCACCCCGACCTCGGGGACCATCTACGTGGGCGGCGCCGGGGAGACCCTCGAGGCCGAGGTGCACGTGCGGCTGCTGTCCGAGGGGAAGGGGTAGACCGGGCCGAGGCCGGGGCGCGACCGCGACCCCGACCGCGACCCCGACCGCGACCCCGACCTCGACCCCGACCTCGACCCCGACCTCGACCCCGACCGCGACCGCGACCTCGACCCCGACCGCGACCCCGACCGCGACCGCGACGCGGAAGGTGCTGCCCCTACGCCCAGCTGGAGCGGTGGTCCTTGATGAACTGGTCGAGGTGAATGGGGGGCCGCCCCAGCAGCTCCTGCACCGTGGGGGACTTCACCTCGGTGTAGCCGGCCCGGACCATCCCGTAGAGCGCGCTCATCAGCTCGAGGTAGCTCGGCGGCATGAAGGCCTTCACGGCGGACCGGAACTGTTCGTCGGTGATGGCCAGGTAGGAGACCGGCTTGCCCAGCGCAACGGTGAAGCGGGCCGCCACGTCGGCGCGGCTGAGCAGCTCGCCGCCGGTGAGCGTGTAGGTCTTGCCCTCGTGGCCGGGCCGGGTGAGTGCTTCGGCCGCCACCGCGGCGATGTCGCGGGCGTCGATGAAGGCGGTCTTCTTGTCGGCGGCTGGCTCGGCCAGCGTGCCCGACTTGATGGCACCGGCCATCGAGGTGCTGAAGTTCTGCATGAACCAGGTGGGGTGGAGGAAGGTGAAGGGGGTGCCGGAGGCGCGGATGTGCTCCTCGACCTGGCGCAGCGGGTTGTCGGAGTGCTCGATCCCCATGGCCGCCAGCTTGACGATCCGCTTCACGCCGGCCTGCTTCGCGGCGTCGACCAGCGCCTTCTCCGGCGCCGAGGGGAAGTCGCCGGGTGAGGCCAGGTAGAGGGCGTCGACGCCGGCCACCGCGGCGGCGTGGGTCTCGGGCCGGGTGTGGTCGAGCGGGACCACCTCGAGGCCCGGGAAGGCTGTCCGGGTCTTCTCGACCGAGTGGGCGCCGAGGCGGAGCGTGGCGCCGCGGGCGGCGAGCAGGCGGACCAGCTCCTGGCCGACCTTGCCGGTGGGGGTGGTGACGAGGATCTTCGACATGACGTGCTCCTTGGTGAGGTGGTGCTGCGGTTGACTGCTGTCGTGTTGATTGCAGTTTGAAGGTGCGGCGTGCGTTGCGAGGCGAGGGACGGTCGATCAGGCGGTGGTGCGCTTGCCGCGGCGCAGGGCGGTCCGGGCCAGGTCGGCCACGGTCTGGGCCGAGAGGGCCTGCTCCACTCCGGCGCGGGCGGCGCGGGCGGTCGAGTCGAAGGCAGCCCGCATCCCGGCACCGATCGGGCAGCGGGCGTTCGGCTCGCACGGGCTGGGCGAGAGCGGCCCGTCCGGCTCCATGACCCGGTAGACCTCGGCCAGGGTGATGGTGCTGGCCGAGCGGGCCAGGCGGTAGCCGCCCCCCCGCCCTTCGCGCGCCTCGATCAGCCCGGCGCCGGACAGCTGGCGCAAGACCCGGCGCAGGAAGACGGCGTGGGTGTTGACGCTGCCGGCCAGGTAGTCGGACGGGGCACCTTCTTCGCCGGTGGCGAGGAGGGAGAGGGCGTGGAGCGCCATGGCGAAGCGACCGGAGGCCATCGGTGAGTTATCTGTAATGCTGTTGGTTCCAGTTGTCAAGTGCCCTCGACCTCGACCCCGACCCCGACCCCGGCCGCGACCGCGGCGTTCCCCTTCATGAAGCTCGACGCCTACAAGGTGGCGAGAGAGCTGGCACGCCAGGTGAGCACGGCAAAGATCGCTGACGCCGAGCTTCGGGACCAGGCCACCAGGGCGGCCAAGTCTGCCTTCCTCAACCTCTGCGAGGGGCTACCGGATGACCGGCCGGCGGTCCGCCGGCGCTACTTCCGACAGGCCGACGGCTCGGTCCACGAGCTGGCCGGGGCGCTCGATCTCTCGGCGGCCATCGGCGCGCTCGACGCCAGCCTCGCCGAGCAGGGGATCGCCCCGGCGGCGCGCTTGCGGGCGCTGCTGCGCGGGCTGCTGCGCTGAGCCGGCTTCCGTTCACCGGATCAGGCCGGTGAGCAGGGCCACCACCCGGTCGGCGAGCCGCAGCACCTCGGCGGCAGCGGGCGCGGAGGCCTCGCCGCTGGCGGCGGCGATCTCCACCGCGGCGGCCGCCTCGCAGGCCTCGGCCCGGGCGATGGCGAAGGCGCGGGCCTTGTCGGGCCGGGTGACTCGACCGGCCCCTTCGGCGGCGTTGAGGCAGGCCGACTTGGCCGAGCGAAGGGCGTGGTCGCGCAGGGTGGCGTCGCGGATGGAGGCGGCGCGCACCGCGGCCAGGAGCTGGAGGGAGACGGAGTAGGCGAGGAGCTTGTGGTGAGGGAGACCAGGGGCGGAGGAGGCCGGGCTCGCGGCTGCGGGCGGGACCTCGGCAGTGGCAGCGGTCGCGGTCGCGGTCGCGGAGTAGCTGCGGGAAGCGGGAT
>JANMRY010000105.1:0-24371 GCA_031388695.1 Anaeromyxobacter sp. | reverse complement strand
CGCTCCGGCCGTGAGTGCCCCACCCCGGGCAAGCTGCCTACTGCGAGAGCCGATCCTCTCGCTGCGGCAGGCGGCCTCGTCGGTCTGCTGCTCAGCGTAGCTCTGCTACGCCTCCGCTGCTCCCTCCTCGGGCGCCAGCCTCGCTTCGGTCTCGGCTCTCTCGTCACGGCATCCTGCCCGCGGAGGGGCACTTGGCCTGCGCTCGCGGTCGATTGCTCGTCGGCCTCGACGCGCGACGGGGTGTGAGGAGCGGGGCGCGACGGCAAAGGTCGCCTCGCAGCGGCGGCCTGCGGCGTCTGGCCACCGGCCCGGGCGAGGCTCTGTTGCCGCCGCGCGCGTTGCACCCGGGCGCGCCTCGGCGGCGCTGCCTCGTCGGCGTGCTCGGCGAGCGGGCCTTCGCGCGCCAGCCCCGCCCTGCCGGCGCCTGGGCCATCGGACGCCGAACCGACGGCGCGCCGTGCCGTGAGGGCCCGTCGGTTCGGCGGTAGAGCGCAGGCGCCGCTGCCGCTTGGGGCCCGGCGGTCGGGCCGCGAGGCCGCCTGCGAGCAGCGCCATGGAGCACGTGACCGCCCGGCGCGCCGTCGATCCCCTGGCGGCGCAGCCAAGCCGCCCACCTTCGTACCCTGGCCGCGCGACGCAGGCCGATCAGCACCTCGTGGCGCGGCGCAGCACAGCGGCCGAAGCGGACCCGTACCGCCGGGACCGCGGCGGCGCCGACGGGCGGAAAGGCGCGCCGAACCGACGGGCCTTCGGCCCGCTGTTTCCGAATCACGGCCGGTCGTTTAGACTCCGCCGCCCGCATGAAGGACGTCACCGGACACCTGCTCGGACTCAAGGCCTCCCAGCTCAGCGCGCTGGAGCGGACCTGGCGCCGCCGCGTCGACGCCGACGAGGTGGTCTCGCCGGAGCTGGCCCGCCACCTCACCGAGCTCTCCCGCGAGATGGGGCGCCAGGTCGGCGTGCTGCTCGATCGCAAGGGCGACGTGCAGGCGGTCATCGTCGGCGACGCCGGCAAGCTCACCCTCCCCGACATCGGCCGGGCTCGCGCCGGCTCCCACCGCCTGCGCGGGCTGCGGCTCGTCCACACCCACCTCGACGCCACCCCGCTGACCCGCGACGACCAGACCGACCTGGCGCTGCTGCGGCTCGACCTGGTGGCCGCCATCGAGACCCTGCCCGACGGCCTGCCGGGGCGCATCCACCTGGCCTGGCTCCTCCCCGAGAACCCGGCCGGCGCCCTCTGGCAGGAGGAGACGGTCGCCTCGGTCCACGAGCTTCGCCACGACGCGCTGGCCGGGGCGCTGGCGCTCGAGGAGGAGTTCGCCAAGGCCCGCACCGCCCGCGGCACCGGCGGCCGGGAGCGGGCCATCCTGGTGGGGGTCTCGGGGCGGCAGCGCTCGCGCGAGGAGGGCGAGTCCTCGCTGGAGGAGCTGAAGGAGCTGGCCCGCACCGCCGGCGTCGAGGTGGTGGGCGCCACGCTGCAGCACCGGGCCCAGGTCGATCCTCGCACCCTGATCGGCAAGGGGAAGCTGGCCGACATCCTGCTCAGCTCGATGCAGCTGATGGCCGACCTGATCGTCTTCGACGCCGACCTCTCCCCCTCGCAGGCCCGCCACATCGCCGAGGCGACCAGCCTCAAGATCCTCGACCGCACCCAGCTCATCCTCGACATCTTCGCGCAGCGGGCGGCGAGCGCCGACGGCAAGCTGCAGGTGGAGCTGGCCCAGCTCAAGTACATCTACCCGCGCCTGGCCGGGCGCGACGACTCGCTCTCCCGCCTGGCCGGCGGCATCGGCGGCCGCGGCCCCGGCGAGACCAAGCTGGAGATCGACCGGCGCCGGGTGCGCGACCGGATCACCGCGCTGCAGCGGCGCGTCGACGGCCTCTCCGCCGACCGGCAGCTGCGCCGCCGCAAGCGCAACGACCGCAACCTGCCGGTGCTCTCGATCGTCGGCTACACCAACGCCGGCAAGTCGACGCTGCTCAACGCCCTGACCCACTCCACCGTGCTGGTGGAGGACAAGCTCTTCGCCACGCTCGATCCGACCAGCCGCCGGCTGCGCTTCCCGCGCGACCGCGAGGTGATCATCACCGACACCGTCGGCTTCATCCGCGACCTGCCCGAGGACCTGGTGGCCGCCTTCAGCGCCACGCTGGAGGAGCTGGCCGACGCCGACCTGCTGCTCCACGTCGTCGACGCCGCCGACCCGCGGCGCGACCAGCAGGTCCGCTCGGTGGAGAAGATCCTCGGCGAGCTCGACCTCAAGGGGAAGAAGCGGCTGCTGGTCTTCAACAAGGTCGACCGGCTCCCGCCCGGCGAGGGGGCGGCGCTGGCCCACCAGGCCGGCGGGGTGGCGGTCTCGGCGAGCATGCGCAAGGGGCTGGGCGACCTGCTGCACCGCTGTGACCGGCTGCTCTGGGACGACGGCCGGGTCGCCTTCTCCGAGGTCGAGGCCGGGGCACCCGGCGGCGAGGCCGGCGAGCCGGACCCGGACCAGTCCGACCCGTAGGGGACCGGCCGGGCCTACCTGGCGGCCGGGATCCGCACGGTCAGCTCGGCGCGGCGGACGTGCTCCGGCGTCGAGATGGTGGCCATGGGATCTGGCAGGGCCTGCATCATCAGGCAGTAGGCGACCTGGGAGTCGACCGCCGAGCCGAAGCGGTAGGTGATGCCGCTGGGATCGACGGCGAAGATGATCTCCGCCCCCGCCCCGGCGGGCCCCTCGGCGAGGCAGCGCTGCGTCTCCGCCGAGTCGAGGATCGCCTGCGCCAGGCCGGCGAGGATCTGGTCGCCCTCGGGGCGGGCGCTGTCGGCGTCGGCCAGCCGCTGCTCGGTGAGCTCCAGGAAGGCCAGCTTCTCGCCGTCGGGGTCGAAGGCCACCCGCTCGACGTGGGGGCGCAGCTTCTTCGAGGCGGTGAAGGCCGGCCGCCACTCGGCGGCGGGGCCGTCCACCTCGAGGCGGCAGAGGCGTTGCCGGCACTCCAGCGTCCACGGGGGCCGCCCCCCCGGGAAGAGGGCGGTGAGGCCCGGCCGAAGCCGCTCCTCGGCCTCGGGGGTGCGCCGCGCGGCGAGGAAGCCGTCGCGGAGGCTCTCGAAGACGAAGCGGGCCTGGTTGCGCTCGAGCGCCCGGTCCCGCTCCTCCGGGTCCGAGGGCAGCGTGACGACCGACGAGCCGGCCTGCTCCGGAGCCGGCGCCGACGCGCCGATGACCGGCGGGGGGAGGCGGTCGAGCCAGGCGATGATCGCCACCGTCCCCCCGACGATCAGGACGACGGCCGCGGCCGCGATGAGGGCGAGTCGTCTCATGTCTTCGCCTCGAGGGGGATGAGCAGCTCGATGCGGGCGGTGGCCCGCAGCTCGGCCACCAGCGCCCGCACCAGCTTCTGGAGCTTCTCCTCGCCGAGCCTGCCGCGGATGGCGCCGGCCACCTTGGACTCCGGCTCCCGCACCTCGGGCCGGCGCTCCTCGACCTCGATGACGTGGAAGCCGAAGGGGGTCTCCACCACCGGGGAGAGCTGCCCCGGCTGGAGCGCGAAGGCGGCCGCCTCGAAGGCGGGGACCATCCGGCCGCGCGGGAACCAGCCCAGCTCGCCACCGGCCGAGGCGGTCTCGTCGTCGGAGGAGCGGCGCGCCAGGGCGCCGAGGTCGACCCCTGTCCGCGCCTCGGCCAGCACCGCGTCGATGCGCCGGCGGGCCTCGGCCCTCTGCTCGGGGCTGGCCTCGGGGGCCACCTTCACCAGCACGTGCCGGGCCCGGACCTCGGCCGGCTGGGTGTAGCGGTCCAGGTTGGCCTCGTAGAAGGCGTGGACCTCGGCCGGCGTCACCTTCGCCTTCGGCGCCAGGTCGAGCTCCACCAGCCGGCGGATGGAGAGCTCGTGCCTCACGTACTCCGCGTAGCCCTGCTCGGTGAAGCCGCCGCGCTCGAGCTGGAGCCGCCGCCGCGCCGGGTCGGGGACCTGGGCCCTGAACCTGGCCATGGCGGCCTCCACCTCCTTCTGCGGCACCACCCGCTTGCGGCGCTCCGCCTCCTGCCAGAGCAGCTCCCGGTCCACCAGCTCGTCCAGCGCCTTCCGCTTCATCGACTTGAAGGCCTCGGGGCTGCGGATGCCGGCCACCAGCCGGCCCTTCTCCTGGAGGTCCTCCTCGAAGTACCGCTCCAGCCGCTCCCGCGAGATCTCGCCCCCGTTCACCCGGGCCGCCAGGCCGAAGTCGCCGGCGCCGGCCGGACCGGGCCAGGCCAGGGCCAGGGCCAGAGCGGCGCCGAGGGCGGGAAGCGGGCGGGCCACGCTCACTCCGCCTCCGTCCATTCACCCAGCGGTCGGAAGGCCTGGGCCTCGACGTCGGCCGCCACCAGGAAGGCGCCCCTGGCGCCGATGCGGCGGACCGACCCGTAGGAGATGGGGGCGGTGAGGCCGGTCTCGAAGGCGTAGAGCGCCTCCAGGCTGGAGACCAGCCGCTCGCGCGACACGCCCCGGCCGGCGCGGCGCAGCCCTTCGCCCAGCACCAGGGCGGTGGCCCGGGCCGAGGCCCGCGCCGCGTGGTGCCGGTCGCCCAGCCCGGCGCGCTGCGAGGCCCGCGCCAGCGCCTCGCGCCCGGCAACCGTCTCCGCCGCCGGGGCGCTCGACATGGCCAGCACCACCCGCCCCTGGAAGGCGGCCGGGGCCGAGAGCGCGGCGCGGCCGGCCAGCGCCCCCGAGGCGAGCACCCTCGGCGTGAAGTCCTTGGCGTTGGCCCAGCGGAAGAAGACCGCCAGGTCGGCGTCCTCGCCGACGTAGAGCACCAGCTCCGTTCCCTTGGCCTGGAGTCCGGCCACGGCCTCGGCGTCGAGCTTGCCGGGCCGGTAGGGGACCAGCTCGACCCGCGTCCAGCCGCCGGCGCGGAGCCGCTCGGCGCCGGCCCGGGCGGCCTCGACGTGGCGCGGGCCGGCGGCGTGCAGGACCACCGCGGGGACGCCGGCCGGGCCGCTCTCGCGGATGGCGTGGGACGCCAGCACCCGGGCGTGCTCGCGCGGACCGCCCAGCAGGTAGAAGACCTTCGGCCGGGCCGGGGCTTCGCCCCCCGGCCAGGGGGTGAAGGGGCCGACCAGCGGCACCCCCTCCTTCTCCGCGAGGTCGGCCAGCTCCGGCTCGACGGCCGGGGTGAAGCCGGAGACCAGGGCCAGGAGATCGCCCCGGGCGACGAGCCTTCGTGCGGCCTCCAGCCCCCCGTCGCGTGCCGGGTCGTACCCGGCCACCTGCAGGACCAGCTTGCGACCGTGGATGCCGCCGGTGGCGTTGGCCTCGGCGACCCAGTCCTCGAGCACGCCGCGGATGGCCCGCCCCAGCTCCGCGAACGGACCCTTCTCCGGGAGCACCGTGCCGAGCCGCAGCTCGGCGGGCCCCACGCCGGGGATGGGCTCGTTGCCGAGCCGCTTCAGGTAGGCGACCAGGCTCTCCATGTCGGTGCGGGACATGGAGTAGCGGGGCATCACCGCCTCCAGGGCGGTCCCCCCGGAGTCCACGCCGTCGGTCAGGGCCCGCGCCGCGGTCCTGTCGTCGTAGGCCGGGTGGCTCCGGCCGCTGGGGAGCTCACGCCCGTAGGGCCGGGTCAGGTCGCTCCAGACGATGGAGGTGGGGGTGACGCCGCCCTCAGGCCGGCCCAGGCCGTCGTCGCCGTGGCAGCCGACGCAGGTGACCACGTCGGCGGAGAGGGTGGTGCCGCCCACCTGGGCGTTGATGGCGCCGCCCGAGGGGCTCTTCCCCTGGTGGTAGATGGTGCTCCCGGCCCGCTCGCGGGCGGTGAGCGGCGCCGTGCCGGCGGCGCTGGCCAGGAGGAGCGCCGCGGCGATGGCCGGACCGAGGATGGGCATGGCCGGCTCGACGCCCTAGCGGGACGGCTCGGCGGCGGCGGCCGTCGCGGGGAGCACCGCATTCCCATCGACCAGCTTCCGGACCTGCATGGCGAAGGACTGGGCCGGGGCGTCGAGCCGGATCTTGGTCCAGTGGCGCTCCCTGGCGTTGCCGGCGATGAAGAGGGTGGAGTGCTCGCCCGGCTCCTCGGTCCACTGGCCGAGCCGGGAGACCACCGCCTTGATGTCCACCTTCTTGCCGGTGAGGAAGAGCCACTCGGGGTGCTCGGCCTTGTGGACCTTGGCGAAGCTGGCCAGCGCCTGGGGCGTATCGTACTCCGGGTCGATGCTGATGGAGATGAAGCGGACCTTCTCCCCGAACAGGGGGCCGAGCTCGCGGCGCACCGCGTTCATCCGCTCGGTGAGGATGGGGCAGGCCCCGGCGCAGCGGGTGAAGATGAAGTCGATGACCACCACCTTGTCCTTCAGCACGTCGGTGTAGAAGCGGACCGGCTTGCCCTGGTGGGTCACCAGCGGTGCGTCGGTGAACCAGGCGCGCGCCTTGGCGTCGGCCTCCTCGCGCGGCGCGTCGGCGTCCGCGCCACCCGCGAGGAGGAGGAGCAGGGCGGCGGCGACCTTGGCCGCGCTCACGGCCGGCCCCCGCCGAGGGCTGCGGTCTTCTCGCCGCGGGCCGAGGCCAGGGTGTCCACCTGCTTCAGGATCAGGTCCACCTCGGGGAAGCCGTTGAGCCGCGTCCAGGTCCCCGACCTGCCGTCGCCCACCAGGAACATGGGCGGGTGGTTGGCGAAGTTGGCGGTGTAGGCGCCGACCCCCTTGAGCACCGCGTTGACGTCGGCGGGCCTGCCGCCGAGGAAGCTCCAGCCCTCGCGGGCCTTCCACTTCTTCGAGTAGGCGAGGAGCTGGGCCGGGCCGTCGCGCGTCGGGTCGACCGAGACCGAGACCAGGAAGACGTCCCGGCCGAGCCGGGCGCCGAGCCGCTCCTGGAGCCGGGCCATCTTGGAGGAGAGCACCGGGCAGATGGTGGTGCAGGTGGTGAAGATGAAGTCCATCACCACGATCCGGTCGCCGACCACCTCGCTGCGGAAGCGGCGCGACTTCCCGTCCTGGTCGAGCAGCGGCAGGTCCTCGAGGCTCACGGTCGCGGCCGAGGGGGCCGCCTGGGCGGAGGCCGGCCTGGCCGCCTCGGCCGTGGCCTTGGCCGCCGCCGCCTTGCAGGCGGCGTGGGGATCGTCGGCGGGGGTGGGGTCGGCGGCCCTGGCCGGGAGGGCCATGAGGAGGCCGGCGAGGGCGGCGGCGAAGCGGGCGAAGCGATGGCTGCGGGGGTTCGACATGGTGGTGCTCCTCTGGTTTCCCGGGGACGGCTCAGCGCCCCGAGGTGCTTCCGGTGGCCGCTGGCGGCCTCCTGACCACCAACGAGCGGTAGGGGACCTCGCCGGGGCCGGCCTTCAGCGAGGGGACGATCACCTGCACGTACCAGGCGCCCGGCTCGCTGAACGACAGCTCCGCCTCGTAGATCCCCGCCCCGGCCTCGCCGGCGAGGACCGTCTTGCGGAGCGACGCCGGCGCCTTGTACCAGCTCACCTGCACGTCTCGCAGGCCGGTGTGGGGGGCGCCGCCGCGGGGATTGGAGAGCCTGACCCGGAGCCGCACCGGCTTCCCCGGTTCAGCGGCCTGGGGCAGGTCCAGGTACTCGACGTGGACGCCGCCAGGCGCCGAGGCGAGCAGCGGATTGGGCTTCACCTCGGTGGTGAAGCAGTGGAGCACCCTGGGGTTGTCGAGCAGGAAGGCCACGTCGTAGCGGCCGGCCTCGGGCAGGCGCAGGGTCGCCACGTAGTTCCCGGGGGTGACCTCCTTCACGCTGCGGTCAACCACCCCCGCCGCCACGGTCTTGTGGCCGTAGTTGGAGAAGCTGCCCATGGGGGCGTTCATCCCCTCCATGTAGAAGTAGGTCTTCCCGTCGGCCGGGTTGTTGACGAAGACCGCCGCGTCGGTGGAGGCCGCGGTGATCGAGTCGGCGACGGAGAGGCTCCCGGCGGCGCGGGGCGCCCCGGTGCCGGCGGAGAAGGTGTTGACGATGGGGGTCTTCCCCTCCCCCAGCGAGAGCAGGTTCACCATGTTGACCTTCTCGGAGTCGAGGAGCCGCAGGTAGGCGAAAGCCCTGGTGAAGACCACCTGGTAGGGCTTCCCGGCCAGGGGGACGGTCTGGATCACCTTGTTCCTGCCGGCGTCGATGACGTGCACCGCGTGCTCGGTGGAGTTGACCACCATGCCCCAGCGGCCATCCTCGCTGAAGCGCATGGGGCCGAGGCCGGCCTTGGCGGCGATGCGGCTGGTGACGGTGAGGGAGGCCGGGTCGACCACCGCGATCTTCCCCTCCTTCCCGTCGGCCACGTAGATGGCGCCGGAGAGGGTCGAGAGGGCCACCGAGATGGGCGCCGCGCCGACCTTGAGCTCCTTCACCTTCTCCAGGCGGGCCACGTCGATGACCGTGAGCGTGCCGTCCTCGCGGTTGGTGACGAAGGCGTGGCGGCTGTCGCCGCTGAAGGCGATCTCGTGGTGGCCGCGCCCGGTGGCGATGCTGGCCAGCGGCTTCAGGGAGGCGGCGTCGATCACCGTGACCCCGCTCTCACCCGGCTTGCGCGAGTCGTTCCCCACCCAGAGGTAGCGCTGGTCGGGCTGCAGCGCCACCCGGGTGGGGGCGCCGCCGGCCGGGATCGACTCGATGAGCTTGAAGGAGTCGGTGTCGACGGCGGCCACCTGCCCGGCCAGCGGCATGGAGACGAAGAGCCGCTTCTCGTTGAGGGTCTTGACCCAGTCGGCCCCGGGGCGCGCGAAGAGCACGGTGGCGTAGAGGCTGGTCCGGCCGGTCATGCTGACCATGGGATCGATCACCGAGATGCTGGCGTCCCCGTTGAGGACCAGGAGGAAGTAGCTGTTCAGGTCGGCCACCGGCCGGATGCCCACCAGCCCCTTGAGGTAGAGCCCGACCTTCTCCTTGCACTCCATCGGCCCCCCGGCGCCGCCGGAGAGGCCGCCGGCCACGTCCACCCAGGCCGCCGGGTTGAGGCCGCGCACCGGGTTCCCGGTGGTGGCGTCGGTGATCTTGAACCGGACCTCGGCGTAGTCCTCCTCGAGGACCGGCGCCCCGGGCTCGGCGCCAGGCGACACCAGCGAGAACTCCACCACCAGGCTGTCGCGGACCAGGCGGTTGGGCGACGCCGTGACCGGCGGGGCGCTCGCCGGAGCCGGGGCGGGAGCCGTGCTCACCGTCGTCGGGGCGGTCGGGGTCCCGGCTGGCGGGGTCCCGGCCGGCGCCTCGGCCCGGGCCGGCACGGCGAGCAGGGCTCCGAGGGCGACGAGGAGGCCGAGCCCGCGAAGTGACCTGTGGATGATGGTGACGCGAGACACGATGTTGCTCCTCCCCGCCGAAGAAATCGATTGTTCACCGCGTGATCTGTGGAAGTTCCGGCCACCGCGCAAGTGGATCAGCATGCCATGAATGGAGGACGCGCCCCCCGTAAGCGGACGGGTGCGGCCCCGGAGGACCGCACCCGTCGTTCCTTCAACCGGGCTGGTCGGGCCCCGTCAAGGGCCGTCTCCAGCCGGTCCTATCGCACCCGGACCAGGTTCCAGACGCCGCCGGTGTTCCCGAAGGAGGCGGTGTCGCGGAACAGGTAGTCACCCGGCACCGCGCCCGTGCCACCCGCGCTGGGCAGGACCAGGTCCCAGTGGGAGGATGGGGTCACCAGGTCCTGGGCCCCCTGGTAGAAGGAGATGGGGCTCTGGCCGATGGAGGTCGAGCCGAGCGCCACCCCGTTGGGGCAGAGCCCAACGTCCTTGGGGGTGAGCCCCGGGCCGCAGCCGTAGGGCGACCGCTGCCAGCCATGGCCGTGGAGCGCCATGACCGAGCCGCGCCCGACGCCGGACGGGTTGAGGAGCCGGAGCCTGAACTCGCCGCCGGGAGCGGCCTCGAAGACCGGCGTCGAGGGGTTGCCGAACTGCTGGGGCACACCCCCGGCGGGGGTGAAGCCGAGGAAGTTGGAGTAGGCGTCGCCGGCGTTGGCCACCGCTCCGAAGCCACCAGGCGTGTTGCCGAGCGGGGAGTTGGGCTTCAGCCCGAAGCGGAACCACATGGGCTCGGAGCCGTAGTTGACCGACATCTGGCCGGAGTCCTCGGAGTCCTCGGGCAGCGTGCCGCCCTCGGCCGCGATGTTCTCCACCGCGGTGCCGTCCCGGTAGCGGTGGGCCTGGCCCTTGACGATGACCGCCGCGAAGTCGCGGTAGGTGGAGGTGTTGGCGCGCGTCACCGTCGCCGAGGCGCGGGTGAACCGCGTCTTCGGCTTGCCCGCCACCTGGTGGTCGAAGGTCCTCTCGCCAGCGTCGTTCCACGAGGCGCCCTGGGGCTCCACGATGATCGCGCCCACCAGCCCCTTGCTGGCCTGCTTCAGCTTGTCGGCCGGGCCGATGTTGGTGCCGCCGAGCTCCACCGGGGTGGCGACCATGTTGCCGGCGGCGTCCTGGGCGAGGTCACCGGCATACCACTGGCTGGTCCGGACAGAGCCCGGGGGCCCGATGCTGTTGGTCGGGTTGTTGCCCACCAGCACGCCGTCGCTGTCGTTCACGTCGTAGGCGAGCAGCTGGGCGTGCAGGCCCGCGTAGCCGGAGGGCTTGACCAGGTTGGCGTTGAAGCTGGTCATGCCGCCGTTGGCGTTCCGGTCGGCCGGGTTGCGGCGGACGACGCGCAGGTACTCGGTGAAGGACCCCAGGTCGGGCGGGTTGGCCGGCAGCCGGTTGCGGAGGGTGACCTGGAGGCAGTCGCCAGCGGCGACGCGCAGGACGAGCGGCTCCACCGGGGCGTTGGCCTTGAGCGTCACCGGGCAGGCGAAGTTGGTCGCGCCGCCCTTGCAGATGCCGGCGTCGAGATCAGAGGTGCGCACGAACATCATGGCGGTCGGGTCGTGGAGCGGTCCCTGGGCGGTGAGGGGGACCGTGGCCAGGGGCACCCCGGTGAGGGTCACGCTGAGCCGCTCCGGGTTGTAGACCAGCGTCCCTCCGGCGGACTTGAGCGGGCCGCCGGCGTGGCCGGTGGCCGAGCGGTCGGCAGGGACCACCAGGGTACCGGCCGGCCTGCCGAGCACGTCGTTGGCCAGCACCGCGGTCAGGTCGTAGGTGCGGATGTTGGCCGGGAGGCCGGTGGCGGCGTTCTTGGGGCAGAGGCCCACGAAGTTGGCCCGGTTGGGGATGGGCCGGCCCGGGACGTTGTTGGGCAGCTGGAACAGGTTCGCCCTGGCGGCGTTGTAGGTGCGGATGATGCCCCAGGTGCCGCTCCACCAGCCGTCCTGGGACGGGTTGACGGAGTAGAGGTAGTCGGCCGCCGGGTCGACCGCCCCGTTCTGCCGCAGCGCCGGGATGACCGGGGTGGACAGGGTGAACTGCTCGGAGATGCCGGCGTGCTGCGAGTTGCGCCAGCCGGAGTTGGGCGCCGTGCCGAACCCGGACCCGCCCTGCAGCCACTTCATGCCGTGGATGCTGGCGGCGTGCGAGTGCTCCTGGCCGCCGGCCTGGATCTTCATCCGGATCTTGTCGCCGTAGTAGGCGCGCGCCATGGGGGTGAAGGGGTCACCGGGGCCGACGCCGGCCGAGTTGAGGGGCGGCGGGAACCGGGTCCCGGCGATGACGGTCGCGGCCGTGGGCTGCACGTTCATCGCGGCGATGGCCCGGTCGGTGCGGCTCTGCAGCGCGAAGGCCAGGTCGCCGGCCAGGCCGGCGGTCTGGGCGCCGGCCTGCCCGTCGGGGCCGCGGCCGATGGGGTTGTAGACGCGCAGCCCCACCGGCTCGTTGCGGTAGTTGACCACCAGCATGCCCGAGTCGTCGGCGGTGATCGCCTCTGGGCACGGGCGGGGGACGCCGCCCGGGCAGATGGCCGGGAACTGGCTCACGTTGGGGAAGCGGTTGGCGGCGGCGATCTCCTGGCGGAAGGAGGGGTTGATCGACTCGCGGAAGGAGACCGCGGTCGGCGGCGCGCCGAGCGAGCCGTCCTGGTTGCGCCCCACGTAGACGCCGGGCTGGTAGGCGTGCTGGAAGTCGGAGAACTCCAGGTAGAACTCGCGGTAGCTCTCGGCGCCGTTGAGGATGGCCGCCTGCCAGCTGGTCGGGCCGCCGTCCTGGCGGACGCCGTCGTAGAGCGGGGCGCCGGTCTCGTTGTGCACCCAGGTGGAGCCGGCCGGCTCGACCAGCACGGTGGCGTAGAGGCCGATCTGCTGGTGGGTCGAGGGGCCGTAGTGGTCATGGGTGAAGATGATGCCCAGGCCGCGGTCCTTGGCCTCCACGTTCTGGAGCGGGTCGAAGAACCAGCGCTGCAGGGTGACGCGGGAGCCGAGCCACTCGTTGCGCGGGCCGGCGCCGAGCACCGGGTGCGGCGTGGGGTGCAGGATGGGGGCGCCGGTGTGGGCCCCGGGGGCCACGCCCGGCAGGCAGGCGGCCGCCTCGCCGTTGAAGCAGTTGATCGCCTCGATGCGCTCGCGGACCGCGCCCGGGGAGAGCGTGCCGTCCTCGTAGTTCCAGCCGTTGGCCGCGCCGTCGGCGGTGGTCAGGTCCCACTTGGGCAGGTGGATGTGCTGGCCGATGATGTCGGTGGGCGTCCGGACCTGGTAGTCGTCCAGCTCGAAGGCCTCGGGCACCAGGTTGGAGTGGTGGAACATGGTGCAGTCGTAGGTGTTGTTGCGCATCACCAGCGGCTCGGGCGGCCGCGTCTTGTTGATGGTGGGCAGCACGTCGTTCCAGAGCGCGATGATCCGCTGCTGCGGGTAGTGGTAGCCGACCTTGTTGAAGACCGCGTCGAACTGGACGTTGGCCGCCTGGTAGAGGCGCGCCTTGCCCTGCAGGCCGCGGAAGGTGGTGCCGGTCGCGGCATCGTTGAAGTTCCCGGTGCCGAGGCTGATCCCCGCGGCCTCGGCCTGGGACTTCCAGACGAGCCCGTTGGCCAGCGGCGTCCCGTCGTCGCCGATGCAGGGATCGCTGAAGGGCGCGCCGGGGACCGGCTTGGCCCCGTTGAGGATGAACTCGGCGGCGGCGGGCACGCCTCCGCCGGTCGTGGCCTGCTTGAAGGTCGGCTGGGACCGGGTGGCGTGGTAGGCCATGGCCACCTTCTCCACGTCGGTGCCGCCCTCGGGGTAGAAGACCGCGTCGGAGCGGCCGATGATCTTGGTGAAGTCGAGCCGGCTCACGGCGTTGACCGCGGTGGCGCCGCCCGCGGCGTAGCCCTTCAGGGCGTGGCGCGGCAGACCGCCGTCAGCACCGCCGGCCGCCGGGTCCATGTCCATGGGAGGCGTGGGCGGGCGCTGCCCGATGATGTCTTCCATGCCGGCGACCCAGAACGGGTAACCGGGGTTCTTGAGGCCGGTCGGGTTGAGGGCGCAGAAGTCGGAGACGGGCACCGGGGTGGTCCCGGCCGCGATGGCGGCGGCGGCGGCGGCAGTCTCGGCCGTGCAGCGGGGCCCGAGGACGGGGTCGATGTCGGTCCGGTCCACCTTTGCGAGGCTGCCGACGGGGACGAGCGCGCCGGCGTTGGGGTGGCCCTGGCCCGCGGGCTTGGTGAGGGGGTTGGCGACCAGCGTCACCCTGCCCGGCATGGGCGGCAGGGCCTTGCCCGGCAGCGGCACCAGGGCGGGGATGGGCGTGCCGGCGACGATCTCGCCGTCGGGCAGGGCGCGGGCGCCGGCCGCCGGGGTGCCGTCGGCGAGGGCGTAGGGGACGGTGTGGAAGCCGCCCGGACCGCCGCTGGCCTGCAGCTCGGTGCCGGTCTGCAGCGTGTCGTAGATGCGCCACATGTACCACATGCCCTGGGCGAAATGCGGGTAGAAGTGGCAGTGGAAGATGGCGTCGCCGGAGCTCTTGTTCCGGTTGCCCGAGCCTCCGTTGGCGATCTCGTAGGTGTAGCCGGCGCCGGGGCCGATCCCCTGGGCGTCGATGTAGTTGGAGTTGTCGTCGTTGGCGTTGAACAGCCACTGGTGGTTGTGCAGGTGGAAGATGTGATGTTCCTTGCCCGCGTGCAGGTTGCGGTACTTGACGAAGTCGCCGGTGTAGCTGTGGTGCAGGTTGGACGGGTCGTCGGGGAAGAGCGCCTTCATGGCCTTGGGGCCGGTGGTGCCGGCCGGCGGCGCCTGGCCGGGGGCGATCGACTCCAGGCCGAGGTTGGCGGGGTTGTCCACCAGCACCGCCGGGTCACCGACGGTGAAGGAGGTCAGGAAGAACTCCTCGTAGGCGCAGTTCAGGCAGTCGTGCATGGGGCCGACGCCGAGCCGGTTGGCGATGATCTCCGCGCCGATCCCGCCCGACCCGTAGTTGATCATGAAGGTGTCGCGCACCCCGTGGAGGGTGTGCTGCACCACCGGGTCGAGGAAGTAGCCGGGGAAGGCCTGGCCCACCGAGTTCTCGTCGTGGAACACGGTGGTGAACTCGCGGAAGGGCTCGTGGCGGTTGGGGTAGGCCGGGTTGCGCACCGCGCCCCCGGGCAGGGCCGGGTAGGTCCCGGCCGGGAAGGTGCCGTCGGGGTTCGGGCCGACGATGATGGCGTCGAGGTCGGAGTGGAAGGTCTCGTTGCCCGCGAGCACGTTGAGGATGGGCTTGCCGGACTTGCCCTCGGCGGCCCAGACGCTCGGGGCGCCGGTGGCGTCGGTGGCCGGGTAGACCGCCTCGTAGTCGATGATGGGCTGGCCGGCGGGGGTGGTGCCGACGGTGGCGAGGCGCAGCTCCTCCTCGGTCACCGTGCTCCGGTAGGAGCGGGCGCCGGCAGGCTCGACGTTGACCACCGCGAACATGCCGCTCCCCGAGTTGCCGGCCGAGGCGTCGCCGCCGAAGGTGGCGCCGCCGTTGGTGACGAGGAAGGTGCCCTCGTGCGGTGCGTAGTAGTTGTAGGTCGCGGTGCCGCCGGCCGCCGGCGCCAGGCTGCTGGTGTTCAGGCCCACGTTGGAGCCGTCGTCGAGGATGCTGGTGGCCAGCTCCAGCCCCGGGACGTGGAAGCTGGCGCGCCGCTCCGCCACCTGGTCGTTGATCTGCAAGCGCGGGTCGGCCGGGTTGATGGCGTTGTTGGGGTTGGCCGCGGCGGTGAGCCGGTTGGTGAAGTTCACGGTCAGGCACTCGCCGGCCGACACCCGCAGGACCAGCGGCCGGGGGCGCTTGTCGCCGCGGAGCGTGAAGGGGGCGGCCGGGGCGGCGGCGCCGGTCGGCACCAGGTCCCGGTCGAGGGCGTAGATGATCAAGTTGGGGTTCTGGGCCCCGAGCCGGTTGAACATGATGGGGAAGTCGATGGCCGAGACGTTGGCCACGATGGTCCGCGTGCAGGCCACGGCGGCGGCGGCCGGCTGCGCGAGCACCAGGGCGCCGGCGATCGCCGCCAGCACCTTCAGTCCGTTCGCGATCGGTCGGCTCGCCATTCCCAGGAGGGTCTTCGCTTCGAGGATTCGGTTCATGTCGCGTCTCCCAGCCTGGGTGGGGCGGTGTGCGCTGGGGACCCCCCGTCACGCAGAATCCGCGTCTTCCACTCCACGGCAGGAGCATCGGTATTCCATGCAAGAAGGGCCTTCAAGCCCCTCGAATCAGGGATGACCTGGATCAAAGAACTTGTTACACCCCGGAAGTTACAAAATAAACAGTGACCTACAAGAGCCCGGATTCCTCACGGAAAGTAAAAGTTCAGATGAGCGGGGCGCGGGATGGTCCAGTTAACCCCCGTGCGACAAGCCGTCGCATCTGCGCGCAACTCCTGCGCAACGCGCTCTGATCTAGATCAGGGCCATGTGCGACATCCTGCCACAAATCTCCGCTGGTGATCCCGGGCCTGGCGCTGGCCCGGCCAGCCCTTTCCGTTCACCCGGAGTGTCTGCTCCGGAGGAGCCGCGGCCAAATGGGTTTCCCGTGAGCACGTGACACATGCCCGGGGGACGACGCGGGCGGGGAGTAGACTGTCCGTCGAGTCCCGAGCCGCGGAGCCGCCCGCTCCGGGCGTGGTGCGGCCGCCGGCACCTGGCGCCGGCACTTCACGCACGGTCACGCTTCAGCCTTGGATACGTGCGCACTCACAGTTCATTTGGATCTCGCCTCGCCCACGAGCTCGCGCACCGGGCCTGGCTCCCCCTCCTCGCCCTGGCCTCCCTGCTTGAGGCGCCGCCCGGCGCCCCGCTTCGCCGCCGCGGCCCGGGACCGCTCCGCCACCATACTTACGCTGGAACGTCCGGCCCCTCCGGGCTAGATTCCCGCAGCCGCCGACCCCTTCAGCAGCCGCACGGAGCCACCCCATGAGCGCCCCCGCCACCTCCTCGACCTCGCCGGCCAAGGAGTTCAAGCCGTACGTCCCCGCCGAGACCATCATGGCGGAGCTGACGCCCAAGGCGGTCGTCACCGGCGCCATCTTCGGGATCATCTTCGGCGCCTCGACCGTCTACCTGGCCCTGAAGGCCGGCCTGACCGTCTCGGCCTCGATCCCCATCGCCGTCATCGCCATCTCGCTGGGGCGCAAGTTCCTCAAGACCACCATCCTCGAGAACAACATCATCCAGACGGCCGGCTCGGCGGGCGAGTCGATCGCGGCCGGCGTGGTCTTCACCCTGCCCGGCTTCCTCTTCCTCTCCACCGACGCCACCACCGGGGTCTCGGTCGGGGCCGGCTACTTCGCGCCGCTCACCCTCTTCCTGCTGGCGGTCATCGGCGGCATCCTCGGCGTGCTGATGATGGTGCCGCTGCGCCGGGCGCTGATCGTCAAGGAGCACGCGGAGCTCAAGTACCCGGAGGGCGCCGCCTGCGCCGCGGTGCTGATCGCCGGCGAGAAGGGTGGCGACTTCGCCAAGACCGCCTTCCAGGGCGTCGGCATCGCCATGGTCTACGCCATCCTGCAGAAGGTCTTCCACGTCATCGCCGAGACCCCGGCCTGGGTCACCTCCAAGGCCAACAAGTTCCTGCCCAACGCCACCGTCAACGGCGAGATCACGCCGGAGTACATGGGCGTCGGCTACATCATCGGGCCGAAGATCTCCGGGGTGCTGGTGGCCGGCGGCGTGCTGGCCTGGCTCGGCCTCATCCCGCTGCTCGGCTTCCTGGTGCCGGGCGACGCGGTGGCCGCCCAGCTGCTCAAGGTGGGCAACAACCCGGCCCAGTTCGGCTGGGACCCGGTCACCCACACCTTCGCCAACACCACCAACGCCATCTACCGGGCCTACGTCCGCCAGATCGGCGCCGGCGCGGTGGCGGCCGGCGGCTTCATCACGCTCATCAAGACCCTCCCGACCATCTACTCGTCGCTGCGCGACTCGATCCGCTCGCTCTCCGACAAGACCGCCGCCGCCAGCGTCAAGCGGACCGACCGCGACCTCTCCTTCGTCACCGTCATCGCCGGCAGCCTGGCGCTGGTGGCGGTGCTGGCGGCCCTCCCCTTCATGCCGGGCAACTCCTTCCTCAACCGGCTGCTGGTGGCGGTGCTGGTCATCGTCTTCGGCTTCATCTTCGTCACCGTCTCCTCGCGCATCGTCGGCCTGATCGGCTCCTCCTCCAACCCCATCTCCGGCATGACCATCGCCACGCTGATGGCCACCGCCATGGTCTTCGTCGGGGTGGGCTGGACCGGCTCGGCCTACGAGCCGATGGCGCTGGTGGTGGGCGGCCTGGTCTGCATCGCCGCCGCCAACGGCGGGGCCACCTCGCAGGACCTCAAGACCGGCTTCCTGGTCGGGGCCACGCCGCGGGCCCAGCAGATCTCGCTCTTCGTCGGCGCCATCGCCTCGGCGGTGGTGATCGGCTGGACCGTCAACCTGCTCGACCAGCCCTCCTCCGAGCAGCTGGCCGCCGGGATCACCCACGTCATCGGCACCGAGAAGTTCCCGGCCCCGCAGGGGACGCTGATGGCGACGCTCATCAAGGGGCTGCTCTCGCTCAACCTCGACTGGGTCTACGTGCTGGTCGGCGTCTTCTTCTCGGTCACCATGGAGCTCTGCGGCGTCAAGGCGCTCTCCTTCGCCGTCGGCCTCTACCTGCCGCTCTCCACCACCCTCCCCATCTTCGCCGGCGGCGTGGTCAAGGGGCTGGTCGACGCGGTGGCGGCGCGCAAGGGCGGCGCCGCAGAGGACGCCGAGCTGGGCGGCGGCTCGCTCATGGCCACCGGCCTGGTGGCCGGCGGCGCGCTGACCGGCGTGGTGGTGGCGCTGCTGAGCGTCAACGAGGGGATCGCCGGGCAGCTGAAGAAGCTCGACCTCGAGCCGGCCATCACCGGGGTGATCGGCCACGGCGGCTTCACGCTGCTCGGCGTGGCCGCCTTCGTCGGCCTCGGCGTGCTGCTCTTCCGGGCCTCGCAGAAGCCGAGCCCGACCATCTGATGTCCCCCCGCGCCCAGCTGGCGCTGCTCCTCGGCGTGGCGCTGGGCGCCTGCTCGCGCGGAGGCCCGCCCACGGGGGCGGCGCCGGGCGCCGGCGGCGCGGCGGCGGCCGTCGACTGGGAGCGGCCGGTGGCGCTGCTCGCCCTCGACGCCGACGAGGCGGCGCGGCGGCTCGGCTCCTTCGAGTGGGGCGGGACCGCCGGCTTCATCGTCACCACCCAGGCCGACGGCTCGGCCCGGGTCGAGGTGGCCGAGCGCCACCGGGTGCGCCAGTCGGTCGACGGCGCCTTCGAGGCCGGCGCCGAGCTCGACGAGGGGCGCGGGCCGGGCGGCGAGACCGGCAAGCACGTCCTCTTCATCGGCGGGCTCACCTATGCCCGCGCCCAGTACGCCCCCTGGCGCGAGCGCCCCACCGACCACGGCCGCGACGCCCGCCGCTTCCGCGACGAGAGCTTCGCCATGGCCGGCGACCTGGCCCGGCTCTTCGGACCGGCCCTGCAGCTCACCGCGGCCGGCGAGGTCCAGCTGCTGGGGCGCACCGCGCGCCGCTACACGGTGGCGCTGGCGCGCGAGCCCCTGGCCCCGGCGCCCCCGGAGACCCGGCAGTTCGCGGCCGGCGGCCCCGACGAGGAGACCCGGCGGCACCTCGCCTTCCTCGATGGGCGCGTGCCGGTGGCGGCCGGCGGCGAGCTGCTGCTCGACGCGGCCACCGGCGTGCCGCTCAGGGTCCGCCTGGCCGGCGCCTTCTCGGTCAAGGACGACCCGCGCATCCGGGTGCAGGTCGAGGTGACCGGCGAGGTCAAGGTGCTCGGCCCCCGGGTGGCGGCGGTGGTGGCGCCGAAGAACGCGCTCAAGGACTCGCGCAAGCCGCCCGGCGTGGCGCTGGCGCTGGAGCGGGCCGGCTTCAAGTCGCGGGAGAAGGCGGCCGCGGCCGCCGACGAGCCGGCCGACGAGCCCTGATCGCGCCGCCTTCAGGCGGCGCAACCGAGAAGGTCCTTGCCGTGGGTCGCCGGCGCAGGTGGCGCCGCGAGGGGCTCCACCTGTTACACTCCTCCACGATGACCGCCCCGGCTTCCCTCCCCGAGCTTCCCAGCGCACCCCGTCCCGTCGGCTTCGTCGACGAGACCTTGCTCGAGACGCTGCTGGCGCTCACGCCCGAGGAACGGCTTCGGCTCAACGACCGGATGGTGGTGACCATCCAGGAGCTTCGCGATGGCTTCGCCGCCGCAGAGCCTGACCACGCTGCTGGCCCGGCTGGCCGCCAGCGGCGCTGACTTCCTCCTCGTCGGAGGCCTGGCGGCGGTCGCGCAGGGTGCGCCGCTCTCCACCATCGACGTCGACGTGGTCCACCGGCGGGACGACGGGAACGTCGCCCTGCTGCTGGCGTTCCTGGCCTCGGTCGACGCCCGCTACCGCGGGCGCCCCTCTGGGCAGGTGCTCCGTCCCACCCGAGAGGCGCTGCTCGGCGCCGGACACCAGCTGCTCATCACCGGTCTCGGGCCCCTCGACCTGCTCGGCGCCATCGAGGGGGGCCGCGACTACCCGAGCCTGCTCCCCGAGGCGGTCACCGTCTCGGTGGAGGGGCACCCGGTGCGCGTGGTCCGGCTGGAGGCGCTGGCCGAGCTGAAGCGTGGATCGCATGATCCCAAGGGGCGGCTCACCTTCGCCATCCTGGAAGAGACGCTCAGGAAGAAGAAGGGATCGCCGTGAGGCGTTGCACTGGGCCGCTGCTCCTCCTCCTGACCGCCTGCGCCTCGGCGCCGGTGGCCCCCGCGCCGTTGGCCGACCTGCCGCCGCTGCCGCGCTCCTCGATCGTGGCGGTGCTGGCCCACCGCGGCGAGCTCGGGCTGGACGACGCGCAGGTGGCGGCCCTCGACCGGGCCGACGCCGAGCTGCAGGTGCAGCTCTCCCGGCTGCGGGCCGAGGGCATGCCGCCGGCCGAGCCGAGGCCTGCGGCGGGGCCGCCCCCGGGGATGGGACCGCCATCGAGCGGGCCGGGGAATGCTGGGCCAGGCGGTGGAAGAGCGCCCGGCATGGGGATGAGCTCGGGGCCGGGCGGCTTCCAGCTCTCGCCGTCCGGAGGCGGAATGGGCGGCGGGATGGGCGGCGGTGCAGGGCACGGCGGAGCGGGTCATGGCGGGGCTGCGGGGGCGGCGCCGACCGGCCCACCGCGCCGCGACGCGGCCCGGGCACGGGAGGCGCTCGACGCGAAGCTCGACGACGCCGACACCCGCGCCTTCCTCAAGGTCGAGCCGGTGCTGATGCCGGCGCAGCGCGAGCGGGCCCGCGAGCTCGCCAGCCGCTACCGCGAGCAGCTCTTCGAGCGGCGCGAGCAGCAGCGGGGAAGGTGACGGGTCACCGCCGCACTGACCGCCTCCCCCAAAAGCGATTCCCGACGTCAGAACTCGCCAAGGAGGGACCATGTTCGGGTGCGCGCCGAACACTCCCACTCACCGCGCCCCTCACCGCACCCTTCGCAGCTCCTTCTTCACCACCGGTCGGGTCCGCGCCTTGCGGGCCACCTCCTTGAAGCCGGCCTTCACGAAGGTCGAGAAGGCGCCTGTGTAGAGGAACGTCCGCGCCAGCGGACCCCTCGAGTCGATGGGGTAGCCCTCCACCGCCGGCGCCCCCTGGCTCCGGGCCCAGGCCACCGCTGCCGCCAGCAGCCGGCCCGACAGGCCCTGCCCGCCCCGGCTGCGGGCCACGAAGAAGCAGGGGATCGACCAGGTCGGCCGCTCGTCGACCACTGGCAGGTTGCGAGAGATGGCGAGCCGGGCGTAGCGAGCCCGCGGCTCCACCGCCACCCAGCCGACCGGCTCGTCGCCAACGTAGGCCAGCAGCCCTGGACGCTCGCCGCGCTTCACGCTCCGTCGCAACAGGCGACGGTTGGTCTCGCCCTTGCCGGCCCGATATTCGGCCGGAGACTGCTTCCAGAACTGGCACCAGCAGCCGCCGCAAGCGCCGTTGCTGCCGAAGAGCGCCTCGAGGTCGGCCCAGCGATCGGGCGTGGCGGGGCGGAAGGTGAGGCGCGGAGGGCGCGTCGCCATGACCAGCCCCGCCTACCGGTACCGCTTCCACTCGACCAGCAGGCAGCGGTCCTGCACCACCTCGATGCCGGCGCGGGCCAGCCGCTCGGCCGCCGCCTCGTTGCGGATGCCGAGCTGGAACCAGGCGGCGCGCGGCCGCTTGGCGATGATGTCGTCGACGTGGGCGTCGATGTCCGAGGGCTTGCGGAAGATGTCGACGATGTCGATCGGCCCCGGCACGTCGGCCACTTTCCGGTAGACCTGTCGCCCCAGGATCTCGGTCACCTCGGGGAAGAAGACCGGCACCGGGACCACCTCGGCGCCGTGGTCGGCGACGTGCTTGGCCACGTAGAAGGCCGGCTGGTCGGCCTTGCTCTCCGGCTTGATCCCGAGCACCGCCACCCGCTTCGCCCCCCGCACCAGCGCGCCGATGCGGGCGTCGTCCTCCAGCAGGTTCTGCTTCCAGTCGGCCATGTCGAGCCACCTCCTCCCCTCTCTTGACCGGACCTGCCGGGGAGCGCAAGCGGTTCGCTTGGGGGGGCCTCCTCGGGGTGGTCTTAGAAAACTGGACGGAGCCGCCGCCCCGCCTACGATGAGTTCATGGATCAGAAGCGGAAGCACTCCAGGAGCGGCGCCGTCGTGGTGACCGAAGCGGCGGCCCAGGCCGTGCTCCGCCGCGGCGCGGCCCGCGAGCTGAGCCCCCGAGGAGGAGAAGGTGATGCGGCTGCGGCTGGGCGCCTCGCCGCCACGCACCGCCACGCTCGACTGGGCCGAGGAGGAGCTCTCCGAGGAGCTGCAGATCGAGCTGCAGGCGATGCAGATCGAGGCCTGGATGAAGTGGAAGGCCCACCTGGCCGCCCAGCGCTCGCCGAAGCAGGCGGCGGTGCGCGCCGTGCCGGCCCCGGCCCCGGCCCCGCGCCCCTCGCGCGCCAAGGAGAAGATCATCCGGGCGCTGCGACGCAAGCCCTGACCACCGGGCCGCGCCGCCGCTTCAGCGCGCCCCGCCCCGCTCCAGCAGCCCCACCAGCCCTCGCGCCGCCTCCGCGGCCGGGGGCTGCTCCGTCTCGGGCAGGTGCCCGGCCGCCAGCAGGCCGGCCAGGTGCTGCGGCGCCCGCGGGTTGCGCCACCAGTCCTCGTCGAACCGGTCGCGCAGCTGCAGCCGCAGCCGCTCGCCGGCGGCGAAGCCGGCCACCCGCGCCAGCAGCGGCCCGGCCTCGGCGTCGCGCGCCGCCCGCACCCCGTCCCAGGCGGCGTGACAGGCGGCGGTGAGCCCGTCGCGGTGGGCCTCGCGCCAGCGCGCCCCAGACATGCCCCGCGCCACCTCGGTCGCCACCCGCGCCGCCGCCGCGCTGGCCCGCAGCCGGAAGAGCGCGCGCAGCGCCAGGGCTCGCAAGAGCTCGGCCCGCTCGCGCTTCGAGAGCTCGAGCCGCGCCGAGAGGAAGCCGGGCTCGAGCAGCAGCGACTGGAGCAGCCAGCCCCAGGCGGCCGTGAAGACCGGGTCGCGCCGCACCGGGCCGGTGCGGGCCGCGATGGCCGCCCGCCCGGCGGCGTCGAGCAGGTCGAGCCAGTCCGGCAGGCCGCCCCGAGGCCGGAAGGCGATGCGCTGGCCGATGGCGTGGGCGCCGGGCCAGGCGGCCACCCGCCTGGTCTCGCCGATCCGCAGGTCGGCGGCCTCGAGCCCGACGGCGCCGCAGGCGGCCCGCAGCAGCTCGGCCAGGCCGCTCCTGCGGCAGTGCCCGTCGAAGGCCGGAAAGGCGAGCAGCCGCAGCAGGTCGGCGCGGGTCAGGTCGCCGCGCGGCTGCGGCTGGAGGCCGAGGTCGCGCATCGAGGCGTGGGCCAGCAGCTCGCTCCAGGCGTCCTCGGTGGCCTCGAGCAGCCCGTCGCAGCCGACCACCCCGGGCCAGTCGGGGGTGAGGCCGTGCTCGGCGCGCACCTTGACCCGCAGCTCCGAGGCCTGCTCGCGCAGGTCGGCGGCCGGCTCCAGCGCCGCCACCACCGCCGCGGCCAGGGCCCGCCGCCGCACCGGGTCGGGCTCGCCGGCCAGCCCGGCCTCGGCCTGGGCCAGCGGCAGCAGCCCGTCCGGCCCCAGCACCGGCGCGCCCGACTCGGCGGCCCGCCAGCCCTCCTCGAGCCCGGCCGCCAGCCGCTCGGCGCGCAGCCCGCCCACCGCCGCGAGAAGCCCGGCCTCGCCCGCCTCGCGCAGCCGCGCGATCGTCTCCGGGTGGGTCGCCTCGTCGTGCGTGACGAAGAGGCGCGCCAGCCCCGGCGCCGGCTCGATCCCGGCGACGTGGCGGTACCGCTCCTCCTCCAGCGCCAGGGCCAGGTGGTCGATGACCTGGGCCAGGGTGTCGCGCCAATCGGCGTCCATGCTATGAGGCCCCTTTCGCGGGGCCGGGGTTCTATCACCTCTGGGGCCCAACGAGGCGAACGACCATGCCGATCTACGAATACGACTGCCCCAAGTGCGGCCGCTTCGACGTCCTCCAGAAGATGTCGGCGGCGCCGCTCAAGACCCATGACGCCTGCGGCTCCAAGGTGAAGAAGGCGCTCAGCGCCGGCTCCTTCGTCATGAAGGGCTCCGGCGGCCAGGCCCCGGCCTGCGCCAGCGCCGGCTCCTCGGGGGCCTGCGGATCCTGCCCCTCGGCCAAGGCGTGAGGCCAGCATGAAGCGGCTGGTCCTCGTCGCATTGCCTGCTGACGAGGGCGAGCGGCTCGATCGCTTCATCGCCGCGCGCGGCGGCATCTCGCGCGGGGCGGCGCGGCGCTCCATCGACGAGGGGGGCGTCTTCCTCGACGGCCGCCGCTGCAAGGTGGCCGGCAAGCCGATCCGGGCCGGCTACACGGTCCACGTCAACATCGAGGAGGGCGGGCGCGCCCCCGACGCCCACGCCCCGCTCGGCCGCGAGCGGCTGCTCTTCGCCGATGAGCACCTGGTGGCCATCGACAAGCCCTCCGGGGTCCCGGCCCAGGCCACCCTCACCTCCGACCGCGGCACGCTCCCCGAGCTGGCGGCCGACCTGCTGGGCGGGCCCGTCACGCTGGTCCACCGGCTCGACCGCGAGACCTCTGGCGTGACCGTGCTGGCCCGCACCCCCGAGGCGACCTACGCGCTGGCCGAGGCCTTCCGCGCCGGCAC
>JANMRY010000086.1:0-46447 GCA_031388695.1 Anaeromyxobacter sp. | reverse complement strand
CAGGACACGGCGCAGGACACCCCGGCTGACAGGTGTCACCGCGCCCATCTGCGAATCCCGCGTGCTGGTTAGCGCAGACCAGGAAGGTGAATTCTGCTGTAGCGTTGAATCATGGCTTCCCGATCCCAAGGCGTCGCTGAGAGCGAAGGGCCTCTGCGCCGGTTCGCCCTGGCAGGCTCAGTTGTCGGCCTCGCGACCTCGGCGGTGCTCACAGCCGCCAGCTGGGCTGGCCTCCCGTGGGGAGACCAGGCAGTGCCTCTGTTCTTCAGCGTGGCTGTTCTCGGGGTTCCCGCCCTGGCAGGCGCCGCGCTGGAGCGTCGATGGCTTTCTGCCGACGGGCCGCGGTGGGGCGAGCGAGCGATGCAGGTCGCCGTCCTCTATTGCGTGCTGAACATCCTGGCGCTGGTGCTGATTTCACATCCGAAACCCACGCGGAACCCCGACCCGTTCATCGGTCGGCTCTTCCTGGCCGCCTGGACGTACTGCTACACGTTCTGCTTGGTCTGGTACTGGCCACGCCAGCGCGGTTGGCGGTGAAATCATCGAAATTTCGGCTCATGCTGCGCCCCTGCGGGACGGTGCCGCCTGCCTCGCCGCCGAACGCGGCGCCGCCTTCCGTCGGCCGCTCGTCGCCGGCGAGAGGCGCAGCTCGGCGCCGAGGCAACGGGCCAGGGCGCTCAGCGTCTGCAGCGTCGGGTTGGCCCGCCCTCCCTCGATGCGGCTGATCTCGCTCTGCTGAATCCCGGACGTGGCCGCCAGCTGCCGCTGGGTCAATCCGCGCCGCCTGCGAAGGAGGATGAGCTCGGTGGCCAGCTCGAACTGGGCCTTCATGGCCGCTGCTTCGGCGACGGCCGCGGGGCCCTCCCGGCGGGTCTCGTCCTCGATCTCCTTCATGAAGTCGCTGAACTTGGTTCCCATGGCGGGCTCCTCGCGTTGCCGGGTACGAATATGGGCTTTAAACCATCAGGGGTCAACCGCGCTGGTCGCGCCCCAACCGGACCTGCCAGTCCTTGAGCCGGGCCCTGGCCAGCGCGATCTCGGTGCTCTGGCGCCTGGGCGATGGGTGCTCGCCCTTGTCGTAGCCGCCCACCAGCAGGAGGAGCCTGTCCCCGTGGGCGTGGCAGAAGACACGGAGGAGCATGCGCCCGGCCTCCTCACGCGCTCCGGCCGGATTGCGCAAGTCCCGGCGCAGCCGGAACTCGAACAGGCCCCCGCCGAGCTGCTTGCCGAACTCGGTGCCGCAGACCCCCAGACCGAGCTGCTGCAGGACGGTGTTCATGGCGTAGCCGAGCGCCTTCCGCTTCGCGAGCGTCAGCTCCTCGCGGAGCCATCGAAGGACCGGCTGACCACCGCGTGCGTCCTCGTAGAACTCGAGCTCGTAGGCCGGCATCGCGCTGGATCCGAGCATGGGACCCTGTCACTCATCGTCGCGGAACAGGGAGAGCTGCCCGCTCCCCGCGTCCCCCTGACACAATGCTGCTTCAGTCGCCCCCCGGGCCCGCCGTTTCTCCAGCGGATTCCGGGGCCTTGGCCACTCGCCTACCAGGACTGAAAATCCCCGTGTCCCTGGTTCGATTCCGGGTCCAGGCACTGACATCTCGTACGACATCTCGGCCCCGCTTGAACGCAAGTTCTCGCGGGGCCTCTTGTTTTCGCGCGTTCCGCGGTCCGTGCGCGGACGAGGTGCCGGGACGCTCGGTAGACGGGCCACCGCCAGAATCGGCCCGAATCCGCAGAGCGCCGTTACACCGGCGTTACAGCGCGTGGACCCAGTGGACTCCCTGGAATCCGGGTGCACAACGGCGCGGGAACTGGCGGGCTCGGTGGAACCGACACGAGGACTGAAGGACCTCGGGTCCCGGGGGAAACGAGAGGCACTTTCAGCGAAGCTCAGGAGGGTGAAGAGTTGTAGCCTTGAGTCATGGCTTCCCGACCCCAAGGCGTCGCTGAGAGCGAGGGGCCTCTGCGCCGGTGCGCCTTGGCAGGCTCCGTTGTCGGTCTCGCGACCGCGGCGGTGCTGACAGTCGCCAGCTGGGCGGGCCTTCCGTGGGGAGGCCATGCAGTGCCTCTGTTTTTCGGCGTGGCTGTGCTCGGGGTTCCCGCCCTCATAGGTGCCGCGTTGGAGCGTCGATGGCTTCCTGCCGACGGGCCGCGGTGGGGTGAACGAGCGATGCAGATCGCCATCCTATACTTCGCGCTGAACATCCTGGCGCTGGTGCTGATTTCGCATCCAAAACCAACCCGGAACCCCGACCCCTTTCATCGGTCGGCTTTTCTTGGCCGGCTGGGCGTACTGCTACACGTTCTGCTTGGTCTGGCACTGGCCACGCCAGCCCGCCTGACGGGGGATAGTCCGGATGGCGACAACGAGAAGGTACCTGGTGCTGCTCCCCGCGGTCCTGACGCCGCTCTTGATGGCGTGGACGGCATTGGTCTGGAGATTCGCGGACTACGGGACGTGGCACATCTACCCTGCCCTGGCCGTGGCACCTCTCGTCCTTCTTGCCCATGCCGCGCTGGTCACGAAGTCTACTCCCCGGGCACCCCAGGCTTTCTACGCGGTCGTACACCTGACCTTGTTCATCCCGATCTGGGTCGGCTGCCTGATGCTCATCTCCAAGGACTCGCTGTAGGACCTCACGACGGCCCCGAACCCGGGCGTGCTGAACCGGGGCGTGCTTGACGTCTGTATCCAGAAGGATACACTTCCCTGGTGTTCACGGTTCAGCAGACCGAAGAGTTCCAGCGGTGGCTCGATGACCTCGCCGACATGCGGGCGCAGGTTCGAATCGTCGCCCGCATCCGGCTGGCCGAGGCGGGCAACCTGGGCGACTGGGCGCCCGTCGGTGGCAACGTGTCGGAGATGCGGGTCCACTTCGGGCCCGGCTACCGCCTCTACTTCACGCGGCAGGGTGGCGTGCTGATCATCATGCTGGCTGGCGGTGACAAGGGCTCGCAAGCCCGGGATATCAAGCGGGCACAGCGCATCGCAACTGAGCTGGGAGAAGAGCCATGAAGAAGAAGACCACCAAGCCGAACCGCAAGCTGCTGCCCTTCGATGCTGCGCGTTACCTCACCGACGACGACGCGGTCGCGGAGTACATGAACGCCGTGCTCGAGACGGGAAACTCGGACCATCTCCTGCTGGCCCTCGGCGACATCGCCCGGGCCCGCGGGATGGCGCAGGTGGCCAAGGACACGGGGCTCGGCCGCGAGAGCCTCTACAAGGCGCTGGCGCCCGGCGCGAAGCCTCGGTTTGACACGGTGCTCAAGGTGGCACGGGCGTTGGGCGTGAAGCTCACGGCGCAGACGACCTAAGAGCCCCGGACCGTCACTTCGCGTCGCGAAGCTCCCGAAGAACATCCGCCGCGGAGACCGCCTTGCCGGAGGCAATCTCGTCCTCGGCCTGGCTTAGGGCGGCATCTCGCAGCACTGAGCCGAAGAGCGCCAGCCGCCGGACGTGGTGACGTCGGCAGAACATGGCGACCGCCTCCCGGTCGAGCTGGAGCCTCGAGGCCATGTCGGCATTGTAGCCCTGGCCGGGGTGGGCCGTGGCGCCCGGCCCCTACGGCACCAGCGGCCGCCGCTGATCAGCCGAAGTTGCTGTTACACCGGCGTTACACAGCCACCCCGCGCTCACCGAATCCCCTTGGGATTCCGGGGCTCAGGCCACCTGGTCTCCAGGACTGAAAATCCCCGTGTCCCTGGTTCGATTCCGGGTCCAGGCACTTTCATCTCGTCCGACATCCTGGCCCCGCCTGAACGCAAGTTCTCGCGGGGCCTTCTGCGCTCACGCCGGCCAAGGCGGAATTCCAGAAGTTCGTGAGCGAATCCCTGGTCGAGTAGATCCCGTGGGTGCCGCTGCTACCTGGCGCCAGCCCGAGCCACCCGACGCGCGGCCTCCCTGCTCGGAGCGTGACGCCTGCCAGCGACCGACTTGGCCGAGATGCGCGGCGCCTTTGAAGAGGGGCTGAGCGACAACTCCGCGCCGAGGGCCTGGGCCAGCGCGGCGATGGTCGAGAGTGTGGGGTTGGAGTTGCCCGCCTCGATGCGGCTGATCTCGGCCTGCTGGATGCCGGCCTTCGCCCCGAGCTGGCGCTGCGTCAGTCCACGCGCCGTCCGAAGCTCGAAGACCTCCAGCGCGAGCCGATGGAAGGCACCGTACGCGGCGTACTCGGCGAGGGCCTTCGGGCCACCGCGCCGGGCTTCCTCCTCCAACTCCTTCATGAAGTCATCGAACTTGTTGGTCATGGGGTGCCTCTGCCAGGTGGCCTTCGGGAATCAAGTATGTGCCCTATTACATCAGACATCAAGACCCCCTGGGACCGCCATGCCGCCGCCGCCAGTCGGCGAGCCTGTTGCGTGCGATGGCGATCTCCTTGTTCTGCCTTCTTGGAGATGGGTCCGCCCCCTTGTCGTAGCCGCCCAGCAGGAGGACCACTCTGTCTCCATGGGCATGGCAGCAGACACGGAGGAGGGACCGGGACGATCCACCTGAGGCGCCGCCGCCGTCGAGGTCCGGTGTGTCCCTGCGCAGGCGGAACTCGAAGAGCCCCTTCCCGAGCTGCTTGCCGTACGCCGTAGCGCAGACGCCGATGCCCTTCGCCTGAAGCTGCTCGCGCATGGCCTCGCCGAGGTCCAGCCGCTGGGCCCGGGTGAGGTCCTCCCGGAGCCACCGCAGGACGGGCGACTGCCCGTTCGCGTCCTCGTAGAACTCAAGCTCGTAGGCCGGCATGGTGCTGGATCCGAGCATGGGACCCTGTCACTCATCGTCGCGGAACAGGGAGAGCTGCCCGCTCCCCGCTTCCCCCTGACACAATGCTGCTTCAGTCGCCCCCTTCGCCCGCCGTTTCTCCAGCGGATCCCGCGGCCTTGGCCACGTACCTACCAGGCCTGAAGATCCCCGTGTCCCTGGTTCGATTCCGGGTCCAGCCGCTGCGGAGCTCCCAATCCGAGGGGGCCTTCGCCGCGGCGGATTGTTATCACGCGTGATAACAGATGTACGCGGCGAAGGCCCTGCGCTGGCCGCATGAGTCAATCGGAGCCCCCCGGGGGCAACGCCATCCGAGCCAGTCTCTTGAGCGCCACCAGGCAGACCAGGCCGTAGGGAGCCGCCCAGGCCGGCACCTCGAAGTCCACGCGGCAGCGCCCAGGACCGAGAGGCACCACCCGGTGGCCGGTTGCGGTGACGCCGGCCACCTTCCATCGCCACGACCGCCCCGGCTCCACCTCGGTGATCTCGAAGGGCAGGGAGAAGCCGGCGACGGTCCGCACCCGCCCGCGCAGCCCCGGCGACACCCTCACGCCGGCCGGCTCCACCGCGGCCACGGAGGGACCCCAGGCGTGCCAATGGCCGGTGTCGGAGAGCAGCTCCCAGGCCCGCTCGGCGGTCATGTCCAGCTCGGCGCCGACGTTCATGACCAGGCCCTACCATGAACGATCCGAATGTCGTGCGGTCGCAGGGCCAGCGGGCCTATGGCTGGACCCTCCCTCCTGGAGCTCCCCATGAAAGCGATCGTATTCGACCACTACGGCCCACCGGAAGGACTGTCGTTGCAAGAGGTACCGGCACCGGTTCCCGCAGGTCACGAGGTCCTGGTGGAGGTCCGCGCCGCGGCGTTGAACGCCGCCGACTGGCACGTGATGCGGGCCGATCCCTTCCTGGTCCGGTTGATGTGCGGGCTGTTCACGCCGCGGGTGAAGCGGCTCGGGGCCGACCTCGCCGGCGTGGTGCGTGCGGTCGGCGCTTCGGTGACGCGCTTCAGGGCAGGGGATGAAGTCTTCGGCTGCCTGCCGCTGGGCAGCTGGGGCAGCTTCGCCGAGCAGGCGTGCGCCGGTGAGGAGGTCCTGGCGCTCAAGCCACCCCAGGTCGGGTTCGACGAGGCCGCCGCGGTGCCGCTGGCCGGGCTCACGGCCCTGCAGGCCCTGCGGGACATTGGACAGCTGCAGGCCGGGCAGAAGGTCCTCGTCAACGGGGCCTCCGGCGGCGTGGGGACCCTGGCCGTCCAGATCGCCAAGGCGCTGGGCGGGGAGGTGACCGCCGTCTGCAGCAGCCGCAACCTGGAGCTGGCCCGCTCGCTCGGCGCCGACCATGTCATCGACTACGCCAGGGAGGACTTCACCAACGGCGCGCAGCGCTACGACGTGGTCATCGCGGCCAACGGATACCACCCACTCGCGGCCTACAAGAAGGTCCTGAGCCCGCGGGGCCGCTACGCCATGGTCGGCGGCGCCGGCAGGCAGATGGCGGAGGCCGTCTTCATGGGGCCCTGGCTTTCCGAGAAGGGGGGACGCCGGCTCGGCCGGGTAGACATGAAGCCGACGCGGGCGGACATGCAGTTCCTGGCCGACCTGCTGGGAGCGGGGAAGCTCACGCCGGTGATCGACATGCGCTACGGCCTGGCGCAGGTGCCGGAGGCGATCCGCCACCTGGAAGAGGGGCACGCCCGGGGCAAGGTGGTCATCACGGTCTGACGGTGGCGCCGTTCGCCATCACCGAGGCGCTGGTGCCGCTCCTCGCCAGGACCGACCTCGGATCGCAGGCGGCGCCGATGGAGGTGCTGGACGGCGCCAAGACGGTCGTCGGGCTGGTGACGATCGCGCGCGACCAGTTCCCGCACGGCCAGCTGCAGCACATGGGGAAGCGCCTGCCCTGGTAGGTCGGCGTCGCGGAGCCGCGAGCGCGAACTGCGCTCAGGCCGCCGGCGCCACCGCCGGAACCTCTGCCGGCGCCACCGCCTGCACCGCCGCAGGCAGCTCGATCTCGAAGATGCAGCCCCGCCCGGGAAGGTTGCGGGCGCGGACCTGGCCGCCGATCGCCTCGACGGCCTTCCGGCAGATGGAGAGGCCGAGCCCCAGGCCGGAGCGCCCATCGGCGCGGGGCTCGCGGAGTGCGCGGAACGGGTCGGTCCCCGGCGGCACGTGCATCCCGCGGCACTCGTCCTCCACCTCCAGGAAGACCCGCCCACCCTCGCCCCGGGTCCGCAGGGTGACGGTGCTGTTCGCCCTGGTGTACTTGAAGGCGTTCTGGAGCAGGTTGGTGACCGCCGAGGTCAGGAGCGGCGGGTCGACCTCGACCACCAGGTCCGGGTCGACCGGGACCACGTTGAAGGCGATGGCATGGTCGTGGGCGTGCAGGCTGGCCGTGAGGGCGAGCTCTTCGACGAAGGCCTTGAGCTGCAGCCGTTCGCGCCCGGGGTGGGCGGCGCCCAGGCGCAGCTCGGCGAGCGTGCTGTCGGCCAGCTCCTTGAGGGCGAGGAGGCTGCGTCCGAGCACCGCCCCGGTGCTGCCGCCCACGCCGACCGTTCCAGACTGGAGGACATGGAAGGCCAGCATGGCGGTGTAGAGCTTGTTGCGCAGCTCGTGGGCCACCTGGCCGAGCCGCTCCGACTCCAGGCGGGCCGCGGCCTCCTCCCGCAAGCGCGCGAACTCGGTGACCGCCTCGGCGATGGCGGTGTCGAGGCAGCGGTTCAGGATCTTGAACTCGTCGGTGCTGATGGGGGCCTCGGTCTCGATGGCCAGGCCGGTGATCGACTGGCAGACGTCCCCGTAGAGGTGGACCACCTGCGAGATGCTGAACCCCCCCGAGAGGAGCTGGCCACCGTGGAGGGTGGCGCTGGGGCCGATGGCGCCGTCGTCCTTCGTGGTCATGGCGTCGGCCTTGCGCAGGGACCCGACCAGCTGGGTCAGGAAGAGCGGGCTCCCGGTGACCAGCTCCTCGGTCGAGGCGGTCGGCCACCGCCGGGTCGCCATCATGGTCCGGGCCCTGGCGAGGATCGCCTCTCGATTCGCCTCGATGAACTGGTGCAGCATGCCGTCTCCGTTCCCCTGACCTACTGCCCCACCACTCGGTCCTGGCCGATTCGCCGCGCTCAGCCGGGCTGGCCCGGTCGGGCAGGGACAGCGGCCACCACCACCCGCCCGCGCCCGGTCGCCTTGGCCTTGTAGAGCGCCTCGTCGGCGGCCCGGAGCAGCTCCTCCGTCCCCCGCGCGTCATCCGGCGTCTGGCACGCCACCCCGAAGGAGCCGCCGAGCGGCACCATCACCCCGGCCAGCTCGAGCCGGAGCTGGTGCAGCCGCGTACAGATGCGCTCGGCGTAGGTCCTGCCCGCCTCCGCGTCGGTGTGCGGCAGCAGCAGGACGAACTCGTCGCCGCCCACGCGGGCGCCGAGGTCGGTCTCGCGCAGCTCCTCGCGCAGCAGCGTGGCCACCGCCACCAGGACCGCGTCGCCGGCGGCGTGGCCGAGGTCGTCGTTGATCTTCTTGAGGCCGTCGAGATCGACCATGACGCAGGTGAGGTGGGTGCGATACCGGCGGGCCCGCCGGCTCTCGGCCCCCAGGCGAACCAGGAGCGCCCGGCGGTTGGCGAGCCCGGTGAGCGGATCGGTCTGGGCCAGCTCGCGCAGGGCGCGCTGGCTGCGCATGAGCCGCACGGTCCGCTCCAGGCGGGCCCGCAGCTCCGGCACCGAGCAGGGCTTCTCCACGTAGTCGACCGCGCCGAGCTGGAGGCCGGTCACCTTGCCGGCATCGTCCTGGCGCGCCGAGAGCATCAGGACCGGGATGTCGGCGGTGCCGGGGTCGAGCCGGAGCCGCTCCAGGACCTCGAGGCCGTCGAGCTTCGGCATCGTCAGGTCGAGCAGGATCACGTCGGGGTGGCTGGAGCGCGCCAGCGCCAGCGCCTCGGCGCCGTCCGCGGCGCCGACCACCTCGAAGGCGGGCCCCAGCGCCAGGATCAGCGCCTCCCGGAAGTCCGATTCGTCGTCGGCCACCAGCAGCCGGACGCGCGGCTCCACCTTCGCCTCAGGCTCGGCGGTTCGAGCATCGGCCCACCCGGGGACGGAGCCCAGCGCGGTCCCCGGCATCAACGCCTGGAGTCGCTCTTCTCGGACCGAATCGGGCCTCGTGCTCATGGAGCGAGACAATTTGCAACCTCTGCGCCAAGGCCCGGTGCGACATCCGGCCTGTTCGCGGCGACCAGAACGATGGCCCGGGCCCGAAAATGATGGCCTGACGTGCCTTTGCGGCCGAGCCTTCCGCTGCGGCGTGCGGTACCGGTGGTCGCCGAACGTTCTCCGAGGTCGCTTCGACCACGATGTTCACTCGGCTGCGCCGAAGTTGATCGTCTCGTCGCCGTGCGTTCGCGAGGTCGGGTAGGTCAGCCGGCAGGCCGACCCGGAGAGCGCGGCGCTCATCCCCCTCGACGGCTTCCCCGCTCCGTTGTCGACCGGCCCGTGGCAGGTCGCGCAGGTCATCGCCCGGCCCACGTGCCCTCCGGAGCCGAGGGCGCCGTGGCACGTGGTGCAGGAGGGGACGGCCGTCGCCAGCGTGCAGGGCGCCACGTAGGTGCAGGCCCGCGTGGTGAGCGGCGAGCCGCCGGAGCAGCCGGCGGGGCTGGAGGTGAGCACGGTGCGGACCTGGGTGTTGTTCGGCAGGCAGGCGCCGTAGGGGGAGTAGGTGAAGGCGGTGCAGGTGGTGACCGGCGGGACGTAGGTGCAGGCCTGGGTGGTGAGCGGCGAGCCGCCGGTGCAGCCGGCCGGCCTGGAGGTGAGCACGGTCCGGACCTGGGTGTTGTTCGGCAGGCAGGGGCCGTACGGGGAGTAGGTGAAGGCGGTGCAGGTGTTGCCCGGTGGCACGTAGGTGCAGGGCTGCGTGGTGAGCGGGGAGCCGCCGGCGCAGCCGGGCGGGCTGGAGGTGAGCACGGTGCGGACCTGGGTGTTGTCCGGCTGGCAGGCCGCGAAGTCGGAGTAGGTGAAGGCGGTGCAGGTGGGGGCCGTCGGCCCCGGGGGCAGGTTGGCGGCGGTGAAGGTGCCGTTGGCCAGGTCGCCGACCTGGCCGACGAAGATGGTGAGACCGGTCGCCCGGTTGGTGACGGTCAGCACGCCCTCGCTTCGGCTCACGCTCACGTCGGCGAGCAGCCTGCGGACGGCGGCGCGATCGGCGCGGTGGTCGGCGACGCCGTAGAGCCGGAAGAGCGGGGCCAGCGGGCTCTGCAGCAGCCTGGTGAGCAGCGCCCGCGCCCTCTCGGCAGCGCCTCGCTTGCCTTCGGCGTCGGAGTCCTTGAAGAACTGGCTCTCCGGCTTGCCCTCGCAGGCGGCCCAGTAGGCCGTGTCGGTGAAGCCGTTGATGTCGACGTTGTCGTCGCCCTCCGAGACGCCGTAGCGCTGCCGGGTCGTGCCCTCATCGAACCACTCCGCGCGGAGCAGGTAGGGTGGCGTCAGCCCGGTCGTCTGGATGGAGAAGGCTCCGTTGGCCGCCATCGGCGCCGTGCGGGCCTGCATGGGCAGGGAGGAGTCGTAGAGGACGATGCTGCCCGCGATGGACGCGTCGGTGAAGGCCTGGCCGGGCGCGCTGCTCGAGTTCATGCCACATGCCGCCAGCGTCAGGCCGAGCGCCAGCGCCGGGCCGAGCGCGGCGCCCAGCCAGGTCGAGTTCGAGGTCGAACGGGGAATCGTTGGCGTCATGCCCCAGCTATATCCATGGCGATCGCGCTCGATCTCGGCCGTGCGGGTCCGGCGTGAGCAGGTGGCGAGGCCGCTGGCCGGGATCGTGCATGATGAAGCGATCTGTGCCCGCCAGAGGAGTGCGCTTGCCGACCCCCCCCCACGACCTCGACCGCCGGCGCTTTCCCCGGGTCGACGCCGCCATCTTCGTCCGCCCCGTCAGCGTCCTGGCCCGCGCGGTCCCGTGGCGAGCCCACGACGTCAGCCTGGTCGGGCTCTGCACCTACTCCGACGAGCACTACCGGGTTGGCGCTCGCCTCGAGCTCGAGCTCCAGCTCGAGGGGCTGGGCCAGGCCGTGGTCCTGGCCGAGGTGGTCTGGATCCAGGCCACCCCGGCCGGCGCCGCGGCCCGCTACGACGTCGGGCTCCGCTTCGTCGACGCCAACGAGCTCGACATGGCGCTCATCCGCCGCGCCCTTGCGGCCCAGGACGGCCTCCGGGAATCGCCCGCGGGGGAGGGGTGAGCACCGTCAGCCCCACGCGGCGCGGCGTGACCCTGGCCGGCGCCGCCACGCTCCTGCTCCTGCTCCAGGTCCTGGCGGGGTGCGCGTCGGGCGGTGACTACATCCGCGTCGAAGCCTACGCGCCGGCGCGGGCCGCTCCCGCCGGCCCCTACCTCATCGCCGAGGGCGACCTGCTCGCCATCCGGGTCTACGGCCAGGAGGGGCTCTCCAAGAGCGTGCGCGTCCGCAGCGACGGCAAGATCTCGCTCCCCTTCGTCAACGAGCAGCAGGCGGCCCGCCTGACGCCCGCCACGCTGGCCGCCCTGCTCCAGGCCGCCCTCAAGACCTTCCTCGTCAATCCAGTGGTCGCCGTCTCGCTGGAAGAGCGCCACCTCTCGCAGGTGTCGGTGCTGGGGGCGGTGACGCTGCCTGGCCTCTACCCGCTGCGGCCGGGGACCGGGGTGCTGCAGGCGGTGGCGCTGGCCGGCGGCCTGACCCGCTTCGCCGACCATGACGCCATCTACGTGCTCCGCGCCAACCTGGAGCGGCCCGGGCGAGGGGACGTGACCCGGGTCCGGTTCGCCTGGAATTCGCTGGTGAGTGGCGGTGGCCCGGCCGCCACCTTCACGCTCCTCGAGGGAGACGTGGTGTTTGCCGAGTAGACCACCGGCGGGCGCCACCGCCGGCCACCCGCCGCGCCACCAGGCCGTCCCTGCGCAGCACCGCGGCCAGCGGCTCGCCCGAGGCCTGCTGGGCCATCTCGACGTCCCAGATGGTGTTGGCCTCGAGCAGGAGCGGCCCCTCGGGCGTGGGCACCACGTCCCAGCCGATCGAGTGGAGCTCCGGGACGTGGGCGTGCGCCGCCAGGCAGAGCCCGACCATCTCCTGCAGCCGCTCCAGCCGCCGGCCGAGGATGGGCGCCCCGGTGGTCGGGTGCGCCGCCAGGTGCTCGGCGGCCAGGTCCTTGCCGAAGGCGGGTCCCAGCCGCCCGGACGATACGTCGACCAGCGCGGCCAGGCCGCCGGTGTCGAAGTTGTTGATGTCACTGCGCCCCGTGGGGATGTTGAGGACGGCCTGCAGCAGGTACGGGTCGCCGCCAGGTCCGACGCAGGTGACCACGCGCAAGGTGCAGAGGCCGCCAGCGGCGAGCTGCGCCAGGTCGGCCGAGTTGGAGAGCATGGGCTGCAGCAGGCACGGGTGAACCAGCGAGCTTTTGCGGGCGTGCTCCAGCAGGTCGGCCTCCTCGGTGCCGTTGCGAAGCCAGGCGGAGCGCGCCGCGTCCCAGCGCCAGCACTCGACCCCCTCACCGCTGTAGAGCTGGCAGGGCTTGAGGACCAGGTCGCGGGGCGGCAGCGCGCAGGGGCCGGCGCCGTACCAGCGGGCCAGCCGGCCCGCCTCGAAGGTCGCCAGGACCGGCACGGTCGGCAGGCCGACCGCCCGGCAGTGGTCGTGGAAGGCGACCTTGTGATCGAGGTCGTGGCTGCCGTCCTGGCGGATGCGCTCCAGCCCGAGCAGGCTGGTCTCGAAGTGCTGCACGAACTCGAGCGCGCGCCGCCGGTTGTCGGGGAGGTAGAGCCGGTAGCGGTAGTAGGCGTCCGGCCCGACGTTGAGCAGGTTGGCGCAGGCCACCTGCTGCCAGAGCTGCCGCGCAGCCCCGACGCCGTGGCGAAGCGCCACCGAGGCCCCGTGGCGGCGGGTCAGCTTGACGGCTCGCAGGAGCGAGGCGGCTGGCCAGAGGAGCGCCCGCGCGAGCAGGAGGGCCCTGGCCCGTGCGGTGGTGGCCGCCTCCCACTCCAGCGCCAGGACCACCCGGTGGAACTCCGCCGCCTCGGCCGAGGCGCCGCTGCGAGTCCAGGGCATCTCCAGCGGGCTGTGATCGCCCGAGAGCGCGCGCAGCCAGGCCCAGGGGGTCATCGGGTTCGGGGCGGCGGGGGTCATGGCGGCTCGGCCGAGACTCGGAAGGGCAGGGCCGCCTCCAGGGCGGCGCCGCAGAGCCTCTGCACCCGGCCGTCCGGGAGGCGGCGCAGCGCCTCCTGCAGGCGGGCGCGCTCGGCGAGCCGCGCCGGAAGCCCCTCCGGGGACTGCGCCTCCCCGCTCTCGGCCTGGCGCCGGGCCGGATTGAAGGTCACCCCGGGGGCGGCCAGCCCTGGCTTGAGGCGCCGGAAGACCGACTGGATGGTGGCGGCCACCCAGGGCGGCGACCAGCGCCGCAGCAGCTGGAGGCCGCGGGTCGGCGTGACCACCGCGCCCCACCGGCCCTTGTAGTAGCCGAAGAAGCCGAGCAGGTTCACGGCCGTGAGGCGCCGGGCCATGGCGTCGCCGATCGCCAGGAGCATGAGCAGGTGGCCGGGCGCCAGCCCCTCGCAGCGCTCGTCGAAGGCGATCTCGCGGGCGAAGAGCGTCCCGGCGAACTCCACGCCGAACATGCCCGCCACCGGGACCCCGTCGAGCGCGAGGAGGTGGATCACCGGCGTCGCCGACCGGCCGGGCCGGCACTGCTCCCTGAACAGCGCGATGCGCGCCGGGTGACGCCCGATGCCGGCGGCGGCGGGGCCCTTCCAGCTGCGCCGCTCGACGTCGAGGTAGAGGTCGAGGAAGGCGTCGAGGTCGTCCGGGTGGCGCGCCGTCAGCAGCTCCACGCCCCCCGCCGCGAGGAGGCGGCGGCCGAGCCGTCCGACGTTGAGCCGGTGCTTCTTGCCCAGCCCCTGGAACCACTCGGCCAGCGTGGTCGGCGGCAGCGGGATGGTGCTGTTGGGGATGCTGTCGAAGGTGCGGACCCGCCAGCCCGGGAAGGCCCGGCCGCGCGGGAGCAGGGCGGCGTGCTCGTCCTGCGCCATCAGCTCGATGGCGTCGGCCCCCTCCTGGTCGAGCAGGTGGCGCCAGACCGCCTCGGCGCAGCGACTCTCGTCCTCTGGCCGGCAGACCAGGCCTGGCCGGTCGACGTCGTGGGTGGCAAGGAAGGTGACCCGCGAGCTGGCCAGCCCCAGCACCCGCTCCCGAAGGACCCGCAGCGCCACCCAGCCGATCACGCCACCGGGGCCGAGCAGCAGCAGCACCAGCGGCTGCTGGCCGGTCACCGCGTGTTCGTCGTGGCCGAGGAAGGTCTCCAGGTACTCCAGCGTCTCGAAGGGCGAGGGTCGCCGCGCGGCCAGGTTGAGCGCGTCGAGCGCCGGCCCGTGCTGGCGCGCCTCCTCGAGCGCGTGGAACGCAAGCACGGTGGGCGCGGGGAAGCTCGCGGAGACGAGGGGCAGCGACGCTGGACCGTGGAGGGCGGCGGCGTTGAGAAGGATGGCGTCCAATGAGCTCCTGGATGGAGCGCGGCGGTCCGGGATGCGCTCAACGTGGATCTAACGTCCTCCCCGTCGAGCCAGCCATCGGGGGCACCCGGCCGGATGGGTCGCGTGAAGACCGCAGGCGGGCGTTTGCCGAACGTTCGCTGAACGGAACGCCGGTGGCCCCTCCCCGGTCTGGCTCGTGCATTGGCCGTGGTCTTCGAAGTCAAAGGAGCCCGTGATGGCGCCGTCCCGAACTGCACTTCCAGGCCCGCTGAGGCTGGCGCCGCTCCTGGCCGCCCTGGCCCTGCTCCCCGGCGGCGCCCTGGCCGCCGCGCGGCAACCGGGCCCGCCACCTCCACTCGGCGTCAACCTCGGCGTGGTGAGCGACTGGGATCCGGGCCAGCCGTTCGCCGACGCGATGAAGAGCGCGCGCCACTTCGGCTCGCCGAACGCGCCCTACGACGAGAGCGCGCCGGTGGACGCCAACGGCTGGCCGACCGGCGACGCCGGGGTGGTGGTGATGGTGGGCGTCCCGAACATGGGCGGCACCTACCGGCTCTCCTTCACCGGCAAGGCCCGGGTGGCCACGGTGGCCACGTCCGACAGGCAGACCCGGGTCGGCCGCCTCACCTACGACGCGGCGAGCCGCCGGACCACGGCCGACGTGGTGGTCGGCCCGGCGGAGCAGAACCTCTTCCTCTCCTTCACCGGGCAGGCGGGCGGGGTGAAGGAGGTGCGGCTCTTGAGGCCCGGGCACGCCGCGACCGAGACGTTCAGCCGGCCGTTCCTGGCCCGGCTGGCGCGGTTCGGGACGGTGCGGTTCATGGACTTCACCCTCGCCAACAACAACCCGCAGGTGGAGTGGGCGGACCGGAGCCGGCCGGGGCACGCCTCCCAGCAGAAGCGGCCCGACGGCAAGGCGGCGGGCGCGGCCTGGGAGTACGTGGTCCTGCTGGCCAACCAGGCCAACAAGGACATCTGGATCAACGTGCCGCACCAGGCGAGCGACGACTACGTGAAGAGGCTGGCGCAGCTGCTCAAGTACGGGTCGGACGGGGTGGCGCCCTACACGTCGGCGCAGCCCAGCCCCGTCTACCCGCCGCTGGCGCCCGGGCTGAAGGTCTACGTGGAGTGGTCGAACGAGCTCTGGAACGGCGGGTTCTCCCAGAGCACCTGGCTCGGTCAGCGAGCCGAGGCGGCCATCGCCGCCGGGGACCCCGACCTGCTCTGGGACGGGAAGAGCAACCGCTACGCGATCATGTTCCGCCTGGTGGGGCGGCGGAGCATGCAGATCAGCGACCTGTTCCGCGGGGTCTTCGGTGACGGAGAGATGATGACCCGCATCCGCCCGGTGCTGCCGGCGCAGCTGGCCAACTCCGGAACCCTGGGCGAGCCGCTCGCCTACCTGGCGGCGCGCCACGGCGGGGCGGCCAACTACCTCTACGCCGTCACCGGGGCGGCCTACGTCACCGTCTTCAACGACGACGCCGGCAACCGGGCCGGCCTGACGCTCGACGCCATCTTCTCGGAGATGACCAGCTACGCCGAGGTCAACACCCACACCTGGATGAAGACCTTCGGCAAGCTGGCGAGGGAGCACCGGCTCAAGCTGGTGGCCTACGAGGGCGGGCAGCACCTGACCGGCGCCGGCTCGACCGACGCCAAGCTGGCGGCGCAGCTCGACCCCCGCATGAAGGAGGTGCTGCTGCTCAACTACGCCAACTGGCGCGCCTCGGGCGGCGAGCTGTTCGTCTACTACAACCTCTGCTCGGGCTGGAACCGGCACGGCGCCTGGGGGCTCTCCCCCGACGTCACCTCGGAGGCCGGGCCGAAGTGGGCCGCCATCGCCGAGATGGCGGGTGTTCAGCCGGTCGCCCGCCCCCGTCCGTGAACGTTCTCTGGACACCCCGGCGCCCCCGGGCGGCGCCGATTCGGCCCGTTCGACGCGGCGAACGTCCGGCGCGCTTCTAGCACTGGTCCATTCGGAGCGACGACCCAACTGCGGGTCGGCCTGGAGAGACCATGGACCGCATCGATCGACGCCCCGAGACCCGCCGGACCACCGCCTCGTCGACCGCCGGCCCGTGGGCGACGCGCCTCGGCCTGGCGTGCCTGCTGGCCGCTGGCTGCGGCCTGAAGGCGGCGCCGACCGGCCAGACGGTCGCTGGCCAGGTGAGCGGGGAGGGCACCGCGGGGGTCACCGTCACGCTGACCGGTGGGGCCAAGGCCTACTCGGCCTCCACCAACGGCGCCGGTGCCTTCGCCATCGGGAGCGTGGACAACGGCGAGTACGTCGCCACCGCCTCGCGGGACGGCTACACCTTCGCGCCGCAGGAGGGGATCGAGGTCAAGGTGGCCGGGGCGGACGTCGGCGGGCTCGCCTTCCGCTCCACCGCCACCCACCACGCCATCCGCGGCACCGTCACCGGCGCGGCGCGGGCGGGGGTCGAGCTCCAGCTCTCCGGGGCCTCCGCCGCGTCCGCCACCTCGGCAGCCGACGGCACCTACGCCTTCCCGGCCGTCCTCGACGGCACCTACGAGGTGCGCCCCGGCCTCGCCGGCCACGGCTTCTCGCCGGGCGCCCGGGTGGTCGTCCTGGCGGGCGCCGACATGGCGGGCCAGGACTTCGTCTCGAGCGTCCGCACCGGCGCCCTGTACGCCATCTCCGGCGCGGTGAGCGGCGCCGTCACGGCCGGGGTCACCGTCACGCTCCGGCCCGGCGTCGGGGCGGTGGTCACCGCGGTCACCAGCGGCTCGGGCGCCTTCACCTTCCCGGGGCGCGAGGACGGCACCTACACCATCACGCCGACGCTCACCGGCTACGCCTTCTCCCCGCGCTCGTCGACCGTGACCCTGCAGGGCGCCGACGCGCTGCCGCAGCTCTTCACGGCCACCAGCAGCAGCGGCGCCGTCAGCCTGGAGGAGCTCGCCACCGGCACCCGCGTCGCCACCGGCCTGGCCATCGGCAACGACCTGAACGCCTGGATCACCGACGCGCCGGCCGGTGTCATCAGCCGGGTGCTGCTGCAGGACTCGGCCAGCGGCCAGCGCGGTGACGTGCTCGACATCCAGCTGAGCCCGGCCGATGGGCAGCCCACCGGCATCGCGCTCCGCTTCTTCGGCCTCCGCTGCTTCACGGAGACCAGCGCCAACAGCGTCGGCTGCTTGAGCTGGGGCGGCGACCTGCTCTTCACGGTGGCCATCCCCACGCCTGCCAGCGGCGCCAGGGAGATCATCAATGGCCCGGGCGCCACCCAGCTCCAGCCCGACATGTGGTTCACCGAGCACGACGCGGGCAAGGTGGGCCGGCTCGTCATCAGCGAGGTGGGCGGGGTGACCAGCGGCACCGTCGCGGCGGAGTACCAGCTCCCGGCCGGCTGCCAGCCGACGGCGCTCGGCTGGTCGGACGGCGCCGTCTGGTGGGCCGCCGAGGGGTGCGGGCGCATCGGCTGGATCGACCCGGTGCTCGGCACCGTCCACGTCATCCCGGTGGCGGTGGGCCGCCCCATCAGCCTGACGCCCAACCTCGGCCAGCCGGGCGTCTGGTTCGTGGACGCGGCCAGCGACCGCCTGGGGCGGCTCAGCCAGACCGGGGGGCTCTCCTGGTTCTCGACGATGGTGCCCGGCAGCCAGCTGTCCGGGGTCGTCCTCGGCCCGGACAAGGCGATCTACGTGACCGAGGAGGCCGGGAACGCCATCGCGCGCTTCCCGCTCGCGAGCTTCGACTCCGGCGCCGATCCGAACGGCGGGCGGCTCACCGAGGAGTTCGCGCTCCCGACCGCAGGCGGCAGGCCCCAGCGCATCGTCTCCGGGACCGACGGCAACGTCTGGTTCACCGAGGGTGGGCAGGCCCGCCTCGGCGTCATCTACATGCCGACCCACTGCATCAACGGGAAGGTGACGCTGTCAGACCTGCTCACGCCGGTGAAGGCGGTCACCGTGACCCTGGCCGGACCGGGTGGCGCGGCCGCCTCGACCCTCTCCGACGACCTCGGCAACTTCGACTTCTGCGACCTGCCGCCCGGGGCCTACGTCCTCACGCCCACGCTGGCGCAGCGCGTCTTCACGCCCTCCACGCTCCCGGTGACCCTCGGCAAGTCGAACCTGATCGGCCGGGACTTCGTGGCCCGGTAGGGCATTCGCGGCGCCAAGGGGGGTCCTACACAGATCCCAGCGTCCGGGCTCCAGCCCCGACGCCCCATCAGGGTATGACCCCGACTGATGGGGGGTTCGAGTTGACTCGCGCTGCCCGTCTTCGCGGGCGCCGACAGTTTCAGGCCCCTCGCCTCCAGCGAGGGGCTTCTTCTTGACTTCAATCATGAATTGACGCCTCCCGGCTCACTGTCGGTGATGGCGCTCCTGTGCGTGGTTGTCGGTGACTATGCGTCACAATCGCACACCGGACCACATGGCTTGATGTCACCCAAGTCCATGTAGGACAAGGCGAAATCACCTCTCCCACATTTCTCCGCTCCTCCGTTCGTGTTTGGCTCGGCTTCGAAGTTGAGCCGAGTTTCGCTGACGTTGCTTCAAGGGACACGCCTCGACGCACTCCTGCGCAGAGGCGGACCTGATGCAGCGCACCGACGAAAGGAACGCGATCTTGAACATCCGATCGACGAAGTCTGCGCTTCTCGCAGCCGCCCTCGCCGCCGTTCTCTCCGCCTGTGGCGGTGGCTCCTCCAGCGACCCCGGCGGGGTCGAGGTCTCACCGGGCTCCCCGGGCTCCCCAGGAGACCCTGCGACCACCGTCCCCTCCGGCGCCCCCTCGCTCGGCGTCAACCTTGGCGTGGTGAGCGACTGGGATCCGGGCCAGCCGTTCGCCGACGCGATGAAGAGCGCGCGCCACTTCGGCTCGGCCAGCGCGCCGTACGACGAGAGCGCGCCGGTCGACGCCAACGGCTGGCCGACCGGCGACGCCGGGGTGGTGGTGATGGTGGGCGTTCCGAACATGGGCGGCACCTACCGGCTCTCCTTCACCGGCAACGCGGCGATCTCCATGCCCCAGGCGATCGACGCGGCCACGCGCGTCACCAACGTCGCCTTTGACGCGGCGAGCGGCCGGACCACGGCCGACGTGGTGGTCGGCCCGGCGGAGCAGAACCTCTTCCTCTCCTTCACCGGGCAGGCGGGCGGTGTGAAGGAGGTGCGGCTCTTGAGGCCGGGCCATGATGTGACCGAGACCTTCAGCCAGGCGTTCCTGGCCCGGCTGGCGCGGTTCGGGACGGTCCGGTTCATGGACTTCACCCTCGCCAACAACAACCCGCAGGCCGAGTGGCCCGACCGGAGCCGGCCGGGGCACGCCTCCCAGCAGAAGCGGCCCGACGGCACGGAGGCAGGCGCGGCATGGGAGTACGTGGTCCTGATGGCCAACCAGGCCGGCAAGGACATCTGGATCAACGTGCCGCACAAGGCCTCCGACGACTACGTCACCAAGCTGGCCCTGCTGCTCAGGTACGGGTCGGACGGCGTGGAGCCGTACACGTCGGAGCAGGCCAGCCCCATCTACCCGCCGCTGGCGCCCGGGCTGAAGGTCTACGTGGAGTGGTCGAACGAGCTCTGGAACGGCGGGTTCTCCCAGAGCACCTGGCTCGACGCGCAGTCGGGCGCGGCCATCGCCGCCAACGACACCGACCTGCTCTACGACGGCAACACCAACTACTACGCGGTGAAGTTCCGCCTGGTGGGGCGGCGGAGCATGCAGATCAGCGACCTGTTCCGCGGGGTCTTCGGTGACGGGGAGATGATGACCCGCATCCGCCCGGTGCTGCCGGCGCAGCTGGCCAACTCCGGGACCCTGAGCGAGGGGCTCGCCTACCTGGCGGCGCGCCACGGCGGGGCGGCCAACTACCTCTACGCCGTCACCGGGGCGGCCTACGTCACCGTCTTCAACGACGACGCCGGCAACCGCGCAGGCCTGACGCTCGACGCCATCTTCTCGGAGATGACCAGCTACGCCGAGGTCAACGCCCACACCTGGATGAAGACCTTCGCCAGGCTGGCGACCGAGCACGGCGTCAAGCTGGTCGCCTACGAGGGCGGGCAGCACCTGACCGGCGCCGGCTCGACCGACGCCAAGCTGGCGGCGCAGCTCGACCCCCGCATGAAGGACGTGCTGCTGCTCAACTACGCCAACTGGCGCGCCTCGGGCGGCGATCTGTTCGTCTACTACAACCTCTGCTCGGGCTGGAACAAGTACGGCTCCTGGGGGCTCTCCTCGGACGTCACGTCGGAGGACGGGCCGAAGTGGGCCGCGATCACCGAGCTCGCGGCCGCCGCGCCGTAGCAAGGACGTTGGTCGAACGGCGCGGCGCCCCGGGGAGGCCCGGGGTCGCCGTGCCGGGGCGGCACGCTTCTGGCAATTGGCGGTGCCATGGCCCCCGCCACCGCAACACCCACCCACGGACCGAACGGCGCCTTCGATCGCGGCTTCGACGCCGGCGGCCTGACCTGGGACGCCTGGCGGCGCCACGCCGAGAGGGCGCCGGAGGCCGAGGCGATCGTCCACCTCTCGGCCGACCAGTCGCCCAGGCGCTGGCGCTGGGGTCCCCTCATGGAGGCTGCCTCGAGCGCGGCCCGCTGGCTGGCCGAACGGGGCGTCAGGCAGGGGGAGGTCTGCGCCCTGATCGTCCGGCACCACCCCGACTTCTACCCGCTCTACCTGGGCGTCTCGGCGCTGGGCGCCCTCCCGGCGGTGCTCGCCTACCCGAACGCCCGGCTCCACCCCGAGAAGTTCCGCGAGGGGCTGCGAGGGATGGCCCGGCGCTCCGGGCTCGACCATGTCCTGACCGAGCGCGACCTGGCCCCGCTGGTGGAGCCGCTCGTGGTGGGCGAAGGGAGCTCGATCCGCGACGTCCTCTTCCCCATGGACCCCGACGCCGGGACCTTCGCCGCGGCCGGGCCGCTGGCGCACCACCCGCCGGCGGCCGGCGACGACCCGTGCCTGCTGCAACACTCCTCGGGGACCACCGGGCTGCAGAAGCCGGTGGTGCTGTCGCACCGCGCCGTGCTCGACCAGGTGCGCCGCTACGGCGAGGCGATCGGCCTCGGTCCGGACGACCGGATCGTCAGCTGGCTGCCGCTCTACCACGACATGGGGCTGATCGCGGCCTTCTACCTGCCGCTGGTCCACGGCGTGCCGCTGGTGCAGCTGAGCCCGCTCGAGTGGGTCGCCTCCCCGTCCCTGCTCACCGCGGCGCTCTCGGCCGAGGGCGGGACGCTCTGCTGGCTCCCCAACTTCGCCTACGCCTTCATGGCCGAGCGGGTCCGCGACGAGGATCTCGCCGGCGTGCGGCTCGACGCCGTGCGCCTCCTCGTCAACTGCAGCGAGCCGGTCCGGGCCGAGAGCCACGAGCGGTTCGCCAGCCGCTTCGCCCCGTGGGGCCTGCGCCGCTCCGCGCTCGGCGCCTGCTACGCCATGGCCGAGACCACCTTCGCGGTGACCCAGACGCCGCCGGGGCAGGAGGCGACCCAGCTCCTGGTCGACCGGGCCGAGCTGGCCCAGGGCCGGGTCCGCGTCGTCGAAGGCGACGGCCCCGGCGCCCGGCGCTGCGTCTCCTCGGGCACGCTGGTGTCGGGCAGCCAGCTCCGCGTCCAGGACGACGCTGGCCAGCCGCTCCCTGCCGGCCGGGTCGGCGAGCTGGTCATCGCCTCGACCGCGCTCTTCGACGGCTACCGCAACTACCCGGAGAAGACGGCCGAGGTGCTGGCCGGCGGCTGGTTCCGCAGCGGGGACCAGGGCTTCCTGCACCAGGGGGCCTGCTACGTGGTGGGGCGGACCAAGGACCTGATCATCGTCGCCGGCAACAACGTCTTCCCCGAGGATGTCGAGGACGCCGTGGCCCGGGTCCCGGGCGTCCTCCCGGGGCGGGTGGTCGCCTTCGGCGTCGAGGACGAGCGGCTCGGCACCGAGGCCCTCTGCGTGGTCGCTGAGGCGTCGACCTCCACCGACCCGGAGCGGCGCGCCCTCCGCATCGCCATCATGCAGGCCGGGCTGGCCATCGACATCACCATCGCCCGGGTCTACCTCGTCGAGCCGCGCTGGCTCATCAAGAGCTCGTCGGGCAAGCCGGCGCGCTCCACCAACCGGGCCCGCGCGCTCGAGGGCGTCGCCTTCCGGTGAACAGGAGCAACGCCATGGTCTCGCCGGAGCTGAAGCGCATCGTCCTCGGCCAGCTGGAGCTGGAGGCCTGGGAGCTCGACGACGCCTCCAACGCCGGGACGGTGCCGGGGTGGGACTCCCTCAGCCACGCCCGGATCATCGCCGCCGTGGAGGACGCCTACAAGGTCCGCTTCGGGACCCGCGAGATCATGAAGCTGACCGACCTCGGCCAGCTCCAGGCGCTGGTGGACCGGAAGACGGCCTGAGGCGGCCGCCGCCACCATGCTCTTCGTCGACGGCGGCTTCCTTCCCTTCCTGGCGGTGGTGGTGCTCGCCGTCCGGCTCACCCCGGTCGCCTGGCGATGGGCCACGCTGCTCGCGGCGAGCCTGGTCTTCTACGCCACCTTCGGCGCTCCCGCCCTGCTGGCCGTGCTCATGGCCGAGGCCGGCGTCGCCTGGGCGGCGGGGAGGGCCATGGCGCGGGCGCCCGAGGACGAGGCCCGGGCCCGGCCCCTGCGCCGGGCGATCGTGGCCCTGCTCGCCGTGCTGGTGCTGGTGCGGCTCGCCACCTACGGGGTGGCCCCCTGGGGCGCGCGGGTCGGGCTCGGCGCGGCCCTCGGCGTCTCCTACTTCACGCTGCAGGCGATCGCCTACGTGGTCGACGTCTACATGGAGCGGGTGCCGCCCGCCGGCCTCGGGCGCCTCGCCAGCGCGCTGGCCTTCTTCCCGAAGCTGGTCCAGGGGCCCATCGAGCGCGGACCCAGCCTGCTGGAGCAGCTGCGCGCGCCCGCGACCCCGGGCCACGCCGCGCTCCGCTCGGCCGGCCTGCTCTTCCTCGTCGGACTCTTCAAGAAGGCGGTGGTGGCAGACCGCCTCGCCGCCCTGGTCGACCCGGTCTACGCCAACCCGGCCGGCTACGGGGGCTGGGTCCCGCTGCTGGCCACCTACGCCTTCGCCTTCCAGCTCTACTTCGACTTCTCCGGGTACACCGACATGGCCCGCGCCACCGCCCGCGCCCTGGGGCTGGAGCTCGGCGAGAACTTCCGCGCGCCCTACCTGGCCGAGAGCGTCTCCGACTTCTGGCGGCGGTGGCACATCAGCTTCTCCCGCTGGCTGCTCGACTACGCCTTCACGCCGCTCCAGCTCGCCTGGCGGCGCCACGGGCGAGTCGGGACGGCCGCGGCGCTGCTGCTCACCTTCGCGCTCTCCGGGCTCTGGCACGGCACGGCCTGGACCTACCTGGCCTGGGGGCTGCTCCACGGCTGCTACCTCGCCGCCGAGGCGCTCTGGCGAGGGCCAGCCCGCCCCGGGCCGGTGCGACCGGCGGCGCGCCTCCTCGGCGTGCTGGTCACCTTCCACCTCGTCACCTTCGCCTGGGTCTTCTTCCGCGCCCCGACCCTCGGCGCGGCCGGAGCGCTCCTCGCCAGCCTGCTCGAGCCGGCCCGCGGCCTCGACCGGCTGGTCGGCCCGCTCGGGCCGCAGTGGCTCATGGTGACCCTGCTCGCCAGCCTGGCGCCCGGCCTGGTGGCGCTGGCCAGGCGCCACCCCGCCGCCCTCGAGCTTGCTCGCCACGCGCCACTTCGCTGGGCCGCCGTCGTCGCGCTGCTGCTCGCCACCGCCCTCCTCCGGCAGGACGCCGGCACCTACCTCTACGCCCAGTTCTGAACGGCCCCGACCATGTCCAAGTTCCTCGCCAGGCTCCTGCTCGTCGCCCTGCCGCTGGCGGCGCTGCTGGTCGTCGAGGCGCTGCTGCCCATCGACGCCTTCACCTTCCGCGCCTGGGAGGCGCTGGAGGTCCGCTCACGGCTGGTCGACACCAGGGCCGTCAGGCTCTTCCCCTGGACCACGCTGCCCGGGCCATTCCTGCCCGACGCCCGCCTGGCGCTGGTCGAGCAGGGCGATCTCGGGCACCACACGCCGCTGGCCCAGCACCGGTTCGTCAGCTGGGTGACCGACGCCTGGGGCTACCGGGCGAGCCCGGCCGGCGCCGATCCGGAGCTGGTGCTGGTCGGCGACTCGGAGGTGGTCGGGACCGGGCTCGACCAGGATGAGACGATCGCCGAGGTGCTGCGGACCGGCCATGGCCTGGGCGCCTACCCCTACGCCCCGTCCAACCTGGCCGCCTTCTTCGCCGACCGGCGGTTCAGCGAGCGGCCTCCGCGGTTCCTGGTGGTGGAGTGCGTCGAGCGCCAGGTGCTCGAGGACTACCGGGTCTTGCCGGTCCTGCGCCCCAAGCCGCGCCCGGTCCGGCTGGTCGAGAGCGCTCCGCTCCGGGCGTTCGAGACCGCCTGGAACCGGCTCTCCAGGCTGGCCGCGCTCGGGTACCTGCGGGCCCGCATCAACGGACGGCCGCCACCCGTGGCCCGCGGCGACCTGCTCTTCTATCGCGGCCTCGAGGACGCGGCGGCGCCGGACCCGGCGCGGGTCGGCGCAGCGGCCGACACGCTGGCGCAGCTCTCCGCCCAGGCCAGGGCCAGGGGGATGCGCTTCGCCGTCCTGGTGGTCCCGGACAAGGAGACCATCTACGCAGACCTCTTCGGCGCCGCCCGGCCGCCGCTGCTCGCCGCCCTCCGCCGCGAGCTCGAGGCCAGGGGCGTCGAGGCGATCGACCTGGAGGGGCCCTTCCTCGCCGCCCGGGCGCGGGGCGAGCCGCCCTACCTCGGCGACGACACCCACTGGAGCGCCAGCGGCGTCCGCGTCGCCGGGGCGCTGGTGGCCGCCTGGGCAGGCTCGCCCGGGAGCGATCCGCCCAGGGAACTGCCCGGGAGCGATCAGGGGACCCGGGAGAGGTAGCGACGCTTCCAGCCCGTGAGGGGCTGGCGACCCGGGCGAACGGGGAGGGGCGCTCCCTTCGCCTCGAAGAGCGCGGCCAGCCTGGAGGCCTCCCGGCCAGCGTCGTGGAGCTCGGCGACCAGGGTGGCGCCGGAGCGCCCCATCTCCGACAGGCGCGAGGGCGAGGCCTCAAGCGCCGCCCGCATCGCCCCCACCAGGCCGTCGATCGAACCGGCCGGGACCAGCCAGCCGGTGCGGCCGCTCTCCACCAGTTCGGGCGTCCCGGCGATGGCGCTGGTGATGACCGGCCGGCCGAGCGCCAGGGCCTCCATGACCGCCACCGGGAGCCCCTCGGCGAAGCTGGGCAGCACCAGCGCGCGGGCGGCCAGGATGGCCTGGCGCACCTCCGCGCCGTCCTTCCAGCCGCCCAGCCTCACCTGCTCGCCCACCCCCAGCCGCTCCACCAGCGCCTCGATGGCGCCGCGCATCGGCCCGTCGCCCACCAACTCGAGCTCGAAGCGCACGCCCTCGCGGGCCAGGACGCCGGCCGCCTCCACGAGCAGCAGGTGGCCCTTCTGCTCGCTCAGGCGGGCCACGCAGACCAGGCGCGGCGCCGCCGGCACCGGGGTGAGCGGCGCCTCCAGGAGGTCCTGGCCGACGCCGCAGCGCACCACCTGGATCTTCGGCCAGTCGACGTAGCGGGCCCAGCGGAAGAGCTGGCTCCTGCCGAAGCTGCTGATGGCCACCACGAAGGCGGCGCGCCGGACCTTCTCCCCGAGCGCCAGGGCCTGCGGCTTGTCGAACTCCTCCGGCCCGTGGACGGTGAAGCTGAAGGGCGGCCCGCCCAGCTCGCGGCAGAGGGCCGCCAGCGCCGCAGAGTTGGTGCCGAAGTGGGCATGCAGGTGCTCGGCGCCGGCCCGCTGGAGCCAGCGCCTCAGCACGCAGGCCTCGGCCAGGTAGACGAGGTGGCGCAGCAGCCCCCGGTCCGAGCGCCACCCGAGCCGCACCGCCAGCCGGAGCGTCCGGGCCAGCACCAGGGGATGAAGGAGCGCCGCTCCGGCCACGGCGGCCAGGTGCCGCGCCAGGCCGGCCCCGAGGATGACGCGGGTCTTGCCCTGCTCGAGCTGGTCCTCCCGGGAGGCCTTCTCGACGCTGGCCGGGCGCACGCTGTAGCGCAGCACCTCGTGGCCGAGCGCCTCGAGCGCCTGGATCTCGCGCCGGATGAAGCTGTGGCTGGTGCGCGGGTACTGGTTGACGACGTAGGCGACCCTCATGGCGTCGCTCGCCAGTCGACGAGGCGGCGCCCACGGCCGAACGCCCGGGAGGCGTGGAACTGGAGCTGCCCGACCGCCTGGGGCAGCTTGGCGAGCACGGTGAAGCCGGCCAGCAGGCGGGCGTCCCGCGGCGCGTCGCCGCTGCGCACGGCCCGCCGGTAGATGCGCCAGGTGAGCGCCAGCCAGCCGGCCAGCAGGAGCAGGCTCAGGCCGCGGGTGGGCCAGGCCAGGAGCAGCGCGCCTGCGGGCAGCAGCAGGCCCCAGCCGAGGATGCTGCGGCTCTCGCGCACCCAGTGGCGCTCCGGGTCGGCCCCGTGGAGCGCGGCCCCCTCGGCGTAGGCCCAGCCGGCGCGGAGGGCGCGCCGCCACCACTGCACGAAGCGGGTCATGTCGGCGTCGTGGAGCACCATGCCGCGCTCGAGCCGCAGGATGCCCCAGCCGAGCCGGCGCAGGCGGAGGCAGAGCTCCGGCTCCTCCCCGGCGATGAGACCGGCGGTGAAGCCACCCGCCTGCCGGAAGGCGGCCACCCGCACCATGGCGTTTCCTCCACAGCTGCGCGCCGGGCCGGCCGGGGCCCGCCACTCGAGGTCGCAGAGCCGGTTGTAGATGGTCCGCTCCCGCTCCCGCTCCCGCACGCCGCCGCAGACCACCGCCACCCCGTCCGCCTCCCGGAGCGCAGCGGCGCCCGCCTCGAGCCAGCCGGCGATGAGCTCGCAGTCGCCGTCGAGGAACTGCACCACCTCGGTGCCCGGCTAGAGCTCCAGCGCCTTCACGAAGCCGGCGTTGCGCCCCCGCGCCGCCGTGAAGGGGCTGGAGGCGTCGAGCACCACCACGGCCGCGCCGCGCCCCAGGGCGAGCGAGGCGCTGCCGTCGGTCGAGCCGGAGTCGACGTAGACCACCGTCGCGGCGCCGTGGACGGCGTCGAGGCAGCGGGCCAGCCGCGTCCCCTCGTTGCGCCCGATGACCACCACGGCGGGGAGCCTCATCGCCCTCACGGCAGCCCCCCGCGGACCAGGGTGCTCTGGCTTATGAAGGTGCGCAGCTGCCCCGGCGTCGAGCCGCGCGGCCGGCGGAGCAGCCAGGTGCGGAACCGACAGAGCAGGTGCCCGGCGATCCAGGAGAGGTCGGCCAGCACGGCGTAGGCCAGGCCGAAGCTCTTGACGAAGTAGCGGCGCCGCGACTCGAAGACGTAGATCGGGACCGGCTGCGCCACGTCGCTGGGGTCGACGCCGGTGGAGCGCCCCACCAGGTGGACCACGCGGCTGTTCGGCTCGTACCAGCAGCTCCAGCCGGCGCGCGCCGCTCGCAGGCAGAGGTCGACCTCCTCGTAGTAGAGGAAGTACCCCTCGTCGAGCAGCCCCACCGCCTCGAACACCTCGCGGCGAACCAGCATGCTGGCGCCGGAGACCCACCCGACGCGCACCGGCTCGTCGTTCACGACGATCACCGTGGACCACGGGGCCAGCGCCCGGGTCACCAGCCCGAGGCGGAGCTCCCGCTCGAACTCGGTGAGGGCGCGCAGGAAGCGGAAGGTCGAGGGCTGCGCCGTGCCGTCGGGATCCTCGAGCCGGCTCCCCACGATGCCGACGCCCGGCCGCTGGGCGGCGCCGTCGAGGAGCGCGGCCAGGGCGCCCGGGTGCACGTAGGTGTCGGGGTTGAGGAGCAGGAACCACTCGGGCGCCGTGGGCGAGGCGAGCAGCGGGCGCAGTCCGACGTTGTTGCCGGCCGAGAAGCCGCCGTTGCGGGGCGCCGCCAGCAAGGTGGTCCACCCGCCCCACCCCTCCGCGGCGATGGCGGCGCCGAGCCGCTCCAGCGAGCCGTCGCCCGACTGGTTGTCGACCACCACCACGCGGGTGTCGGGGAGACCGGCCACCTCCGGCTGGAGCGACCGGAGGCAGTCGATCACCAGCCCGGCGGTCCGGTAGTTGACGATGACGATGGCCAGCCTAGGCCGCATGCCGGCCTCCAGGCTCGCCGAAGATCACCGGCCGGACCGCCACGGGCGGGCGCACCGCCCGGGCGGCCAGGTGGAGCGTGACCAGCGCGCCGGAGACCAGCAGGACGGCCGGCGTCGCCATGGTGTTGAGCAGGTCGTCGACCAGGCTGAGGAGCGCCACCATCGCCAGGGCGGAGGCGGACGCCAGGCCCCGCCCGGACCAGTGGCGGGCCGGGAAGGCTCGCACCAGCAGGACCACGGGCATGGCCAGGACCAGCCAGAGCGAGACCAGGCTGGCCAGCCCACCTTCACCGAGCGTGATGACCCAGAGGCTGTCGGTGATGGAGACGTCGCGGCCGGTCTCTTCACGGATGCGGGAGCGCCCGAAGCGCCCCCACCCGAGCCAGGGGCGCTGCAGCGCCCTGGCCACCAGCTCATGCTCGTTCTTGAGCCGGAACTGGACCGACTGGGCCCGCTCGCCGCCGGCCGCGCCGGTCGCGGCCGTCACCAGCGCCTCGCCATCCCACCCGCCGAGCCGGGCGGCGCAGTAGACCGGCGGCACCGCCAGGAGCAGGAGGATCAGGGCCGGGCGCTTGAGCAGCCGGGTCCCCTCGAGCACCGCGATGCCCATGAGGAGCAGGGCGGCGGCGCCGGTCGACTTGCAGAGCAGCGTGGTGACCCCGAGGACCACCGCGACGGCCCCCAGCGGGAGCCCGGCCACCGCCCGCCGCGCGCCGGTGCGCCAGAGCCACCAGGCCACCAGCGTCGCCGAGGCCATGAAGAGGGCCACCATGAGGCCGTGGTTCATGAACACCGAAGGGCGGAAGCCGCCGAACCGAACGTTCTGGGCGAACATGTTGGTCTGGGCGTACCCGTAGGTGAGCCGGTGGAGCTGCGGGCTCATCCGGATCTCCCAGAGGCAGAAGGGGACGTAGACCAGCCCGGCCAGCACCAGGCCGCCGGCGAGGTCGGAGAGCCCCTCGCGGTCGCCGAGGTAGAGGCGCCCGAGCAGGTAGGGGGCGCCGAAGACCATCGACGTCGCCAGGACGCCGGAGGCGCCCTCGTACGGGCCGAGGTCGTTGGCGATGGCCGACAGGAACGGCAAAGCGCAGAGGAGCAGCGCCGGCAGGTCGAACAGCGAGAGGCGGAGCCGGCTCCAGCGCCGGGTGTCGAGCGCCAGGCTGAGCAGGAGGACCACGCCACCCACGAACATCGCCTTGGTCCGGAAGACCGGCACGCCCTCGGTGGCGCCGAAGACCGGGAGGAAGAGCGTCCCGCCGAGCAGCGCGGCCACCATGCCGCGCCGCGGGCCGAGCCGCAGGAAGGCGACGGCGGAGGCGACGCAGAAGGCGACCAGCGCCAGCTCGAAGAAGTCGTTGGTTTGTCTCATGTGATGACGCGACCAGCAGAGTGCAGGAGGCGTACCGCCGCGGAGGGCCCCGGGCCTGGCCCCGGACGACCCATCTGGCCAGGACGGTGTCGCCCGCGATCGCTACGCGCCGCCAGCGGCGCAGGCGCACCCGGCTTGGCCCGCTTCGTGGATGGCTTCCCAGCATGGAACTCCCATCGAGCACCGCCGGCCACGAACCGGCCGATCCGACCACCAGGCCGACCGCCCGCCACTGGCTTCGCTACGCCGGCGGGGCCGCCAGGCGCAGACCGCTCCTCGCCACGCTGGTCTTCCTGGCCGGGGTCGGCGCCGCGCTCGCCACCTACCGGCTGAGCACGCCCAAGTACCGGGTCGAGGCGCGCGTCCTGGTGCAGAACCAGCGCTTCGGCGGGCTCGGGCGCGGCCCCGGGCAGGGGGAGGAGGCGCCCATCCGCTCGGTCTTCGACCTGATCCACCGGCGCGAGAACCTGCTGGCGCTGCTGGCGCACGCCGGCGTGCAGCCGGCGCCGGCCACGTCCCCGGACGCCTGGGGCAGGATCCAGGCCTCCCTGGCCAGCGCCCTGGCCGGGTTCGCCGGCGGCACCTCGACGCCGGAGGACCCGAAGGACGCGCTGGTGCGCCGGCTCGACAAGGCCCTCAAGGTCACCAGCGAGGACGGCACCGTCACCATCACCACCGACTGGCCGGACGCCGAGCAGGCCTTCAAGCTGGTCGACGGCGCCCTGCAGAACTTCCTGGAGGACAAGCACGTCCAGGAGATCACCATGGCCGACGAGGCGGTGGCCCTGCTGCAGCCGCGCGTCTCCACCCTGCGAGATCAGCTGGAGCGGGTGCTCGAGGAGCTCCGGCGGACCGCCGCCGACGCCGAGTCATCGCGGCGCGCCGAGCGGCCGGCCGCCGCCCCGGTCCCCGGTGAGCCGAGCGAGGACCTCTTCCAGCTCAAGGCCTCCCTCGACACCACCGAGCGCGCCATCAACGACGTGGAGGAGATCCGGCGGCGGCGCCAGACCGACCTGCAGTCGCAGCTCGACGCCCAGCGCGCCGTGCTCTCCGACCTCCACCCCACCATCATCACCCTGAAGCAGGACATCACCGCCCTGTCGAAGGACTCTCCGCAGATCGCCCTGCTCCGCGAGGATGCCCGCAAGCTGCGCCAGGACTACCTGACGCGCCAGGCGATGGACCCGCGGCGCAAGGCGGTGCGCCCAGCGATCGGAGGCTACGCCCCCCGGGCCGCCTTCGCCGGCCCGGTCGAGGAGAACGAGCGGGTCCGGCTGGCCCGCTTCCAGTACCAGCAGATGAACGATCGCCTCAACGTGGCGATGCTCGACCGGGACGCCGCCGGCGCCGCCTTCAAGTACCGCTACGTGGTCAGCTGGCCGGCCGAGCTGCCGCGCAACCCGGCCACCCCGAGCGCCCTGCGCATCTTCGGCCTCGGGCTCCTCGGCGCGGTGCTGCTCTCCCTGCTGGTGGTGTCGACGCTGGAGCTGCGCCGCGACCGGATCGTCCAGCGCTGGCAGATCGAGCTCCTGCTCGGGCTCCCCATCCTGGCGGAGCAGGGTCGCCATTGAGCCCCGACGTGGCGGTCGATGCTGCCCTGGCGCTGGCGGCCGCGCCGCTCCTCGTGGCCTGCCTCTACCTCGGGCTGCTCACGCTCTGCTCCGGACGCCGGGCACCGGTCCGCCTCGGCGGAGCGCCGGTGACCCGCTTCGTGGTGCTGGTGCCGGCCCACGACGAGGAGGCGGGGATCGAGCGGACGGTGAGGAGCGCCCTGGCCACCAACTACCCGGCGCCGCTCCGGCGGGTGGTGGTGGTGGCCGACAACTGCACCGACGGGACCGCCGCCCGGGCCCGCCTGGCCGGGGCGGAGGTGCTGGTCCGCACCGACCCGGACCGCCGCGGCAAGGGCCAGGCGCTCGCCTTCGCGTTCGAGCGGCTGCTGGCGGAGGAGTTCGCCGACGCGGTGGTGGTGGTCGACGCCGATGCCGTCCTCGGCGGCGACCTGCTGCGGGCCTTCGCGGCGCGGCTGGCCCTGGGCGCCGAGGCGGTCCAGGCCGACAACGCGGTCCTCAACCCGGAGGCCTCCTGGCGGACCCGGCTCATGGCCATCGCCCTGGGGAGCTTCCACCGGCTCCGCTTCGGCGCCCGGGAGCGGCTCGGCCTCTCCTGCGGGCTCCGCGGCAACGGCATGTGCCTGGCGCGCCGCCTGCTGCTGCGGGTCCCGCACGTCGCCACCTCGCTTGCCGAGGACCTCGAGTACGGCCTGCAGGTGGCGGAGGCGGGGGTCCGCATCCACTACGCCGTGGACGGCAAGGTGATGAGCGACATGGCGAGCGCCGAGGGGTCGGCGCGGAGCCAGCGGCTGCGCTGGGAGGAGGGGCGGCGGGAGCTGGCCCGGCTCCACGGCAGGCGCCTGCTGGCCCTGGCCCTGCGGCGGCGCGACGGCCGCCTCCTCGACGTGGCGCTCGACCTGCTGGTGCCGCCGCTCTCGACGCTGGCGGCCCTCGCCGTCGCCGGCCTCGCGGTGTCGGTGCTCGCCAGCCTGGCCTGGCGGCCGCTGCCGGCCGCGCTGCTGGCCTGGGGGGCCTGCCTGGCGCTGCTGGCCGCCTACGTGCTGCGCGGCTGGGCCCTCTCGGGCACAGGCCGGCGCGGGCTGCAGGACCTGCTGGTCCACGCCCCGGCCTACGCCGCCTGGAAGCTGGCGCTCCGGTTCGGGGCTCCGGCGCGGGGTGCCCGGGAGTGGGTTCGTACGCGGCGCGAGTGACGGCGGCGCGACCGGGCCTCACCCTAGGTGAGCACCAGGCAGCCGGCCAGGCGGTCCTCGCCGACGAGCTGCACCGTCTGCCGGGCGTCGGAGAGGGCGGACCAGCCCATGCGGAGGCAGAGCACCACCAGGTCGGCCTGCTGGGCCACGGCCACGCCGAGCGGCTCCACCACCACCGATGGGATCGACACCACCAGCTGGTCGGCCGGGCCGCCGGTGGAGCCGTGCGCGGCGAGGCTCCGGATCAGCGCCGAGGCCTGTTCGTAGCCGAGCTCCTCGGCCACCACGGCCTCCACCCGGGCGAGCCGGAGTCGCCGGCCCACCTCGGCCAGCGCCCTGGCCGCGGCCTGGGTCGAGTCGCGCCGGTCGGCCGGCAGGAGCACCACCGAGCGCCAGGCGCGCCGCGACAGCGCCATCCAGAGCTCCAGGATCACCCGCCCCGGCTCGGGAGGCAGCTCGACGACCCGGTCCTTGGTCCTGCTCGGCAACGGCTCGATCATCTGCATGGTGGTCCCCCGAAACGCCCCGCAATCCCCACCCATGTTGTAGCGCCGCGGCGCGGCCCCTGCACCGTCTCCAACCGTGCCTCGACCGAATTCACTCGCCCCGCTCGCTTCTGACCGTCCACCGCGCGCGTTCGATGCGTCCGCTCCGAACGTTCAACCGAAGAGCCGGCGCAGAGTCCGCTTCGGGCACCTCTGGGTCGACGTGCTCGGCTTCGCCGACGCCATCCTGCGCATCGAGGCGCTGGTGGTCGCCGGGCGGGGCGGGAGCGTCTTCACCCCGAACGTCGACCACGTGGTGACGGCCGAGGACGATCCCGACTTTCGCGAGGCCTGCGCCGCCGCCGATCTCTCCCTCGCCGACGGCCAGCCGCTGGTCTGGGCCTCCGGGCTGCTGGGGGCCCGCCTCCCCTGCAAGATCTCCGGCTCGGACCTGGTCTGGCCGCTGCTGGAGCGCGCGGCCAGGCTGCGCTGGCGCGTCTACCTGCTCGGCGGCGCGCCCGGTGTCGCCGAGGCCGCGGGAGCGCTCCTGGCGCGGGAGCTGGGGGTCGTCATCGCCGGCGTCGACGCACCGGCCATCGCGCTCGACACGCCCCAGCAGGCGCCCGACCCGGTGCTGGAGCGGCTGCGGGCGGCGCGCCCGGACCTGGTGCTGGTGGCGCTCGGCTCGCCCAAGCAGGAGCGCTGGATCCACCGCTCGCTCGCCGGCCTGCGGCCGGCCGTGGCGATCGGGGTGGGTGCCTCGCTCGACTTCGTGACCGGCCGGGTGCGCCGGGCGCCGGGCTGGATGTCGGCGGCCGGCCTGGAGTGGCTCTTCCGGCTCTTCCAGGATCCACGCCGAATGGCGGTCCGGTACCTCTGGAAGGACCCGCGCTTCCTACTCGTCCTCCTCCGCACCGCCCGGCGTCCGCGGGCGGAGCGGGTCCTTGACGCCTGAAGGATCGGGCTTCACCAGCTCCGGCTTGCGGGCGTGCAGCTCGAACGCCAGGAAGCCGTGCCAGTCGAGCGCGGAGATGGCATAGCGGGGCTGCCGCTGCAGGAGCGCGCGCCCCCCCACCGCCAGGTCCACGTAGCCACCGAGCGACCGGCCCACCTTGGCGGTCGCGGCCCAGGCCTCGTCGCCCTGCTGCAGCCCCTCCAGCACGCGCCCCGACGAGGCGGTGGCCTCGAGGCGCCAGGAGAGGTTCGGCTTGATCGCCAGGGTGGCGGTCAGGCCGATCCGCTCCGGCACCGCGGCGGTGACCCGATCCACGAAGGGCGCCGCCACGATCACCAGGCCGGCCTTCACCGGCACTCCGCCGGGCTGGCCGTCGTACTCCACGCCGGCCTGGGCGAAGGGCCGGAGCCGCACCGACGTCACCCCGGCCACCTGCTCTCCGGCCGCGGCCGGCCCGGCGCCGATCCAGCCGACCAGCGAGGGCGAGATGGTCCGGCGCCAGCGCTCTTCCCAGATGGCCACGCCGGCGTTCGGGCCGGTCGAGAACTGGGTCACCACGACGTCGAGCGAGGAGAGGAGCACGTCATGCTCCCGGGCGTCCCACTCGAGGCCGAGCATGGCTCGCAGGCGTCGCTGCAGCGGAAGCAGGCGCTGATCGGCCAGGGCGAGGCCGCCCTCCTCGGCGGCCTCCAGCGTCGCCATCAGGCGATGGCGCGGGCCGGGGCGGGCGCCGAGGCCGAGCGTGCCCTCCAGCGACCGGTACCCGATCGACGTCAGCGAGGGCACCAGCTGCACCGGGCCGCCGCCCGTGCCGGCGGCCTCCTGCAGCTGGAAGGCGTTGACGTCACCGAGCCGGCCGGTCACCAGCGCCGAGACCAGCCACCCCGGCTCACGCTGCCAGCGTCCGAGGAGCCTCCCCTGGTGCAGCACCAGCGCCGATCCGCGGCCGGTGTCGGAGAGGGTCAGGGTGGGCCGGTACTCGGCCCCCAGCTCGAGGTTGGCCTGGGTCAGCCCCAGCTTGATCCAGGGCGAGGCCTCCCCCTCGATGATCCGCCGGGGGACGCCGTCGGGGAGCGTAACCGTGGTGCGGTAGCGCGCCTCGATGGCGAGCCCGAGGTCGATCGAGCTGCTCGTCAGGCTCAGCAGCAGCCCGGCGCCGGCGCCCAGGAAGGCCCCCATGGGCTACTCGACCACCACGATGTCGCCGGGGCGCAGGCGGAAGATCGCCGCGCGCCGGTCGGCCCGGGTGAGCGCCTTGTAGGTGAAGCGGATGCGGGTGCCCTGCCTGAGCACGAAGATGCGGTCGGCGTCGGCGAACTCCCCGAGCCCGCCCGCCGCGGCCAGCGCCTGGAGCACGCCGCTGCGCGGGTCGAGCGGGAAGGTGCCGGCCTTCTTGACGTTCCCGACCACCGAGAACTCGAGCGGGCGGGACTCCTCCAGCGACACCACCACCACCGGCGCCAGGACGAACTCCTTGAGCCGCGCCTGGATCCGCTCGGCCAGCTGCAGCGGCGTCAGGCCGATCGCCTGGACGTCGTTCAGGAAGGGCAGGGAGATCTTCCCGTCATCGCGGACCCGCGACTTGCTCGACATCCCCTCCTGCCCCTGGACCCGGATCGAGAGCAGGTCCCCGGGCGCCACCACGTAGGTCCCGGTCGACTGGACGCCCTGCGCGTAGTCGTCGATCCAGACGTCCTGCGAACGGGCCGCACAGCCGCCGAGCAGCGCCACCAGCAGCGCCGCCGCTGGCAACGCCGGTGCGGTCCGGCTTCGGGTGGTGAAGGCCCCTGACGTCGGGCCTGCCCTGGTCGACTCCATACTCACGATCTAGCCGGGCCGACCGGCTTCAGATCCCCGGACGGGGCGCACGCCCCTTCAAGCCGACCCGTCCGGGCGCGCCCACCGAAGGCCCAGCGCGCCATCCGGCGAGCCAGCGGAATGCCCGGCAGCCGCCGGACCAGGCCGCGGGCCCGGGAGCGGTGGACCGCCACCGAGTCACCCAGGCGAACCTCGAGCAGGGTGACGCCGGGGCGCTGCAGGGCGCGGCGGAAGACCGCCTCGGCGTCCCCCTCCACCAGCTCGTGGTCTGCCCCCACCGCTTCGGCGAAGGCGGCGAAGTCCGGGTTGAGCAGCTCCACGCCGTGTGACCTGCCGTGGGCGGCCAGCTGCTGCAGCCGGATGCGGTTGAGTGAGCCGTCGGCCAGCACCACCACCACCAGCTGGAGGCGCAGCCGGACGGCGGTGAGCAGCTCCATGGCGGTCATGGAGAAGGCGCCGTCGCCGATGACGGCCACCACCGGACGCCCGGGCGCCGCCAGGGCCGCGCCGATGGCGGCGGGGAGCCCGAACCCCATCGACTGGAAGTCGCTCGGGACCAGCAGGCCGCCCGGCGACAGGACGTCGAGCCAGCGACGGGTCAGCTCCTGGTGCTGACCCGAGTCGGTCACCACCACCCCGTGGCGCGGCAGGGCGCGTCGCAGGGCGGCGAAGAGGGCCTGCGGCGTCGGCGGCTCCAGCCCGCGAACCGCCACCTCGGGGAGGCGGCCGGTGGCGCCCTGCGCCAGCCGCTGGCGCCAGGAGGCCAGCTGCTCGGGCCGCCAACCGGCTCCCGGCGGGGGCGGGGCTGGACCGAGCCGGCGCAGCAGGGCGGGGAGGAACGGCTCGGCGCGGCTCAACACCGGCACGGCGGCGGGGTAGCCGGCGTCGAGCACCTCGCGGCTGGCATCGACCCGCACCAGCCGCGCTGGTGGCAGCGACAGGCGGAAGTCCCCGGTGCTGGTCGCCCCGAGCTTGCAGCCGACCACCAGCACCGCGTCGGCAGCGTCGACCAGCGCGTCGAGCCCCTCCAGGCCACCGCGCGCCAGCTCGAAGGCCATCGACAGGGGGTGGTCCTCGGGGAGGAGGCCGCGCCCGGACGTCGTGGTGACCACCGCCGCGCCCAGCCGCTCGGCCAGCGCGGCGACGGAGGTCGCTGCGCCCATGGCGCCCTGGCCGGCCATGACCACGGGGCGCTGCGCAGCCCCGAGCAGCGCCGCGGCGTCCCGGACCGCCGCCTCGAAGCCGGGCCCCGCCGCCTGGACCGGGCCGGGCTCCACGGGCTCGTCGCCCGACGGGAGTGCCGGGTCGGCCAGCGCCGCCTGGGTCCACTGGAGCATCACCGGGCCGGGCTCCCCCTCGAGCGCCAGCGCCACCGCCCGGCGGGTCTCACGCTCCACCAGCCGGGCGTCGTCGAGCCGGATCACCGCCTTGACGACCGGGCCGGCCATGGCCGCCTGGTCGAGTGCCTGGAACTGGAAAGGTCGCGGGCCGGGCTGGGGCGCCCCGACGACCAGCAGCGTGGCGGCCGAGTCCTGGGCCGCCTCGGCGAGGCCGGTGAGCACGTGGGTGAAGCCTGGCCCGGCGATGGCGAAGATCGGGGCCAGCCGGCCCGAGGCCCGGAAGTAGGCGCCAGACATGAAGCTGGCCGCCAGCTCGTGCGTGGTGTTGACGAAGGTGATGCCGCTGCTCCGGAGCGCGGCGTGGAGGTCGACGTCCTGGGTCCCGGGAAGGCCGAAGGCGTGGCGCACGCCGGCCGCCTCGAGCGCCTGGCAGAGGGCCTCGGCCCCGGTCCTCACCGTGCCCTCCGCGCCGCCAGGCTACGCCCCGAATGACCGCGGGGCGGTCGGTCCATGCCTCCAGCGGGGGCTATGTAGCGGGTGAGACCATGCCCGAGCGCCCTCCAGTCCTCCTCACCTCCGCCGACTACTGTGGAACGCTGGCCGCCGCGAGGCTGTTGGGACGCCAAGGGTTGCGCGTCACCATGGCCGAGTCCGGCCGCTTCGCCCCGGCATCCTGGTCTCGCCACGTCGATCGACGGGTCCGCTGCCCGTCGCTCAACGACCCGGTCGCCTTCGTCGCCTGGCTCCTCGACTTCGGAAGGCGAAACCCGGGGCACCTCTACTACCCGACCAGCGACGACCTGGCCTGGCTCACCGCGGCTCACCGGGAGGCGCTCTCCGAGCACTTCCTGCTGCTGACCCCGCCGCTGGCCGTCCTGGAGCGGCTCCTCGACAAGGCCTCGCTCCACGCCCTGTGCGCCCAGGTCGGCCTGGCCACGCCACGAGCCTGGTTCCCGCGCGACCGCGCCGGGCTGGAGCGCGCCGCCGCGGAGGCCACCTTCCCGGTCCTCATCAAGCAGCGGACCCAGGTGCTCTCGTCCTCGCACTCCAAGGGGGTGGAGGCGGCCACGGCCGTCGAGCTCCTCGAGCGCTTCGAGCTCTTCGGGCTCCAGAACACGCACGGCTCCGCCATCGCCAACAGCAACCCCGAGACCTGCCAGCCCATGGTCCAGGAGCTCCACTCGGAGGTGGCGGAAGGGACGCTGCTGGTGGCGGGCTTCGCCGACCGGGACGGACGGATCCTGGCCGCCCGGGCCGGGTACAAGCTGCTGCAGCGCCCCCGCCGCCTCGGCATCGCCCTCTGCCTGGAGGAGGCCCCGCTCGACCCGGACCTGGCGGCGGCCCTCGGCCGCCTCTGCGCCGCCGCCGGCTACTACGGCGTCTTCCACGTGGAGCTGATCCGGTCGGCCGGTCGCCACCTGCTCATCGACTTCAACCCGCGCTACTACCACCACATGTCCTTCGAGATCGTCCGGGGGATGCCGCTGCCGCTCTTCGTGCTCCATGCGGCGCTGGACGACCGGGCGGCGCTGGAGCGGCTGGAGGCCGAGGCCGCGCGCACGGCCGAGCCGCGAGGCCGCGTCTTCACCCACTGGCTCGATCTGAGGGTGATGGTGGTGGGGCAGCGCCTCTCCGGGGCCATGACGCCCGCCGAGGCGTCGCGCTGGCACCGCTGGGCAGAGGCCCACCGCGGCACCACCGTCGACGCCGTCTGGGACGGCGCCGACCCCTGGCCCAGCTTCTTCGACGTGGGCAACCGGTTGCGGGACTGGGTGCGTCACCCGCGCTCGTTCGTGCGCAAGACCCTGCTCAACCAGTGATCGGCCGGGCGCCGCCCCCGTGGCGCCGGCAGCCTCGCGCCCCCTGCTTCCACGGGCCGCCTCGGTCCCCTCGGCCCAGTCCATCCCCTCGATCCGCTCGCAGTTCATCGGCCCTTTCTCTCCCCTGCTGATGCCGGTGGCCCGAAGGAGAGCACCCGCCGTGCCTGCCGCTCCCCCCGGGCAACCTGCCGTACCGGCTGGCCTGGCGGGTGTTCGGCGAACGTCGGTCGTCCGTGGTGAACGTTTGCGAACGCCTGGCCGGGACGGCCGCGGCACGGATCGGGCGCAAGGCGGGGGATCGAGTTGGGCACGGGAGATGCTCTGGGTCGTCCAGTGCCCCGAGGTGCCCCCGTGACCCGCTGCATGACCAACGAGCGCCGTGACCATCGCGTCACCTGGTTCGACGACCTGGTAACGGGCATCACCCGCCTCGACCACGAGGCGACAGGGGCGACGAACCGCTGACCGGAGGTGCGATGCAATCGGCGACGAAGTGCACGGTGGTGCTCGATGGCGCGGTCTCCGGGGAGACGACGGGGCAGGTGGCCAAGGCGCTCGAGACGCTCGGCCCGGGAGAGGCGCTCCTCGTCGACATGACCAAGGCGAGCGAGCGGGAGGCCGTGGAGCTGGCACGGCTGCTCGCCAACCGGCGGCAGCCGGTCACCATCCGCATCCACGGGTTGCGCCGCCGAGACCTGCAGCTCCTCAGGTACATGGGGCTGACCGTCGATCCGTTCGGCGACCTGGTCGAGATGGCCACGACGCCGGCGTCGAAGGCGCTCGACGCGGCTGGCGGCGGCAGACCTCGAGGGGAGTCGCCGATGGCCGGAGCCGCTCAGCCTGGCTGAGCGGCCGCGGGGAGCGCGAGCTCGAAGATGCGACGCAGCGGCACGTTGGCGCGAGGTTCGACCGGCCGGGTGCTCCGGACCGCGGCGCTGCTGCTGCTCCTGGCGGGCTGCGCGGGCGGCGGCGCCTACGTCCGGGTGGAGGACCTCCCCTCCGGGCCGGCCGCGCCGGCCGGGCCCTACCTCATCGCCGAGGGCGACCTGCTCAGCGTCCGGGTCTTCGGCCAGGAGGGGCTCTCCGGCAGCGTGCGGGTCCGGAGCGACGGGAAGATCTCGCTCCCCTTCGTCAACGAGCAGCAGGCGGCCCACCTGACGCCGGCCACCCTGGCCGCCCTGCTGCAGGCTTCGCTCAAGACCTTCCTGGTCAACCCGGTGGTGGCGGTCTCGCTGGAGGAGCGCCACCCATCGCAGATCTCCGTGCTCGGCAGCGTGACGCAGCCCGGCCTCTACCCGCTCCTGCCCGGCTCCGGTGTCTTGCGGGCCGTGGCGCAGGCTGGCGGCCTCACCCGCTTCGCCGACCCGGACCGGATCTACGTGCTGCGCACCGACCTCGACCGGCCCGGCCGAGGCGGCGTGACCAGGATCTGGTTCACCTGGAAGGCGCTGGTGAGCGGCCACGGCCCAGCCGCCGCCTTCACGCTCCTCGAGGGAGACGTGGTGTTCGCCGAGTAGGGCAACCGTCGGCCGGCGCTCACCGCGCCCCGCGGGCGAAGAGCACGGCCGGGACGGTCTTCAGGCAGATGCCGATGTCCCCCCAGAAGCTCCACCCGTCGATGTAGGCGAGGTCGAGGCGCATCCACTGCTCGAAGTCGATCTCGTTCCTGCCACTCACCTGCCAGGTGCAGGTGATGCCGGGCTTGACGCTGAGGCGCCGGCGCTGCCAGGGCAGGTACTGGCGCACCTCGGCCGGCAGCGGCGGCCGGGGACCCACCAGGCTCATCTGGCCCCGGAGCACGTTCCAGAACTGCGGCAGCTCGTCGAGCGAGGTCTTGCGAAGGAACCGTCCGACCCGGGTGATGCGGGGGTCGAGCCGCATCTTGAAGACCGGCCCGTCCATCTCGTTGCTGGCGCGCAGCAAGGCCAGCTCGGCCTCGGCGCCGACCCGCATGCTGCGGAACTTGTAGAAGTCGAACTCCCGCCCGTTCAGCCCGACCCGGCGCTGCTTGAAGAAGACGGGCCCCGCCGAGTCGCGCCGGATGGCGACGGCGACGGCGATCAGCACGGGCGAGAGCAGCACCAGCGCCGTGCCGCTGGCCAGCAGGTCGAAGGCCCGCTTGGCCCAGAGCCCGAGGCTGCTGGTGGGCGTCGAGGAGATGGTCAGCATGGCGTGGGCGCCGGCCTCGGTCACCGACAGCCGCGAGGACGCACCGGCGAAGCCGTCGAGGACGATGCGCACCAGCACGCCCTGCTCCTGGCAGAGCTGGACGGCGCTCTCCATCCAGTCGAGGCGTCCGCGCCGAGGCGTGAAGATCACCTCGTCGATGACGTGGTCGCCCAGCAGGCGCGGCAGGTCGCCGAGGGATCCCAGCACCAGCGCGTCGCCCGTCTCCGCCGGGGCTCCCGGCTCCCGCACGTAGCCGAGGAAGGCGTAGCCCCAGTGGGCCTGCTCCGCGACCTGGGCCACCACCGCCTCGGCCTGCTCGCCGGAGCCGACCACCGCGAAGTAGCGCAGGTTGTAGTTGCGCCGCCGGACGAAGTTGGCCGCCAGCCGCAGCACCACCCGGCTGGACGCGAGGAGGAGGAAGGCGGTCGAGAAGCCGACCAGGCCGAGGTCGAGCACCGGCGATCCGGCAGAGCGGGAGGCGACCGCGACGGCAAGGGCGAGCAGCGCCACGGCCGCGACGGCCTTCCCCAGCCCGGCCAGCTCGTTTCGCAGCCCCTCTCGACGCTGGCTGCCGTAGAGCCCCATGACAGAGGAGGCTCCAATCCAGGAGAAGAGCACGACCGCAGTGCCCAGCAGCGGGGGCTCCGGGAAGCCGGCTCCAGCTGGCGCCCAGCCGAACGCTTGCATCGCCAGGTGGGCGATCGGCCAGGCGGCGCCGAGCGTCACCAGGTCGGAGAGGCGGAGCAGCGTCGAGAGGGACCTGGAGTATTCGCGGAGCATGGCTGGACTTCCGATCTGGTGACCGGTCGGTACGCTGACCGTGAACGTTCGTGATGCCAGCGATCGGAGACGAAGAGATCCGGAGTTACGGCACTTCGGTCGCTGCCCCCGTACCTCAATGCACCCGGCGAGCCAGCGCCGCGGGCCGCTCCAGGGCTTCATCCGCGAGAGCCCGGGTCGGGTTCAACGCGGATCGGTCACGACCAGAATGATTGGATCGCCGCCGGGGACGCGTCACTTCAGGAGAGCGTGGTCCCGGACAAGGTGGCCCCATCGGCCCGGGGTGATCCGGGGGACGCGACGGTGGCCGATGGCGCCCGCTGGGCGTCGAGGCGAAGCTGGCGGACGAAGTGGCGGGCGTGACGGATGGTGTCGAACAGCTGGTGGGCGACGTCGAGGACCGCCGGCCTCCAGTCGGCGCCGTCGGCCACCGGGTCGACCGCCACCGACCGGTGGTCCAGGTACCAGCGGTGCCAGCGCTCCTTGTCGGAGGCCGGGATGGCCCCGGCCATCACCTGCGCGTTCAGCAGGAAGAACGTGCCGAACCAGTTGCAGAAGACCCGCGGCGGGCCGCTGGTGCCGCGGGCCCGCGCCGCCTCCGCCAGCAGCTCGTCGCCGCGGCCGGTGGCGCCGAGGTAGGCCAGCCAGGGGAGGGGCAGGCCACGGGCGATGTCGAAGGCCATCTGGTTGTACATGCGCGGGTTGAAGTCGATGAGGTAGAGGCCGCCCTCGCCGATCAGGAACTCGATGTTGAAGATGCCGTAGAAGCCGACCTCCCGGCAGAGGCGGGCGATCCGCTCGACCAGGTCCGGGTCGAGCGGCGCCTCCTCGAAGCAGAGGCCGATGCCCATGTGCCGTGGACGCTGGACCACCTTGAAGGCGGCGCGGGCCACGAAGGCGGCCCCGCTCGCGTCGGTGAAGCCCGAGACCTCGTAGATCCGCTTGTCGACGCCCGTGTGGAAGGCCTGCAGCATGGGGCGCTCGGTGTCCGGGATCCGGCCCACCACCGCGTCACGCCCCGCGAAGGCGGCCAGCAGGGCGCGGTAGCGAGGCAGGAGCTCAGCCGGGCCGTCGATGCGGACGCCCTTGGAGGCCTGGCGCGAGTAGACCTGCGTGCGGGGCTTGAGGAGGAGCGGGTAGGGCAGGCAGTCCGCCAGCGCCGCCACCTCCCCCTCGTCGGCCGGGTACCAGGTCCGGGGCGTCTGCAGGCCAACGGCCGCCGCCGCCTCGTGCAGGTGGCGCTTGTCGAGGAGCCTCGCGATGGTGGCGGCGGGCGGCGAGTAGAGCCGGAAGTCCCTGGAGAGGCGCTCGCGCTCGCTCGAGAAGAGCCAGGCCAGGTCGTCGTTGGTGGGCAGCAGCACCTGGCCCGGGTGGCGCGCGCCCAGCTCGAGGAGCCAGGCCAGCATCGCCCCGGGTTCGCAGGAGCCCGGGCTCAGCAGGCGGCTGGAGACGTGCCGTGACCAGGAGGCGGGCGCAGAGCGCCGCGCGTCGGCCATCGTCACCGGTACCCCACGCGGGCCGAGGTGACGGGCCGCGGCCAGGGTTCCGTAGTAGTCGGCGGACGTGAGGAGGACGGGCTCCAAAGGAGTTCCTGGGTGCGAGGTCCGATGTCGAGGAGGATCTAACCGCTCCAGGGCAGGCGAAACGGGCTAACTCGGGCCACGACCGGCCGGACCGGCCGGACCGGCAGGACCGGCGGGGCTCCCGACGCTGGCGGGGCCGTTCTTCGGACGTTCGCCGAACGCCGCCCGATTCGGTGTGACTCGTGCATGGCATGGCAGTCATGATCCCCCCGCCGTCCGCCGCAGCCCACCAGGGCTACCTGGACCGCAGGTACTTCCAGACCCTCGACGGCCTGCGTGGCATCAGCATCCTGGCGGTCATCTGGCACCACGCTGGCGAGCACCAAGGGATCCTGGCCAAGGGCTACATGGGCGTGGACCTCTTCTTCGCCATCAGCGGGCTGCTCATCACCTCCCTGCTGCTCCGGGAGCAGGGGCGGACCGGCACCGTCTCGCTGGGCGGCTTCTACCTGCGCCGCACCCTGCGCATCTTCCCGCTCTACTACGCGGTGGTGGCGCTCTACGTGGTGCTGGTCGGCTTCCTGGAGCGGGGCACGCCGGCCGGCGCCGGCTTCTTCGCCAACCTCCCGGCCTTCCTCACCTACACCTCCAACTGGTTCGTCGACCTCTCCGCTGGCAACCGGGTCATCTTCTACTTCGCCTGGTCGCTGGCCACCGAGGAGCAGTTCTACCTGCTCTGGCCGTCGGTGGTGCGCTACGCCCGGGCCTGGTTCCTGCCCCCGCTCTTCATGGCCGGGCTGCTGGTGCTCGGCGAGGCGAGCCGGTGGGGCGTCGGGGCCGGCCTGCTGGATCGCGGGCTGCTGTCGATCCGGGTGCTCACCAGCGTGGCCACGCCGATCTGCCTCGGGTGCCTGGCCGCCTACGTGCTGCACCGCCCGGCCGGCTTCCGGGTGGCCTGGCGCCTCGCCGGCCAGCGCTGGAGCGCGCCGCTGGCCGCGGGCCTGCTGCTGGTGACGCTGGCGGTCGACGGCATGCCGGAGGGGCTGGTGGCCCTGGCCATGACCGCCCTGGTGGTGACCTGCTGCATCCGCCCCGACCACCTGCTGCGCCTGCCCCTGGAGCACCGCTTCCTCTGCCACGTCGGGACCGTGAGCTACGGCATCTACCTGGTCCACATGCTGGCGCTCAACGCCAGCCGGTGGCTGATGCCCGACTCCGGCTCGCTGGTCCGCTTCGCGCTGGCCTCGCTGCTGGCCATCCTGGTGGCCACGGCCAGCCACCGGTGGTTCGAGCGGCCCATCATGGAGCTCAAGGAGCGGTTGGCGAGGCGCCCGGCCCGGGAGGCCCCGCCGGGGGCCACCGCATGAGCGCACCGGCGCCCGGCTCGGCGATCCGCGGGTCCGCATGGACGGTGGGCGGGTACGCGGCCGGCCAGCTCATCCGGCTCCTCGGCAACCTGGTGCTGACCCGCCTGCTCTTCCCGTCGGTCTTCGGGCAGATGGCGCTCGTCACCGTCTTCATGCAAGGGCTGCAGATGTTCTCCGACGTCGGGACCGGCCCGGCCATCGTGCAGAGCCGTCGCGGCGACGACCGGGCCTTCCTGGACACCGCCTGGACCGTGCAGTGCATCCGCGGCACGCTGCTCTGGCTCGCGTCGTGGGCCATCGCCGCCCCGCTGGCCGCCTTCTTCGGCCAGCCCCTGCTGGCCTGGCTCATCCCGGCGGCCGGCTTCGCGGCGCTGCTCGGCGGCCTCGAGGCCACCTCGATCCATACCCTCCATCGGCACACGCGGCTGGAGCGGCTCACGGTGATGGAGGTGACCAGCCAGCTGGTGGCGGTGCTGGTCTCGGTGGCCGGCGCCTGGCTCGACCGGCGGTACTACGGTCCCAACCACGAGGGGGCCGCCTGGGTCTTCGTCGGGGCCAACCTGCTGGCGAGCCTGGTCCGCGTCGCCTGGAGCCACCTGGCGCTCCCCGGCCACCGCCACCACTTCCGACTCGAGCGCGCCGCGCTCACCGAGCTGCTCGGCTTCGGCCGCTGGGTGTTCCTGAGCACCCTGCTGACCTTCATGGCCGGCCAGGCCGACCGGCTGGTCTTCGGGAAGCTCATCCCGCTCGATCTCTTCGGCGTCTACGGCATCGCCGCCGCGCTGGCGATGCTGCCGACGCTGGCGGTCCTCAAGGTCGGCACCTCGGTGGCCTTCCCGGCCTACGCCCGGCTGGCGGCGCGCGGCGAGCTGGCCCCGGTGCTCGGCCGGGTCCGCCTGCCGCTCCTGCTGGGCGGCGGCGCCCTCGTCAGCGGCCTGTTCGCCTGCGGCCCCGGGCTCATCGACCTGCTCTACGACGATCGCTACGCTCAGGCCGGCTGGATCCTGCAGTTCCTGGCCGTTGCCGCCTGGTTCCAGATCCTGGAGGCCACCTGCGGCGCCGCGCTGCTGGCCCTGGGGCGGGTGCCCTGGATGGCGGCCGGCAGCGCCGCCAAGCTCGCCTGCCTGGTGGCGCTCATCCCCCTGGGCTTCCACCTCGACGGCTTCCGCGGCGCGCTGACCGGCCTGGTGGCGGCCGAGGGGGTCAAGTACCTGGTGGCGGCCGCCGGCGTGGCGGTGCAGCGGATGCCGGGCCTGCGGATCGACGCGGGGGTCACCGCGCTGGTGGCGGTCATCTCGGCGGCCGGCCTCGCCGCCGGCGGCCTGGCCGGGGCGGGCTCCCCTTCGCGGCTGGCGGCCTTCGGCGCCGCGGCCGTGGTGAGCGGCGGTGCCTGGGCCGGCATCCTGGGCTGGTACTTCCTGCGCGAGCGCGCGCGCCGCCAGCCGGACGCCCTGGCCGCGCCCGCCGGCCCCTGACCCGCCGCACCGAGGTGTCCCAATGGCGTCGAACCGACCCACCGACCTGCACGCCCCGACCCTCCCCCTCCTGCTGGCGGGGCTGGCGCTGCTCCTGCCCGGCGACGGCCTGGCCGGGCCGCGCCCGCCCTCCGCGCTGGGGGTGAACCTCTCGGCCGTGAGCGACTGGGATCCGAGCCAGCCCTTCGCCGACGCGATGCGGGGCGCCCGCCACTTCGGCTCGGCCTCGGCGCCCTACGACGAGAAGGCGGCGGTCGACGC
>JANMRY010000014.1:0-17470 GCA_031388695.1 Anaeromyxobacter sp. | reverse complement strand
CCAGGCCAGGCGGATGCCGTCCTCGAGGACGAGCAGGAGGGCGAAGGTGAGCAGGAGCTGGTAGGAGACGTCGCGCCCGTAGACCCGCCGGAGCAGGCCGGACTCGATCACCGCCCCCACCAGCCCGACCGCCAGCGGCGCCGCCGCCAGGCCCCACCAGAACGACCCGGTCCACCTGGCGACCGCCATGCAGGCGTAGGCGCCGAGCATGAAGAGCGCGCCGTGCGCGAAGTTGAGGACCCCTGCCACCCCGAAGATGGTGGTGAGCCCCATGGCGATGAGGAAGAGCAGCATGCCCCATGAGAGGCCGTTCAGCGTGTTGATGAGGAGCAGGTCCATGGGGTGGCCGCCGGCGCCGCCAGCCCGCGCCAGGGGCTGACGGCGTGGGCAGCGGGCCCTAGCGCTTCGGCATCTTGCAGGCCGGGGGTGGCGTGATCTCGCTCCCGGGGAAGGTCTTCATCGGCTTGAGGATCCGGATGGCGTACTCCTTGTCGGCCGCGGTCACGCCCCAGGTGCCGTCCTGGACCGCCTGGTGGTCTTCGGCGCGGATGGTGATCTTGCCCACCGGGACCTCGAGGGAGAGCCCCTCGAGCGCCTGGGCGATGGCCCTCTTGTCGGTCCCCTTGGCCTTCTCGGCGGCGGCCTTGTAGGTCATCACGGCGGCGTAGGCGCCGTGGGCGTTGTAGGAGGGGTAGGTGCCGAAGCGCTTCTTGTAGCGCTCGACGAACCCCTTGTTGAGCGCCGAGTCGTTGGCCTGGAACCAGTAGCGCGTACCCACCCAGAGGCCGGCCGGCATCTTGTCCTTGAGGGTCTCGAGCACCTCGGTGGCGGCGCCGAGCGTGAAGAGGAGCTGCTTCTTCGACTTGAAGAAGCCGAGCTCGTTGGCCTGCTGGACGAAGTCGATGAGGTTTCCGCCCCAGAGCGAGATGATGACGCCGTCGGCGTCGGAGGCCATCACCTTGGTGATGTAGGGGGAGAAGTCGGTGGTCTTGGTGGGAGGGAAGGCGGCGTCGGCGTCGGCGACGAAGGTCACCCCCGCCTTGCGGCGCCCGAGCTCGGCCTTGAAGTACTCCCAGGACTGGTGGCCGAAGGCGTAGTCGGGGCCGACCGTGGTCCACCGCTTCGCGGGCAGGTCCTGGGCGAGCCGGGCGGCGATCCCGATGTTCTGGGGGAGGGAGAGGGAGATGCGGTAGGTCCAGGCGTTGCACTTGTCGCCGGTGACGTGAGGCGTCGCGGCGTGGGTGATGATGAGCGGGGTCTCCAGCTCGGGCATGATGGGCGCGACGCCTTCGGCGGTGCCCGAGGAGTCGAGCCCGATCACCGCGTCCACGCCGTTGTCGTAGACCAACTTGCGGACCACCCGGATGCCGACGTCGGCCTTGCCGGCTTCGTCCTCGAAGAAGGCCTCGACCTTGCGGCCGAGGATGCCTCCCTGCTGGTTCACCTCGTCCACGGCCATGTCGGCGCCCTGCTTGGCGAACTGGCCGTAGATCGCCAGTGGACCGGACATGATGTAGGCGAAGCCGAGCTTCACCGGCTTCTCGGCGGCGGCGGCGGGGAGTGAGTGGAGCAGCGCGGCGGCGAGCAGGACCACGGGCAACGCGTGACGAGGACGCATCGGGAATCCTCCGGTGATTGGTGAACGAGGTCCTCCCTTCTGACACGGCGCTCGCTCCTGGGAGCATCACCGATGGGGCGAGGCGTAGCGGCGCAGGGTGGCTTGGGCTGCACGCGAGCGTCCGCCTGACGGGGTTTACCCTCGCGGGGCGATCGGGCTAGGGTCATTTCTTGACGGCACTGCCCAAGTCGCTCCCCCTGCTCACCCGGCTGGTGACGGCCACGCTGGTGATCCTGATCCTGTCGCGCGGGCGGGCCGTCTTGATGCCCATCGCCTTCGCCGCCTTCCTGGCCTTCATCCTCTCGTCGCCGATGAAGTGGCTGCAGCACCGGATCTCGCGGGTCCCGGCGCTGATCCTGGTGATGCTCTTCGCCATCGGCGTGATGGGGAGCGCCGGCTGGGTCCTGACCTCGCAGCTCAACGCGCTGACGGCGCAGGTCGGCACCTACGCCGAGGCCCTGCGGCACAAGGTCGCCGCCCTGACCGACAACCGCTCCAAGCCGCTGGCGCGCGCCGACGCCCTGCTGGGCCGGATCACCGGCGAGCTGGAGCGCCGCGCCGACCCCGACCTCGTCAAGGTCAGCGTCGTCGAGGAGAAGATCTCCCCGGCCACCCACCTCTGGAACCTGGCCGCGCCGCTGGCCGAGCCGCTCATCACCACCTTCTTCGTGCTGGTGCTCTGCATCTTCATCCTCGGCCAGCGCGACGACCTCCGGAACCGGCTCATCCGCCTCATGGGCACGGCCAACGTGACCCTGACGACCCGGGCGCTCGACGATGGGGCGCAGCGGATCACCCGCCTGCTGCTGGCCCAGACCCTCATCAACGGCGCCTTCGGCGCCATCGTCGGCGCCGGGCTCTACCTGGTGGGGATCCCCTACGCCGTGCTCTGGGGCGCGGTGGCGGCCCTGGCCCGCTTCATCCCCTACGTCGGCTCCATGGCGGCCATGCTGATGCCGGCCGCGCTCGCCTTCGCCATCTTCCCCGGCTGGTCGCCGTTCCTGTTGACGGTCGGGCTCTTCCTCGGGCTGGACGTCATCGCGGCCTACACCGTCGAGCCCCTGCTGATCGGCCGCAGCACCGGGGTCTCCTCGATCGCCCTGCTCATCTCGGCCCTCTTCTGGACCTGGCTCTGGGGTCCCATGGGGCTGGCCCTGGCCACCCCCATCACCGTCTCGCTGGCGGTGCTGGGCCGGCACGTCCCTGACCTCCAGTTCATGGCCGTGCTCCTCGGCGACGCCCAGGTGATCGGGACCGAGATCAGCGTCTACCAGCGGCTGCTGGCCCGGGACGACGACGAGGCCGGCGAGATCGTCCGGGCCCAGCAGGCGGCCCTCGGCGCCGTCGGGGTGATCGACTCGATCATCATCCCCTCGCTGGTCTTCGCGGCGCGCGACGAGGCGCGCCGGGAGATCACCCGCGACGACGAGGCCTTCATCGTGGCCAGCGCGCGCGACATCTTCGAGCACCTGCGCCGCGACGCCAGCCGGGTCCCGCTCGACGCGCCGATGCGCGCCCTCGGCGTCGGCGTCCACCGGCACCAGGGCGACCTGCTGCTCGAGATGCTGGCGGTCGAGCTGGCGCCTGGGCTCGGGGCCCTGGAGATCCTCCCGCACTCGACCGCGGTGGCCGAGGTGCTGGCCCGCGTCGCCCAGCTGAAGCCGGCGCTGGTCTGCCTGGCGGAGCTCCCCCCGGACGGCGGCCCGTTCGCCCGGGAGCTCTGTCACCAGCTCGAGCGTCGCTTCCCGGAGGTGACCGTGCTGGTCTTCCGCCCCGGCGAGCCCGAGGTCGATTCGTCGCGCGCCATCCAGCGGCTCCGGGAGTCGGGGGCCGACCTGGTGGTCTCGACCCTGGCCGAGGCGACCGCCGAGCTGTCACGCCTGCTCGGGGCGCCGGCGCCGGCGGCCCCTCCCGGCGCGCCTCCGGCCTAGCGCTGGTGCACCTCGCCGATGGCCGCCGTCCGGCCCGGGCCGTGGCAGAGCAGGCACTGCTCCTGTGACGCGCCGGGTGCCAGCACGCCGGAGCGGGTGGCGTAGAACCGGCCACCGCTCGACCTCATGTGGTCGATGGCGATGGTCGAGTCGTGGCACGAGACGCAGGCCGCTGTGATGGGCGAGATGACCAGCGTGGTGCCGGCCGCCTCGGTGGTCACGGCGGTGCCGGCGTTGAAGCTGAAGCCGGTGCCATAGCTGGTGATGCCGTCGGCCACCACGTAGGGTGAGACCGTGTAGTAGGTCGAGTTGACCATCGGGTCGGCGTTGTAGGTGCCGGTGGCCACGGTGGTGAGCTCCATCCCGGCGACCGCGGCCAGGTTGGCCGCGCTGGTGAAGTCGTAGGTGTTCGGGACGTGGCAGGTGGTGCAGGTGTTGAGCGTGCCGGGGAACTCGATCTCGTCGTAGCCGGGACCAACCTGGGTGGCGTGCCAGGTGAAGTTGACGGTCCGCTTGCGGCCGGCGTGGATGGCGTGGATGAAGAACTTCGAGCTGGCCGACCAGCCGGCGCTGGTGCGGTTCGGGTTGTGGCAGAATGAGCAGGTCGGCCCGTCGTTGCGCTGCCCGGCGTGGAAGTTCGGCGTGACGCCCAGGGTGCCGTGGCAGCTCTGGCACTTGGCGTTGTCGACGATGGCGCGCCGCCCGGTGAAGCCGGTGGCCACCCTCCAGACGTTGGGCGACGGGACGCTCAGGCCGCCCTGCGCCTTGCCGTCGGCAGGTTCGTTGGGCGTCCACGGGTAGCCGGGCACGTTGGTCTGGACCAGCGGCGGCGCGCTGCTCAGCGAGTAGTTGTAGCCGACGCCGCCGGTGAGCAGGGTGGCGGTGGACGGGATCTGCACTCCGGTCAGCGTGACCGTGTAGTAGCCGAGGATGTCCGGGCCGGTGAGCGTGCCGGCGCCCGTGCCGGTGGCCGTGCCGTCCCAGACCTTCTTGAGGTAGCCGCTCGCCGAGGCGTTGAAGTCGGATGGGCTCGGGTTGCCGTCCTGCGGCACCGCGAAGGCGAAGTAGACGCTCGGCGAGCCGACGAAGTTCGGCATCAGCTCGGTGACCGCGCCGGCCACGTAGGCCTGGAAGACCACGTCGGTGCCGTCGTTCTTCAGCTTGAAGGTGATCTGCGGCCGCTTGATGCTCGGCGTCACCGCGTCGGCCACGGCGTCGACGCTCTTCACGTCGAAGGTGATGACGGTCGCGCCCTGCGGGACATGGCCGCCGGCGGCCACGAAGGCGGCGTTGGTGTTGAAGTTGGTCCCGCCGGCCAGCCAGCCGTTGTTCGGATCGGGCGGGGCGACCGGCTTGTGGTACTTCGCCGTCTCGAACGAGGCCCCCGGGCCATGGCAGAGCAGGCAGCTGGAGTCGGGCTGGACCCCGCCCGCGTGGTTGCAGGGGAGCGGCTTGCCGTCTGGGCCGCGCACCAGGCCCCCACCGGTCCCGCAGGAGATGGCGGCCGCGCCGGTGAAGGAGACGTAGTCATGGCAGCCCTGGCAGGCCCTCGCCGTCGGGTTGCTGAAGGCCTGGGCGCCCTGCGCCGCCCCGTCGTGGCAGGCGCCACAGGCGCGGATGTCGCGCGGATAGGTGGCGGCGATCCCGTGGAACAGGTTGGCCGTGGCCACCTGCTGGCCGTTGTGGATGCGGTGGATGAAGCTCGAGGAGTCGGCCAGCGGGTTGGAGGTGCGCGCCGGGTTGTGGCAGACGTTGCACATGCCGGCGTCGACGCGGCCGCCGCCGTGGAAGGCGGCCGAGGCGGTGGTCTCGGCCTTGAACTTCGCGTGGCAGGCGTTGCATTTGGCCTGCGAGACCAGCTCGCGCGGCTGCGGCGGCGCGCCGGCGCCGCTGGGGATGAAGTAGTAGGGCTGGTTGTCGGCGGCGAAGGTGCTGGCGTTGATGGTGTAGACCAGGTCGGTCTGGCGGGAGGCCTGGATCCAGACCACGTGGGTCTCCGACAGCCTGGCCGGATCGTAGGCGACCGCCACCGGGCCGATGGTGGTCGAGGCGGTGGGGAACGTGTAGGTGTAGTCGCCGGCGCCGAGGCCGTTCTCGACGAGGGTGCCGTACCCCGCGGCGGTGCCGAGCGGGTTGTAGCTGGTCGGCTGCGCGACCGGGTTGGACGCGCTGGTCGCCTTGGTGAAGACCGTCAGCGGCGAGACCAGCCCACTGGTCGCGTCCCTCGTGAAGTACCCGATGGCGAAGCGCGGCTGGATCGGCGTGTTGAGCGAGTAGTTCCCGGCGAGATCGAGCGGGAAGCCCCGGTCGTCCTTGAGCGTGAAGCGGACCGTGATGGGGGCGCCGGCCGCCGTGCTGACCGCCTTGTAGGCCACGTGGATGCCGGTGCTCGGCGAGATGGTCCCGCTCGGCCCGAAGCTGCAGACGTAGCTGGTGGCGGCCGGGTCGACCTCGCCGGCGTCGAGCGCGCCGTTGCCGTTGGCGTCGAGCCCCGACTCGATCTTCGAGCCGCCGAAGGCGCAGTTGACGCCGGCCGGCTCGGCGCTGGTCCTCACCAGCGAGTTCCTGGCGGTCCCGTTGCAGACGTAGGACGTTCCGGTCGCGCTCACCTCGGCCGGGTCGAGCGTGCCGTTCCCGTTGGCGTCGACCCCGCTCTCCACCCTTGTCCCGCCGCTCGGGCAGTTGGCGCCGGCCGGCTCGGTGGTCAGCCTGACCAGGGCGCTGGCGCCGTTGCCGCCTGGCGGGCCGGCCTGGCCTGCCTCACCGGCGGATCCCACGCAGGCCGTGAGCTGTCCAGCCAGCAGGAGGCCGAGGAGCGCGGGGGGCAGCAGCGGGAAGCGCTTGGACATGGTCTTCTCCAGGCTCGAGGTGCCCGGTGGATTCACGGGGGGGGGGGGGTGCGACATTGCACCACGCCTGATCATGCCCGGCAAGTCCACCGGCCGCACGACACCTGTCCCGCTTCAGTAGAACGTCCCGCCGCCCTTCGCCTTCTCCAGCAGCAGCGGGGCCGGGGCGAAGCGCTCGCCGTGGCGGTCGCGGAGCCGCTCCAGCTTCTCCACCACCACCCTGGCGCCCAGCGCGTCGGCCAGCCGGAACGGCCCGCCCCTGAAGGGCGGAAAGCCGATGCCGAAGACCGCGCCGATGTCGCCGTCGCGCGGGCTGCGGATGACGCCGTCGCCGAGCGCCCGGGCCGCCTCGTTGACCAGCGCCAGCACCAGCCGCTCGGCCACCTCGCCGCGGTCGAGCTTCTGCCGCGCCTTGCCGCCGGGGAGCAGGGCGTAGACGGTCTCGTCGACCAGCTTCTTCTTCCCCTCGCCGTAGGTGTAGAAGCCGCGGCCGTTCTTGCGGCCGAGCCGGCCCGAGGCCAGCACCGCGTCGAGCGCCTCGGGCGGCTTCATGCGCTCGCCGTAGCCGGCGTGGAGGATCTTGCTCACCTTGGCGCCGACGTCGATGCCGACCTCGTCGAGCAGGGTGATGGGGCCGACCGGGTAGCCGTAGGCCACCAGCGCGGCGTCGAGGTCATCGATGGCCGCCCCCTCGGAGAGCAGCCAGGCCGCCTCGTTCATGTACGGGCCGAGCACCCGGTTGGTGTAGAAGCCGGGCACGTCGCCGACGATGATCACCGTCTTGCCCTGCTTCTTGCCGAGCGCCACCGCGGTGGCGACCACCTCGGGCGCGGTGCGCGGCGTGGGGATGATCTCCAGCAGCGGCATCTTGTTGACCGGCGAGAAGTAGTGCATCCCGATGACCGCCTCGGGGCGGGCCGCCGCGCTGGCGATCTCGGCGATGGGGATCGACGAGGTGTTGGTGGCGAAGATGGCCTTCCGGTTGATCGCCTCGAAGGCCTGGAGCATCTCCTGCTTGAGCTTCAGGTCCTCGAAGACCGCCTCGATCAGCACGTCGACCTGCTCCAGCCCCTCCCACCCGGTCCCGGCGGTGATGAGCCGCAGGGCGGCGTCGCGGTCGAGCCGCTCCAGCGACTTGCGCTTGACCCGCTCGGCGAAGATCCCGCCCACGCTGGCCAGCCCCTTGGCCGCGGCGGCGTCGTTCTGCTCGCGCAGCCGCACCGGCAGGCCGGCGTTGACGGTCACGTAGGCGATGCCGCTCCCCATCAGGCCGCCGCCCAGCACGCCGACCCGCTCCACCCGGCGCGCCTTGACGGCGGCGTCGGCCACGCCGCTCTCGCGCTTCATGGCGGTCTGGGCGAAGAAGATCTCCACCAGCCGCCTGGAGACGTCGCTGACCGCCAGCTGGCCGAAGCCGCGGGCCTCGGCCGCCAGGCCGGCCGCCATCCCCTGGGCGAAGCCGACCTTGATCGCCTCCAGCGCCAGCTCCGGGGCCGGGTAGTTGCCGCGGGTCTTCCTGAGCAGCTGCTCCCGGGCCTTGGAGAAGAGCACCGAGCGCCCCACCGGGTTCGACTCGAGCAGCAGCGCCTGCGCCGCCAGCATGCCGGCCGGCTTGCGGGGCATGGGGCGCCGCGGCTTCAGGCTGCCGTCGGCCAGGGCCCGGGCCCGCTCCACCGCCACCTGTCGCAGCAGCGGCGGCGGGCAGGCCTCGTCGACCAGGCCGAGCGCCAGCGCCTTGCGCACCTTCACGGTCTTGCCGGCCAGGATCAGGTCGAGGGCGTTGGCGATGCCGATGAGGCGCGGCAGCCGCTGCGTGCCGCCGGCGCCGGGGAGCAGGCCGAGCTGCACCTCGGGGAGGCCGAGCGTGGTCTTCGGATCGTTGGCGGCGACGCGGTAGGTGCAGGCCAGCGCCCACTCCAGCCCGCCGCCCAGGCAGGCGCCGTGGATGGCCGCCACCACCGGCTTGCCGTACCCCTCGAGCCGGTCGAAGCCGGCCTGCCCCTGGCGCGAGAGGTCCTCGGCGTCGGCGGCGCTCTTGACCGCCCGGATCATCTCGATCTTCGCCCCGGCGATGAAGCCGTCGCGCTTGCCCGAGGCCAGCACGATCGCCCTGACCGTGTCGTCCTTCTCGAGGCGGGTCAGCAGGGCGTCGAACTCGGCGCCGACGTCGGGCGAGAGGGTGTTGACGCTCTCGCCGGGGAGGTCGAGCAGCAGGGTGGCGACGCCCCCGGTGAGCTCGACGGTGAAGCACTGCGGCGCGGCCGTGGTCATGGTGGTGGTCTCCGTCGGGGCGTGGGCGCGCTACTCCCGCTCGAGCACCACCGCGGCGCCGAGGGCACCGGCGGCGCAGATGGTGAGCAGGGCGTACTGCTTCTGGCGGCGCTGCAGCTCGCGCAGCGTCTGGGTGATCATGCGGGCGCCGGTGGCGGCGAAGGGGTGGCCGAGCGCGATCGAGCCGCCGTTGACGTTGAGCCGGGCCGGGTCGATCTCGCCGAGCGGGGCGGGGCGCCCCAGCTCCTTCTCGGCGAAGGCCTTGGAGGCGAAGGCCTGCAGGTTGGAGAGCACCTGGGCGGCGAAGGCCTCGTGCATGTCGACGAGGTCCATCTCCTGCAGGGTCAGCCCGGCCCGATCGAGGGCGATGGGGGCGGCGTAGGCCGGCCCCTGCAGCAGCTGGTCGCGGGGGTCGAGGCCGGCGTAGGCGTAGCCGCGGATGTAGCCGAGCGGCGTGAGCCCGAGCGCCCTGGCCTTCTCCTCGGCCATGACGATGACCGCGGCGGCGCCGTCGGTGAGCGGCGAGGCGTTGCCGGCGGTGATGGTGCCGTACCTCCGGTCGAAGACCGGCTTGAGCGCCGAGAGGGCCTCCAGCGTGGTGTCGGCGCGGACGATGTTGTCCCTGGCCGAGACCCGCTCGAAGCGCGGCGGCACCGCCACGTGCATCACCTCGCCGTCGAACTTGCCGGCGGCCCAGGCGGCGGCGGCGCGGGTGTGCGACTGGACCGAGAGCTCGTCCTGGGCGCGGCGGCTGATGCCGTTCTTCTGCGCCATCTGCTCGGCGCTCTGACCCATGGAGAGGCCGGTGGTCGGCTCCACCAGCGCCGGCGGCTCGGGGCGCAGGTCCTCGAGCTTGAGCGAGCCGATGACCGAGAGCCGCTGCGAGAGGGAGCGGGCCTTGGAGAGCTCGACCAGCTTCTGGGCCAGCCGGCGCGAGGCGAAGATGGGGGCGTCGGAGATCGACTCGGCGCCGCCGGCGATGGCGCAGTCGGCGTGGCCGAGCGCCACCTGGTCGGCGGCGGTGGTGGCGGCCTGCAGCGAGGTGGCGCAGGCGCGGGAGACCGTGTGGGCCTCGACCGAGCGCGGCAGCTGCGAGCGCAGCACCATCTCGCGGCCGATCAAGGTCACCAGCTTGGAGGGGACCACCTGGCCGAAGGTGACCATGTCGAAGGTGCTGACCGGCAGCCCGGAGCGGGCCACCAGCTCGTTGACCACCAGGGCGCCGAGGTCGATGGCCGAGAGGTCCTTGAAGTCGGAGCCGGCCTTGACGAAGGGGGTGCGCAGGCCGGCGATGACCGCGGCGCGGCGGCCGGGGCGGATGGTGTCTCTGGAGGCCATGTGGTCCCTCGCTGATCCCAGGGTTGACTCTAGAATCGGTCGGCTGTCCGTTCTCTGTAGTCGGTCTCGACGAAGCCCGTCAACCCAAGAGCACCGTTTCTTCCCTTGCGCGTCCCGGCCGGCCGGCCCAGCATTCGGCCATGAAGCGGAGCCGCGAGCTCAGACCGCTCTCCTCGGAGCACCACCAGGCCCTGCTGGTCGCCTTCCAGCTCAAGAAGGCGCTGGAGGGCCACGCCGAGGCGGCCGGCGCGCCGCGGGACCTGCCCGGGCTGGTCTCGCTGGCCCGGCGCTTCGACGCCCAGCTCTTCACGCCGCACGCCGCCGCCGAGGAGTCGCTGCTCGGGGCCCACCTCTCGCCGGCCGACCGGGCCCGGCTCTCCTCCGAGCACATCGAGCTGAAGGGGCTGGTCGAGCGGGCACGCACCGCCGCGCCGGGCGAGCAGCGCGCCGCCCTCTCGGCCTTCGCCGACCTGCTGGCGCGCCACGTGCGCTGGGAGGAGCGCGAGCTCTTCCCGTACGCCGAGGCCACCCTCGACGCCGCCGAGCTGGCGGTGATCGGCGGCGAGCTGGAGCGGCGGCTGGTGCTGGCCGGGCAGGGACAGAAGGGCGCGAGGCGGTAGGGACCGTGATCGAGGTCCGCCAGCTCAGCAAGCACTACCAGGTCCACCAGCGCCAGCCCGGCCTGGGCGCCGCGCTCGCCTCGGTCTTCCGGCGCACCTACAAGACCGTCAAGGCGGTCGACGGCATCTCCTTCACGGTCCGCGAAGGCGAGCGGATCGGCTTCCTCGGCCCCAACGGCGCCGGCAAGACCACCACGCTCAAGACGCTCTCCGGCCTGCTCCACCCGACCTCTGGCGAGGTGGTGGTGGCCGGCCACCGGCCCCAGCTCCGGGAGGCGCCCTTCCTCAAGTCGATCACCCTGGTGATGGGGCAGAAGCAGCAGCTGATCTGGGACCTGCCGCCGGCCGAGACCTTCGCCCTCAACCGGGCCATCTACGACATCCCGCCCCCGGTCTTCGCGGAGACGGTGCGCGAGCTCTCGACGCTGCTGGAGCTCGGCGACCTCGTCAACCGGCCGACCCGGCAGCTCAGCCTGGGCGAGCGGATGAAGTGCGAGCTGGCGGCGGCGTTGCTGCACCGGCCGCGGGTGCTCTTCCTCGACGAGCCGACCATCGGCCTCGACGTCTCCATGCAGGCCACGGTGCGCGGCTTCATCCGCGCCTACAACGAGCGGTTCGGCGCCACCGTCATCCTCACCAGCCACTACATGGTGACGTGGTGCAGCTCTGCCCGCGGGTGGTGGTGATCGACCAGGGGCGGCTGATCCACGACGGCGACCTGCGCGAGCTGACCCTGCGGCTCAAGCCGGACAAGCGGATCTCGCTGCGCTTCTCCGGGGCGGCGCCGGCGGCGGCCGACCTGGCCCGCTTCGGCGCCGTGGTCTCCGCGGACGGCGTGCAGGCGGTGGTGCAGGTGAAGGCCGAGGAGGTGGCGGCCGTGGTCGGGGCGCTGCTGGCGGCGCTGCCGGTCGCCGATCTCACCGTCGAGGATCCGCCGCTCGAAGAGGTGATGAAGGAGCTCTTCAGCCGGGGGAAGGCCGAGGGATGATCGAGGTGGGGGCGCTCTCCGGCCCGGCCCTGCTGGTCGCCTCAGCGCTGCTGCACGCCTCCTGGAACGCCATGCTGAAGCGGACCTCGGTGGTCCTCGCCCAGGTCATCGCCGTGCTCATGGGGGAGCGGCTGCCGCGGCGCCAGCTGGCGGGTGCGGCGCTGGTGGTGCTGGGGGCGTCGCTGGTGGTGTGGAGGTGAGGGGGCGGCGGGCGAAGCCCGGCAGCCGGCGGAGGCGATCGACGGCCGGGAGACGTTGCGAAGGGTGAGCTTGGACGGACGGTACCGCGAGGCGCTGCCGCCTTCGGGCGGCCGGTGCTGTCCTTGGCGGGCGGTGCCGAGGAAAGCCAATCGGTACCGATCTACGAGTGAAAGGCGCAGCGAGGGGAAGACGGGGCCGAACCGCTCCGTGGAGCGCGAGCGGCGAGTCGGGGTCGGGACCCGGAGTGGTTGCGGCCGTGGGCCGTGCGGTTTCCGGCTGGGCTATACCCAAATGGCCGCACTCGGGGCTTGACGCGTTTCGTGCTCATTTCACGTTCGGGAACTGAGCCGGTGCGTGAATGGCCGTGGGACGGCCCCTGCTCGTCTCTCCCACGCGAATGGCGGCGCCGGCTGGGGTCGCGAGGGTCCGGTCGCGAACGCCGCGCTGCGGGCGATTCCGTGCGTCTGGCGAGGCCCGAAATTCCCGTGAGACGATCCGTTCATGAACTCACACGCGCACCCGACCCATTCCCCGGCCGCGGCCTCATACTACGGAGCGGCCACCCTCTCTCTCGCAGTCCTGGAAGCACGGCAGCTCCGCGACGCGCTCAAGCTCCTCTTCCGCACCGAGCAGTCGGCCATGGCCGACTTCCTCATCGCGCTGGCCGACTTCGACCGGCGCCGCGGCTGGGAGGCGCTGGGACATGCCAACCTCTTCGCCTTCCTGCACGTCGAGCTCGGTCTCTCCAGGAGCGGGGCCTACTGGCGCCTCAGCGCGGCCCGGCTGGTCCAGGGCTTTCCCGAGGTCATCGCACCCCTGCGAGATGGCCGGCTCTGCATGTCGACCACCGCCGAGCTCGCCAAGGTCCTTACCCGGGAGAACCGGGACGTGGTGATGCCCCGGTACTTCGGCCTCTCGGCGCGCGAGGCCCAGGAGGTCACCGCCGAGTTGGCCCCCAGACAGGACCCGCCAACCCGGGACCTCGTGACCAGGGTGGAGATGGGCCGGGTAGCTTGGCTCGTGGAGCCGTCCAGTCCGGAGCCCGCGCACTCGCCCATGGCGTCCCCGTCCGTGACGGCGACTCCGGCTGTGACGGCAGCCCCGGCCGGGGAGTCAGTCCAAACGTTTGGACTGCTGCCAGCCCCACCCGCTCGGACCTCGGCTCCTCCCACCCGCGACGACGTCGAGCCGCTGACCGCCGACCTGCGTCGGCTCCACGTTACGGTCAGCCGGGAGTTCCTTCTGGAGTTGGAGAAGGCCAGGGACGGCCTCTCGCACGCCATCCCGAACGCCACGACCGAGCAGGTGCTCCAGGCCGCGCTCCGGCTGCTGCTGGAGAAGCAGGCCAAGGCGAGGGGGCTGGTGAAGCGGCCGAGGAAGACCGTCGCCGCGACCCCGGCCGGGATCGCGGCCAACCATCCGGCTCTGGTTGCCCAGCAGACGCCCGCCCCGGCCTCGCCTGAAGACTCCCAATCGAAGGCGACGGAACCACGGGCCGTTGCAGAGCCACCGCCGCACCGCCGCGACGGTCACCGCGAGGCGATCCCGGCGGCCGTCAAGCGCGCCGTCTGGGCTCGCGACCAGGGCCGCTGCACCTGGCCACTCGATGGCGGCGGCTCCTGCGGCTCGACGCACCGGCTGGAGTTCGATCACATCGACCCGTGGGCGAGGTGGGGTGAACCCAGTGAGGCCAACCTTCGCGTCGTCTGCGCGCACAATTCCCTAGCGGCAAGGCAGGCGTTCGGGGCGCGCTTCATGGAACGGTACTCGCGCGGACAAGGGGACGGGGCTCGAAAGGACTGAAGACCGTCGAGCGCTACGCAACTGGAACCGGTGACAAGGTGCTCACTGCCGACTACACGAAACCTCGGCGTCGGCGGCGCCTGATTCGATCCCCTCATCGCCCCACCAGCTCGGAGCCCGACACCCAGGCCGCTGCGCCGAAGCCGCCGACGTAGCGCGCCTCGACCGGGGTGAGCGCCCAGAGCTGGAAGTTGAGTTCGAAGTAGCGCTCGGCGTCGGGGTGGACCGCGAGGTAGCGGATCTTCGCGGCCGCCTCGTCGGCCCCCTCGAGCCGCCGCGCGGTGCCGAGCAGCGTGGCCCGGGCCGCCTGCTGCGGGTCCCCGGTCGTCGGCTCGAGCACCAGCAGCGAGGCCCGGCCGTCGGCCACCAGGTTCTTGGTGTGCTGGGCCAGGTGCGAGACCAGCAGCAGCGGCAGCCCCTCCTCGGTGGAGGCGACCGGGACCAGCGAGCCGTAGGGGATGCCGGCCGGCTCAAGGCCGGCGGTGGAGAGCAGGCCGTGCTTCGCCTCGCGAACCAGCTTGCGGACCGCCTCGGCCCGCTCGGACCGTGTCGTCATCGTTCCTCCCCATGCGGCTCAGCGCCCCGGCACGATCCCCAACCGGCACTCGCCCGGTGCGCCCGTCCCTAGCGCCCCGCCGGCTTTCGCTTCACGCCCACCTCGACCCAGACCGCGAGCAGGTGGCGGGCCACCAGCACCGCCTTCTCCATCCCCTCGACCGCCAGCCACTCGGTCGGGCCGTGGAAGTTATGACCGCCGGCGAAGACGTTGGGCGTCGGCAGCCCCATGGCGGTGAGGCGCGAGCCGTCGGTGCCGCCGCGGATGGGGACCCAGCGCGGCTTGATCCCGGCCCGCCGCGTCGCCTCCTCGAGCGCGTCGGCCACCTCCGGCACCGCCGCCAGGCGGTCGCGCATGTTGCGGTAGCTCGGCTTGACCTCCAGCTCGACGCGGGCGCCGGGGTGGAGCGGGCGCACCTCCTTGAGGATCGCCTCGAGCAGCTTCTTCTGGCTCTTCAGCCCCGCCTCGTCGAAGTCGCGCAGCAGCAGCTTGACGCTGGCCAGCGCCTCCTCGCCGCCCGCGGTGTGCGGGTGGATGAAGCCCTGGTGCCCCTCGGTCCGCTCCGGGGAGAGGTCGCGGGGGAGCCGCACGATGACGTCGGCCAGCACCCGCAGGGCGTTGACCATCACCCCCTTGGCCTCGCCGGGGTGGATGTTCCGGCCGGTGACGGTGATGGTGGCGCCGTCGGCGCTGAAGGTCTCCTTGTTCAGCTCGCCCACGGTCCCGCCGTCGAAGGTGTAGGCCACGTCGGCGCCGAAGCGGGCCAGGTCGAAGAAGGCGGTGCCGCGCCCCACCTCCTCGTCGGGCGTGAAGGCGAGCTGGACGTCGCCGTGCAGCGGGGCGCCCGGGGCGCAGAGCTGCTCGGCCAGCGTCATGATGGCGGCGATGCCGGCCTTGTCGTCGGCCCCCAGCAGCGTGGTGCCGTCGGAGGTGACGATGGTCTTCCCCACCTGCCCCTTGAGCTCGGGGTTCTCCCGGGCGCGGATCACCACCTCCGGGTTGCCCGGCAGCTTCAGGTCGCCGCCGCGGTAGATGAAGACCTGCGGCTTGACCCCGGCGCCCGAGGCCGACGGCGAGGTGTCGAGGTGGGCGATGAGCCCGACCCGCGGCACCTTCCCCCGCGCCAGGTGGTCGCGGGGCAGGTTGGCCGGGATGGTGGCCATCACGTAGCCGTGGGCGTCGAGGGTGACGCGCTTGACGCCGAGCCCCTTGAGCTCCTTGACCAGCAGCCGGGCCAGGTCGAGCTGCTTCCTGGTGCTCGGCACCTGGGGCACGTCCTCGGCCGACTGGGTGTCGATCCGGACGTAGCGGAGGAAGCGATCGAGGACCGACTCTCTGCGGGCGGGCTTCACGGTGAAGGGTTCCCCTCCGGCGCGGCGCGCCGGCTGACGGTGTAGACCCCCAGTGAGAGCAGGGTGAAGGCGAGCAGGCCGAGCCAGTTGCCCCAGGCGGCCAGGGCCGGCCCGAGGCCGGGCAGGTCGGTCAGGTCGGGCACGAACGACGTGCCGGTCCGGTCCTCGATGAACTTGAGCAGCGCGGCGAAGACCCCGACCAGGGCTCCGCCGGCGATGAAGCCGGAGGCGATCAGCGTCCCCTGCTCGGTGCGGGCGGTGGTCACCGCGGCGTCCTTCGAGGAGCGGCGCAGCAGCCAGGCCACCAGCGCCCCGATCACCAGCGGCGAGTTGAGCTCCATGGGCAGGTACATGCCGAGGGCGAAGGCCAGCCCGGAGACGCCGCAGAGCTCCAGCGCCACCGCGAAGACGGCGCCGATGGCGTAGAGGAACCAGGGCGCCCCCTCGCTCCCCATCACGCCGCGCAGCACCGCGGCCATTGCGTTGGGCTGCGGGGCCGGCAGGGCCGCCGGGTGGGCGGCGTCGGGGGTGAAGCCGTAGACCTGCGCCATCAGCATGATCACCGCGGTGGTGGCGGCCGAGGCCACCACCGAGCCGAGGATGTTGGCGATCTCGATGGTGCGAGGGGTGGCGCCGAGCCAGTGGCCGATCTTGTACTGGGTCACCAGCGAGCCGCTCATGGAGAGCGCGGTGCAGACCACGCCGCCGATGAGTAGCGTCTGCAGCATCCCGCTCGGGCCCGAGAGCCCCAGGGCCGAGAGGGCCACCGCGGTGATGATCAGCGTGGTCAGCGTCATCCCGGAGATGGGGGTGATGGAGATGAGGGCGATGGCCCAGGCCGAGACGGCCGCGAAGAGGAAGGAGACGCCCAGCGTCAACAGCGTGGCCACCAGCGCCAACGTGGTGGCCCGCGGCTCGCCGGCCAGCACCGAGAGCCGGAAGTAGCTGAAGATGGCCAGGCCGACGGCGCCGATGCCGAGCAGCGTGAACCACATGGGGAGGGCGCGGTCGGTCCGCTCCGTCACCTCGCTGGCGCCGCCCCGCACCAGCCGCGCCACCTCGGCCACCGCCTGGCGGCCGGCATGCACGATGACCGGCGACATCTTGAGGATGGAGATGACGCCGGCGGCGAAGATGCCGCCGATGCCGATGGGGCGCACCCAGGTGGCGAAGATGGCCTCGGCCGCCATGCCGGCCAGCGGCGCCGAGGCCGGCGGCAGGACCCCGGCCAGGTGCGGACCGAACCAGGCGAAGAGCGGCACCAGCGCGAAGAAGGAGACCATCGAGCCGGCCAGGATGATGGCGGCGTAGTCGACCCCCATGATGTAGCCGAGGCCGAAGATGGCGGCCGAGGTGTTCATGGAGAAGACGGCCCGGGTCTTCTCGGTGAAGCCTGAGAGCGGACCGACGGCGGCGGTGGAGAAGGTGTCGGAGAAGGCCTTGAGGGTCGGGCCGGCGAAGTCGTAGACCGCCGCGGTGGCCGCCGACCAGGCCAGCACCACGGCGCTGCGCCCGCCGCGGTTGCCGGCCACCAGGATCTCGGTGGTGGCGCGCGCCTCCGGGAAGGGGAGCCGGCCGTGCAGGTCGAGCGTGAAGTAGCGGCGGAACGGGGCCAGCAGCAGCACACCGAGCACGGCGCCGAGCAGCGGCACCAGGAAGATCTGCCAGAAGCCGGAGCGCCCCTCCAGGCCGAGGATGTAGACGGCCGGCATGGTGAAGACCGAGCCGCCGGCGATGATCCCCGAGGTGGCGCCGATGGCCAGCACGTTGACGTTCTCGAGCAGCGTCGAGGCCCTGCCCAGGGCGCGCGCCAGCACCGTGGAGAGGCCGACGGTGAGGATGGCGATGGGGATGGCCGACTCGATCCCCTGCCCGAGCTTGAGCGCGATGTAGGTGGCGGCCGCCGAGAAGACCGCCGACCAGGTCACCCCCTGCACGATGGT